>NZ_JBSEFI010000029.1:0-36419 GCF_053570605.1 Flavobacterium sp. U410
AGCTACTTAAAAAAAGTAACTCTTTCTTTTCAGAGGCATCGCCCGGATTCGAACCGGGGTAGACGGTTTTGCAGACCGGTGCCTAGCCGCTCGGCCACGACGCCCTTTAATTGGAACGCAAATTTACACATATTTTAATGTAACACAAGAAAATTTTAGTAAATTTTAATTTTAACAATGTTTTAAAGCCTTTTTTTTAGATTACTTTTGAATAATTTTTGAACCCATTTTATTCATGAAAAAAACACAACATTTAAAACCTTTATTACATTTCTTTTTAATTGGTTTAATAATCAATTCTTTAAGTAGAATAATTCTCTTTTTTATTTTTAAAGACAGAGTTATGGAAACCGAAAATTACATTCAATTGTTTTTAATCGGTTTACGATTTGATATTATTCTATTGAGTTATTTATCCTATTTACCTTTTGTTTTAATTACTTTTTTACCGGATAATTGGTTACAAAAAATAAAGAATTTCTTTACTGTTTATTTTACATTCTTTCTTTTCATCATGCTATTGATGGAATTAGCAACACCCGATTTTGTGCACCAGTACGATACACGTCCCAATCGTTTGTTTTTAGATTATTTAATTTATCCTAAAGAAGTTGTCGGAACCTTAATCAAAAGCTATTTAGGTTCATTAATCGGAACTTTTGTAGTACTGGGTATCACTTTGTTTTATGTATTTAAAAAAGGGAAAAAGTATTTTTATCCGGTAGCTGGTTTTTCGTATCTGTATAAATTGATTTTGTTTGTTCCAATAGGTTTTTTATTATTCTGGGGAGCTCGTTCCAGTTTAACTTCAAAACGTCCTATAAACGCCAGTAATGCTATTTTTTCTTCGGATCAAATGACGAATTCTTTAGCTTTAAATTCGACTTATACCGTTGCTTTTGCTGCTTATTCGTTAAAGAATGAAGGAAATACCAAAAAATATGGTAAAATGGATGAACAAGAAGCCTATAACCGAGTAAAAAAATACATGGATGTAACTGATTTTATTCCTTCTGAAGTTCCTTTTTTACATCAAGTGAAACCCGATTCTATTCAACTGAAATACAATGTTGTGATCTTTTTACAAGAGAGTTTAGGTGCCGAATATGTAGGTTGTTTAGGGGGGTTGCCTTTAACGCCAAAGTTAGACGAATTATCAAAAGAAGGCTTATTATTTACGAATTTGTATTGTACCGGAACACGTAGTGTTAGAGGAATTGAACAAGTAACTTCCGGATTTATACCCAATCCATCTGAAAGTGTGGTTAAATTAAGTGGTGCTCAACAAGGTTTTTTTACACTAGCAGATGCTTTTGGAAGTCAAGGTTATGATACCAGTTTTATTTATGGCGGTATGGCTAATTTTGATAATATGGCTTCGTTTTTTAACGGAAATGGCTTTAAAAATATTATTGATGAAACTGATTTTGATGGTGATGGTCAGCAATATGCTTTGAAAGGAACTTGGGGGTATAGTGATGAAGATTTGGTAACTAAAGCAAATAATTACTTTAAATCACAAGGAAATAAACCGTTCTTTTCTTTGATGTTTTCAACTTCTAATCATGAACCTTTTGAGTTTCCTGATGGTAGAATTGATCTGTATGAACAACCCAAAAATACAGTTCACAATGCCATGAAATATGCTGATTTTGCTATTGGTAAATTCTTTGAATTGGCTAAAAAAGAAGCCTATTTTAAGAATACCATTTTCATTGTTATTGCCGATCATAATACCCGAACGTATGGAAAAAATTTGGTTCCGGTTAATAAATTTCATATTCCGGCTTTAATTATTGCACCTAATGTTGAACCCGCTATTTATGATGATTTAGCAAGCCAAATGGATATTGCGCCTACGTTGTTGCAATTATCCGGAATTACAACTAATTCGCCTATGGTAGGACGAAATCTAATGAAAAAACAAACCAAAGAAGGCAGAACTATTATGCTGTTTCATGAAACGTATTCGTTTAGAGTGGGCAACGAAATTGTAGTTTTTAATCCTAATGCGGAACCTTTACAATTCAAATTAGAGAATGATACAACGATGGTACCAATGCCATTAAATAAGGAATTAGCAGCAGATGGTTTGGCTCATATTGTTGCTTCGAGTAATTTGTATAAAGAAAGAAAATATAGAAGTAAGTAATAATAAAAACCTGTCTCAAGGTAGAGTATTTGTCATGTTGAATTTATTTCAAAATCTAAGATTATTTTCTAGAATCTGAACTCGTTTCAGATTGACATAAAATTTTCTTGAGACAGCCTTTTTTAATTTCTGAACTCTTCCATTTCAATAGTAACACTTTCTACATCACCACCTATAGGAGGATTGAGTTTTGAAACCCCGACTTTAATACGTGAAACTTGAGGTAATTCTCTAAAGGTTCTCACAATAATTCGATGAGCAACATGTTCTAATAGTTTAGCTCTTTCTGCCATTTCTTCGGCAACTATATTGTTAAGATGTACATAATCAACAGTATCTTGTAAATCATCCGTTTCTGCTGATTTGCGTAAATCAGTTTTAATTTCTAAATCTACACGATAATCACTTCCTATTTTTCCTTCTTCAATTAAGCATCCGTGATAGGCAAAAACGCGTATATTATTCAATCGAATCGTTCCCATTTTTTTACAGTTTACAGTTTACAGTTTACAGTTTACAGTTTTTATTGAACCATAAACTTTAAACCATAAACTTTTTTTATCTTTGTCAAAAGTAAAAAAAAGACAATGTCTACTGAAGAAAAATCACTGAATTTTATTGAACAAATCATTGAAGAAGATTTAAAAAATGGTTTGTCAAATGATAAATTACGCTTTCGTTTTCCACCGGAACCTAACGGATATTTACACGTAGGTCATGCAAGTGCCATTTGTTTAAATTTTGGTTTAGGAATTGATTATAATGCACCGGTTAATTTACGTTTTGACGATACTAATCCTTCAAAAGAAGAGCAAGAATATGTAGATGCTATTAAACGTGATGTGGAATGGCTTGGTTACCAATGGGATAAAGAATGTTATGCTTCGGATTATTTTCAACAATTATATGATTGGGCAGTTGAATTAATTAAAAAAGGCAAAGCGTATGTTGACAATCAGTCTTCAGAAGAAATGGCAAAACAAAAAGGTACGCCTACTCAACCTGGAACTGATAGTCCTAACAGAAACCGCTCAGTTGAAGAAAATTTAGACTTATTTGAACGCATGAAAAACGGTGAA
This sequence comes from Flavobacterium sp. U410, assembly GCF_053570605.1. Classification (NCBI taxonomy): domain Bacteria; kingdom Pseudomonadati; phylum Bacteroidota; class Flavobacteriia; order Flavobacteriales; family Flavobacteriaceae; genus Flavobacterium; species Flavobacterium sp. U410. The sequence goes on from NZ_JBSEFI010000029.1 coordinate 3,232, forward strand.
TTTCCTAACGGAAGTTACGTTTTACGTGCTAAAATAGATATGGCTTCGCCTAATATGTTAATGCGAGATCCTATTATGTATCGTATTATGCACGCACATCACCATAGAACTGCTGATAAATGGTGTATTTATCCAATGTATGACTGGGCTCATGGTGAAAGTGATTACTTAGAACAAGTATCACATTCTTTATGTACACTTGAGTTTTTACCTCATAGAGAGTTGTATGACTGGTTTTTAACTAACATTTACGATGAGTCAAAAGTTAGACCAAAACAACGTGAATTTGCTCGTAGAAACTTATCTCATACAGTAGTTTCTAAACGTAAATTATTACAATTGGTAACTGAAGGTCATGTAACCGGTTGGGATGATCCTCGTATGAGTACTATTTCCGGTATGAGAAGAAGAGGTTATACACCGGCTTCTATCCGTAATTTTGCTAAAACTATTGGTATTGCTAAACGTACAAACTTGATAGATGTTTCATTATTAGAGTTTTGCGTTCGCGAAGATTTGAATAAAATTACGCCTCGCGTTATGGCTGTTCTTGATCCGGTAAAGTTAGTGATTACGAATTATCCGGAAGGAAAAGAAGAATGGTTAGAAGCAGAAAACAATCCTGAAGAAGAAGTAATGACGTATAGAAAAGTTCCTTTTTCTAAAGAATTGTATATTGAAAGAGAGGATTTTAAAGAAGAAGCAGATAAACGTTTTTTCCGTTTGAAATTAGATGGAGAAGTTCGTTTAAAAAATGCCTATATTATTAAAGCAGAATTAGTTATAAAAGACGAAAACGGAAATATTACCGAAATTCATTGTACGTATGACGAAGATTCTCGTTCAGGAAGTGGAACCGAAGCAAGTAAAAGAAAAGTAAAAGGAACCATTCATTGGGTTTCTATTCCGCATGCAAAAGAAGCTGAAATTCGTGTGTATGACCGTTTGTTTACCCATGAAAATCCGGATGGAAATAAGGAAGTTGACTTTAAAGAATACATCAACCCGGAATCGTTAAAAGTGATTACAGGTTATGTGGAACCAAGTTTAACTACAGCTCAAGATTTGGATCATTTCCAATTTCAACGTTTAGGTTATTTTTGTGTGGATCGCGATTCAACGGCTGAAAAATTAGTTTTTAACAAAACCGTTGGTTTACGAGATACTTGGGCAAAAGTGAGTGAACAATAAACTAATTATTAGTTCACAGTTTAAGTTTTCTGGATTTTAAAAATATGATCGCATAATTTTTCATTCTATAAGAAACTAAATTATGCGATTTTTTATTTCTTAAGTATTATGATTATCTATCAAAAATTTATTTGAACCCTATTTTTGTTGCATATTTCTTTATAATTTTTAAAATATATTATTCTTTATGAAAAAACTTTTTTTTATTTCAACATTGTTGTTTACACTATTTTCTTTCTCGCAGTGGGATGTGAAAAAATGGCAATTGGCTAATGATAATCCTATTGTTGTAAAAATTTTATCAGATACTTCCAGTGCATCACTTTCTTTTAATGAGAATATTAAAAAGTATGCTGATAGTATTTTTGGAAATAGAATTTATAAATATCTTGAAAAGAAAGAATTTGATAAATTTATAAAGAACAACAAAAATCATAAAAAATACAATTATATAAGTACGCTTGTAGTTGGTAATTCAGTTGATGATCCATACTTAAGTTTTAGATTAGGTGTTTGTGGACCAAGTTATTATAAAATTCCAGTGATGTCTACAGCATTTTATTTGGTTGATAAAAAAACACCTTATCATTTATCAGAAGGGGATATTAAATTTATGATATTAAATTTTAAAAATGAAATAGATGTAAATATTGAAAAAATTAGAACTACTAAAAAAGGACCTTTTGTAAAAAAGTCTGCTAAAGAATTAAATCCCAATGCTGAAGAATTGAAAAATTTAACGCTATTAGTTGTCGATAAAGATTGGAATTTTGGACACTATTATGGTGATTATGATTTAAAAAAATTTATTACTAAATTAAAAGAAGTATATCATTATAAAATTGAGATTGTTGACAGAGACAGAGTAGAGCAAGCTATTTTAAAGAATGAAAAGGGAGTAGCTTTTATTTTTCGAGATGCTAAAATTTATAAAGCAGAAAATTTTAAAGAATTATTTGCTGATTATTCCCCTCCTAATTTTTTCCGAGATTTGGGAGTAATGAAAAAATATTTTGATTTTTTAGTTGAATCAGTAGAATGATAATTATAAATTAAAGCCTATAAGATTTCCTTATGGGCTTTAATTTTATAATATAGAAAGTATTAATTGTATTATTGTTAATTATTGATTTTTTATATAATAATTAAAATTTATTATTATTTTACTTTTAATAAATATTAACTTTTAAAAGTAGCTTCCATATTTTAATTTTAAGACCGTTTTAAAATTGGGTAATATGATTTATATCTAATAAAATAAAAATTGATTAAATCGCTTTATTTTAATTTTAGACTAAAAAATGCCCTAAAGTTTACTTTTTAACCCTGATGGAAGCGGTATCTTTTGTTTTTTTGTCACACTGAGCTTCTTGTCTCATAATTTTGCTTGAGATGATAATTTGGAGAGACAATTTATAAAATACAAAAAACAAAAATTTAGTGAACAGCAGGAACTTGCGTTTAAAAAATGCTTCACGTTTTGTTCCAAAAAAAATCCACCAATTTTTCAACTGATGGATTTCTGATTTTTCTTTGTCATGCTGACACAAGCGTTAGCGAATTGACAGAGTAATTTATTTCAGCATCTTACGCTTCGGTGTCGTCGTCATTTTTCTTTTTTGGTGCTTTTTTCATAGCTTCGCCCACTTGGTTACTTGCTGTAAAACTAGCCACCATGTTGTTTAACATATCACTTCCGGCTTGTGGAGAGTTAGGTAACAAGATCAAGTTACTGTTGTTATCGCTTCCGATAGCTTGTAGCGTATCATAATGTTGGGTAACTACAATCAACGCAGAAGCTTCTTGAGAGTTGATCCCTACTCCATTTAACACATCTACCGATTCTACCAAACCACGAGCAATTTCTCTACGTTGGTCTGCAATACCTTGACCTTGAAGACGTTTACTTTCTGCTTCTGCTTTAGCTTTAGCCACAATTCTAATACGTTGTGCTTCTGCTTCATATTCGGCAGCTGTTTTTTCACGATCAGCAGCATTGATACGGTTCATCGCATTTTTAACTTGAATATCCGGATCGATATCGGTAATTAATGTATTGATAATGTCGTAACCATAGGTTGACATAGCTTCATTTAATTCGCGTTTTACAGCAATAGCGATATCATCTTTACGTTCAAAAACGTCATCTAATTTTAATTTTGGAACCTCAGCACGCACTACGTCAAATACATACGAAGTAATTTGGTCATGCGGATATTCTAATTTATAAAAGGCTTCGTATACTCTTTCTTGTAAAACTTTAAACTGAACGGAAACTTTTAGTTTTACGAATACGTTGTCTTTGGTTTTAGTTTCGATGATTACATCTAACTGTTGAATTCTCAGGTTTACTTTTCCGGCAACTCTGTCAATAACCGGAATTTTCATGTGTAATCCGGAATTACGAATGGAATGAAACTTTCCAAAGCGCTCAATAATTACTGAAGTTTGTTGTTTTACTGTAAAGAAAGATGCAAAAACAAGAAAGACAATAATAACAATAAAAGGATAAATCATAATATTTTTTTGATTGGTTATATCTATTATACGCTTTTTCTATAAAAAAGTTACAGTTTTAGATTTTAAACCCTACTTTTGGTTCAAAATGATCTATTTATGAAAAAAATTGTTGCTTTTATATTTTTATTAGTTTCTGTAAGTTCTTTTGCTCAATACGGTTACAGAGATAACAATAGAATTGGGATTTCAGGAGGAGTTACTCAATTGAGTTTGTTTTCCAATCAGTTTAATGCCAGTCCGGAAGCAGGTTGGATTGGTGGTTTTTCATTGAGAGGAAATTATTATAACAATTGGCAGGCAGTATTTGGTATGCATTTTACGGATAGTAATTTTTCAATGCAATCAGTAGCAAATGAAGATATTAAATTCAAGTTAAGTGCTGTACAAATATATTTAGTTGCTAGTTATATGGTTGTTGAAAACCATTTAACTTTGGAAATTGGTCCTGTTTTACAAGTAAATGGAAAGCTTAAAATTGATGATTTAGACGAAAATAAGTTCTTAAAAGATAGTCCTTTATTAACGGCTAATGATATTGTAGATATTACTAAGATTAACGGAAACATTTATGCTGGAGTTACTGCTGGATTCAAACAAGTTCGTTTGCATTTTAGTTATCAATATGGTTTGAACAACATTATGAATAACTTGAATAAAAATGCTGAATTGGTGGCTTTAAACGGAAATGAAAAATTTAAAGGAAATATAGGATTGATCAGTGGAATGATTACTTTTTATTTGTAAGATATTTAATTTTTTATTTAAATAGTTAAAGCTCAAATAGTTTATATTTGGGCTTTATTTTTTATAAATAATCTTTATTTTATGAGAAATATTTTGGTGAGTTTATTTTTTTTATCTCTGACTACTTCATTTGGTCAGAATTTCGATTCTTTTTTAGATTCAGAAAAATTAGCTTTGGCTACTACTAAGCCTATTGTAGTAAGATTATTAGATGAAAATGATGAGAATTCAGCTATTTATAATCCAAATATTAAAAAATATGCTGAAGAGTTTTTTGGTAAAGAAAGAATTAAGAAATATTTGGTTGGTAAGGAATTTATCAATTTTGTAACAAGTAAAAAATATAAGGAAAAATATAACTTTATTGGTACTTATAATAATAAAAGCATTAAACCAGGTGAAATGCTTTTGTATTATGGCCTTTGTGGTTATAAAATTGATTATAATGCTTATTTTCTAGTTGAAGATTTTGATTTTAAAGAAAAACAAAAATTTTATCTAATTACTGAAGCAGATATTAAATTTACCTTGAGTCTTTTCAAATTAAAAATGCAGTTTGCTTTAGAAAATAATTTTGAATCTTATAAAGAATATAAAAAAGCCTTTGTTGAGAATGCGATGAATAAATCTCCAAAGAAATTGAATCCAAATGCTATGGAACTTAAAGATTTAACATTATTGGTTGATAAAGATTTAGCAGATGAAAATACTACTGATTATTTTAATTCAAATTATAAATATAAAATTGAAATTGTAGATAAAAGCAGAATTGATGAAGCTATTTTAAATAATGAAAAGGGTATTGCATTTCTTTTTAATCATGACAAATGTATTTATAAAACTGAAGATCTCTCTCGTTTATATGAATATTTATATGTACCGGTAATGGGTTATGGTGTACATTTTTTTCCATCTAAAGAAGGATTTAAAATTGATCTTGATCAATATATTAAAACTCTTCATAGTGCTATTGAATAGAAATATAAAACCCTCAACATTGTTGAGGGTTTTTGGTTTTTATACTGTAGCTATTGCTTTTTCAATACGTTTGATAGTTTCTTCTTTACCAATCATTTCAATGATATCAAACAAATGCGGACCTTTTAACTCGCCTACCAAGCTTAAACGAAGCGGTTGCATTACTTTTCCCATTCCAATTTCATTTGCTGCCATCCATTCTTTTAAGCTGTTTTCTATCGTTAATGAAGTAAAATCAGCATAAGAATTCAATTGTTCTATTACCTTTTGAAGCAATTCTTTGGTTTCTTCATTCCATTTTTTTGTTGCTTTTTCATCATACGATGTTGGTGCAACGAAGAAATAATCCGATAAATTCCATAAATCCGTCACAAAATTAGCTCTGTCTTTTACTTGAGCAATCACTTTGGTTAAATAGTCTAAAGTTGTAGCAATTCCCTTTTCTTTAACAATTGTAGCAAAAAGAACAGCTAATTCTTCATCCGATTTGGTAATCAAATATTGATGATTAAACCATTTATTTTTTTCCGGATCAAACTTAGCACCTGATTTATTTACTCTAGCTAAATCAAAAGAAGCTATCAATTCGTCTAAATTGAACAATTCTTTTTCAGTTCCGTCATTCCAACCTAATAAAGCTAAGAAGTTAACCACAGCTTCCGGAAAATAGCCTTGTTCGCGGTAACCCATTGAGATTGATTCTTCTGTTTTCCATTCTAAAGGAAATACTGGGAATCCCATTTTATCACCATCTCTTTTCGATAGTTTTCCGTTTCCAATAGGTTTTAAAATCAAGGGCAAATGGGCAAATTCTGGTGCTTTCCACTGGAAAGCTTTGTATAATAAATGGTGTAAAGGTAAACTTGGCAACCATTCTTCTCCACGAATTACGTGTGAGGTTTCCATTAAATGATCATCTACGATATTAGCCAAGTGATACGTTGGCATACCATCGCTTTTGTACAATACTTTATCATCTAACAAATTGGTATCAAACTTTACTGTTCCACGAATGATGTCATTCAATTCTAAAATTTCATTAGTTGGTGTTTTAAAACGAACGACAAAAGCATCGCCTTTAGCAATTCGTTGGTCAACTTCCTCTTTAGATAAAGCCAAAGAATTATCCAATTGTTCCCTAACCGTATGATTGTAGATAAAAGTTTTGCCTTCAGCTTCGGCTTGTTTTCTTAATTCATCTAACTTTTCTGCCGAATCAAATGCATAATATGCCCAACCATTTGCAATTAATTGTTCTGCATATTCTTTGTACATGGCTTTGCGCTCGCTTTGTCGGTACGGACCAAATTTTTCATTTTTTCCAACAGTTTCATCAGGAGCAATTCCTAACCATTCTAAAGCTTCAAAAATATAAGCTTCAGCACCGGGAACAAATCGGGTTTGATCGGTATCTTCAATTCTCAAGTAAAACGTTCCGCCATTTTTTTTGGCAAATAAATAATTAAATAAAGCTGTACGAACTCCTCCAATGTGTAAAGGACCCGTAGGACTTGGAGCAAAACGAACTCTAACTGGTTTTGACATAGTTTAGTATTTGATTCTTTTTTTGACAAAGATACATTTTTAAGATTTTAAGATTTAATTTTATATTTTTGATTTTTATATTTTTAATGGGAAATATTGCAACAAATACTAGTGAACAAATAGTTCTTTTACAAAAGAGAGGTCTAATTATTGATAACGTAGATAAAGCAAAGGAAATTTTGTTAGATATTGGTTATTATAGGTTAGGTTTTTATTGGCATCATTTTTATAATGCTAAAGAAGAACAATTTGTTGAAAACATTACATTTAAGGATGTTTCAGATTTATATTATTTTGATTCAGAACTTAGATTTTTGCTTACACAATATCTTACAAGAATTGAAATTAACTTTAGGACGAAAATAGTATATTATATTTCTAATAAATATAAAAACTCTCCTACTTGGTTTGTTGATCCTAAAGTTATTAGTTCAGATTTTATAAATAATTTTGATGAACATTATAATGATGATTTTAAGAAAATAAATGTAATTAAGAATCACCATAAAAAGTATATTAATGATAAATATGCACCTGCATGGAAGACGATAGAATATTTTACATTTGGTACTGTTTTTAAAATATTCGATAGTATTAATGATAATGAGATTAAAGAGAGAATTTCTAAATGTTATAATATATATGATGTTTATAAGTTTTCTAATTTTATGAAAAATATAATATTTTTAAGAAATATTTGCGCGCATGGCGGTGTTTTATATGATTTAAATTTAGGTAAAGGTTTTTCAAAAATATATCAAATTACTTATTCTACACGAAATACACATACTTTAGATGCTGCTTGTAAAGTAATTTCTTTTTTACTAAATTCAATATCTGAGAATAGAAAAAATGATTTTGAGCTACAATTAGATAGTATACTCGATAAATATTTTGTTAATGGAAAGGTTAAATCTATAATTCAGGAAAAAACTGATTTTAAAATATAATTTTTTTTGTATCTTTGTGGTCTCTAAGTGCCCCTTTAAGGATTTAATTGCTTTATTGCTGCACTATAAAAAAATATGTTTGCCCAGTTTAATTAAACTGGGCTTTTTTATTCAAAATAAATTAACATTTTTCTTTATTTTAAAATTGTACTTTTATAGGTTAAATGCAAATGCAAAAGAACCTTGGAAACAAAATCAATCATTTACAACAAATTAGAGTCTTTTATTAAGAAGTATTACACGAATGAAATCATAAAAGGGGCTTTACTTTTTATGACTTTAGGACTTTTATACTTTTTATTTACGTTACTTGTGGAACATTTTTTATGGCTTTCCACTGGCGGACGTACGGTTTTATTTTGGCTTTTTATTCTAGTTGAAGTTTTTTTGTTGTCCAAATTCATTGTGTTACCACTGTTCAAGTTGTTCAAATTGCAAAGCGGAATTGATTATACCGAAGCTTCTAAAATCATTGGAAATCACTTTTCAGAAGTAAACGATAAGCTATTGAATTTTCTACAACTTTCAAATGATGCGAATCCATCGGAACTTGTTTTAGCTTCTATCGATCAAAAAGCAAATGCATTGCAACCGATTCCATTTTCTAATGCTATTGATTTTTCTAAAAATAAAAAGTATTTGCCTTATGCATTAATTCCAATTATTGTTTTGTTATTGTTTTTTGCAACTGGTAATTCTTCGGTAATCGGTGAAAGTTTAAATCGTGTGGTTCATTATGAAACAGCTTATGCTCCTCCTGCTCCATTTCATTTTACGATTTTAAATAAAGAGTTAAAGGTAAAACAACACGATAATTTTTTGTTACAAGTGAATACTAACGGAAAGATTATTCCGGAAAATGTGAAGATAAAAATTGGTAACGAAACCTATTTTATGGAGAATATTGCTCCTGGAAAATTTGTATATAACTTGACGAATGTTTTGCAAGATGTAAATTTCCAGTTGAGTTCTAATGAAGTGGTTTCTCAAGATTATCTTTTGGAAGTAATGAATGTACCTTCTATTTCAAACTTTGCTATGGAACTAAGATTCCCAAGTTATTTGAATAGAAAGAATGAAACGGTTACGGGAACTGGAAATATTATAGTGCCGGAAGGAACTAGAATTAATTGGAAAATTGATGCAAAAGCGACTACTGCTATTGATTTTACGGTTGATGATACTACTACTCCATTCCAATTCAATGATGCTATATTTTCATTTACTAAAGTAATCCGAAATCCGTTCGAATATCAAATTATTACTTCTAATAAAGAACTGAAAGGATATGAAAAACTGGGATATGCTATTGATGTAGTCAAAGATCAGTTTCCTACAATCAACGCTAATTTTGTTCCGGATAGTTTAAAGACCAATGCTAAAATGATCGTTGGGCAAGTTTCCGATGATTATGGATTATCAAAATTACAAGTTGTTTTCTATGATAAAGACCATAAAGATAATGTTCGAAAAGCAGCTCTACCTTTAAACAAAGGACTGTATGATCGTTTTGTTTACACATTTCCGGCTGGTTTACAGTTGCAACCTGGAATTTCGTATGAATATTATTTTGAAGTATTTGATAATGATATAGTTAATGGTAATAAAAGCACAAAATCTAACGTTTTTAAACATTATGAACTAACTGCCAATGAAAAAGACGATGTCTTATTGCAAAACCAACAAGAAAATATCAATGCTTTAGAAAAATCGCTGCAAGAACAGGAAAAGCAATTGCAAAAGATGGATGATTTGGAACGTTTAAATAAAGAGAAATCTTCTTTGAATTTTTCGGATCAAAAGAAAATAAAAGACTTCATTTCTAAACAGCAACGACAAGAAGAGATGATGAAAGAGTTTTCCAAAAAGTTAGAAGAAAATATCAAAGATTTCAAAAAAGAAGATACGCCAGAAAACAAAGAATTAGAACGTCGTTTAGATGAGTTTCAAAAGCAATCTGAGAAAAACGAGAAGCTTTTGGAAGAATTGGAAAAGCTAACTGAAAAGTTACAGAAGGAAGAATTGTTCAATAAAGCGGATCAATTGAAGCAAAATACGAAGAATCAGCAAATGAGTTTAGAGCAATTAGTAGAACTAACAAAACGGTATTATACAGAAGAAAAGGCAAAACAAGTTGCTGATAAATTAGAACAATTAGGTGAAAAGCAAGAGGACTTATCAAAACAAAATGAAGATAAAAACACCAAAGCGGAACAAGATAAAATCAATAAGGAGTTCGATCAAATTAAGAAGGAATTAGATCAATTAGAAAAAGACAATAATGAATTGCAATCTCCTTTAGATATTCCAAATACGGATAGCGAAGAAAAGGATATCCAAAACGATTTGAATAAAGCTTCCGATGCTTTAGAGAAAAATAATCAACAAAAAGCGAAGCCAAGTCAGAAAGCTGCAGGTCAAAAAATGAAAGAAATGGGAGGACAAATGAGTGCATCAATGAATGCTGGAGATATGATGCAAATGGAAGAAGATGTAAAAGCTTTACGCCAGATATTAGATAATCTTTTAGCATTTTCTTTCAATCAAGAAGACTTGCTAAAGGTTACCGATAATGCAAAATCCTCTACCCTACAGTTTAATAAAATACTAAAAGAGCAACAGAATTTGAAGATACAGTTTAAACACGTTGACGATAGTATTTTTGCTATAGCCAAAAGAAATCCTATGATTTCAGAAGTGGTTTTAAATGAAGTTGGAAACGTTCATTATAATTTGGATCATTCGCTTTCCAGTTTGGCTGATAATAATTTTTACAAAGGAAAAGGACATCAGCAGTACACTTTAACCGCTGTTAATACTCTTGCTGATATGCTTAGCAATATTCAAAGTAATATGATGATGCAAATGCAAATGTCGGGTCAAGGACAGGGAAAACCACAACCCGGAAAAGGTTCAGGTGGTGGTATGCAGTTACCTGATATTATTAAAAAGCAACAAGAGTTGAGCGGACAAATGCAAGATGGTATGGGCAAAGGAAAGGAAAAGGGAAAAGAAAAAGGAGAGAAAAGTGGTAAAGAAGGTGGGCAAGGACAAGGTGAAAGCGGACAACAAGAAGGAAAAAATGGAACAAATGAAGGTGAAGCCGGGGAGATTTTAGAGATTTTAAAACAGCAACAACAATTGCGTGATGCTTTACAGCAAGCTTTGCAAAAAGAAGGTAATTCAGGTATTGGTCAATCGGCTTTAGATAAGATGAAAGATATTGAAAAGCAATTATTGAATAAAGGTTTTAAAAACGAAACGCTTCAAAAGATATTGAATTTAAATCACGAATTATTGAAGTTAGAAAAAGCTATTCAACAACAAGGTGAAGACAATAAAAGAAAATCGAATACCAATAAAGAGGAATATAACGGAACATCAAAACCGCTTCCTAAAGAGGTGAAAGATTATTTGAATAGTATTGAAATTTTAAACAGACAAACACTACCTTTGCAGCCAAATTACAATAAAAAGGTTCAAAATTATTTCAACCAACATGATTAGTTTTAATTACGAAATTGATTTTGCTTTAGAAAACGAAGATGTATATTCTGATTGGATTGAGTCTATCGTTAAATCTGAAGGTAAAATTTTAGGCGAAATCAACTATATATTTTGTGATGATGAATATTTACATCAGATCAATGTACAGTATTTAGACCACGATACACTTACTGATATTATTAGTTTTGATTATACAGAAGGTGATATAATTAGTGGCGATATTTTCCTTTCTGTCGAACGTGTGCAAGATAATGCTAATGATTTTCAAGTTTCGTTTGAAGAAGAATTAAAAAGAGTGATGTCGCATGGGGTATTGCATTACTGTGGTTATAAAGATAAATCAGAAGCCGACGAACAGTTGATGCGCACAAAGGAAGAGGAAAAAATACAAATGTTCCACGTGAAACATTAAACCACTTCCTTATTCTTTTTGTTCCACGTGGAACAAAAAAGAAGATTAAATAAAATAAACGTTCCACTTGGAACGTTTGTGAAAAAAAGTAAGTTTAAGCTGTTCCACGTGGAACAGCTTAAAAAAATAATTAAAATTCATATTAAAGTGAGTCTATTTCAAGATCAATATGATGTTATAGTTGTGGGAGCTGGTCATGCCGGATCTGAAGCTGCTGCTGCTGCTGCTAATATGGGTTGTAAAACTTTATTAGTTACCATGAGTTTGCAAAACATTGCTCAAATGTCTTGCAACCCTGCAATGGGTGGAATTGCAAAAGGGCAAATCGTTCGTGAAATTGATGCCTTGGGTGGTTACTCTGGAATTGTTTCCGATAAAACGGCAATCCAATTCAAAATGTTGAACGTATCCAAAGGTCCTGCTATGTGGTCGCCAAGATGTCAAAGCGATAGGATGCGTTTTGCAGAAGAATGGCGAATGATGTTAGAACAAACTCCAAATTTGGATTTCTATCAAGAAATGGTTTCCGGAATTTTAACGGAAAACGGAAAGCTTGTAGGTGTGAAAACAGCTTTAGGAATTGAGATAAAAGGTAAGACAGTTGTCTTAACTAACGGAACGTTTTTGAACGGTTTAATTCATATTGGTGAAAAACAATTTGGTGGTGGACGTGCAGGAGAAAGTGCTTCTTATGGAATTACGGAAGATTTGGTGAATTTAGGTTTTGAAGCTGGACGAATGAAAACAGGAACGCCTCCACGTGTAGATGGTCGCTCTTTAGATTATTCTAAAATGATTGAACAACCAGGTGATGTAAATCCACAAAAATTTTCATATTCTAATCAAACGCAACCTTTAAAAGAACAACGTTCGTGTTGGATGACCTATACTTCAAATCAAGTGCACGATTTATTGCGCGAAGGTTTTGATCGTAGTCCAATGTTTAACGGACGCATTAAAAGTATTGGTCCGCGTTATTGTCCTTCGATTGAAGATAAAATCAATCGTTTTGCTGATAAAGATCGTCACCAACTTTTTGTGGAACCGGAAGGTTGGAATACTGTTGAAGTGTATGTGAATGGTTTTTCTACTTCATTGCCGGAAGATGTTCAGTTTAAAGCATTGCGTTCTGTAGCGGGTTTTGAGAATGTAAAATTCTTTCGTCCGGGGTATGCTATCGAATATGACTACTTCCCTCCTACGCAATTGAAGCATACGTTGGAAACAAAATTAGTAGAAGGTTTATATTTCGCGGGGCAAATTAATGGAACAACGGGTTATGAAGAAGCCGCTTCTCAAGGTTTAATGGCTGGTATAAATGCAGCATTAAAAGTGAAAGAACAAGAGCCATTAATTTTAAAACGTGACGAAGCCTATATTGGAGTTCTTATTGATGATTTAATTACGAAAGGAACTGAAGAACCATATCGAATGTTTACGTCTCGTGCTGAATATAGAACTTTGTTGCGTCAAGATAATGCTGATTTGCGTTTGACACCAAAAGGATATGCAATTGGCTTAGCAAAACAAGAACGCATGGAACGCATGGAAGAAAAAATGGTGAAGTCCGAAGCGTTTTTACAATTCTTTAAAGAAACCAGTGTAAAGCCAGAAGAAGCAAATCCGATTTTAGAATCCAAAGGTTCTTCGCCAATGGCACAACCCGATAAAATGTTTAAAGTGTTTTCGCGGCCACAATTGGATTTAGAAGATTTTAAAAAATTTGAAAAAGTAAGCGAATATATCAACGAACATCAATTGGATGACGAAATTGTGGAGCAAGCAGAAATTCAAGTGAAATATTCGGGATATATTGAAAAAGAAAAAAGTCACGCAGATAAATTACATCGTTTAGAAGATGTTAAAATTCCGGATAATTTCGATTTTGATAAAATTAAATCCATTTCAATTGAAGCCAAACAAAAACTAAATAAAATTCGCCCTAAAACAATTGCACAAGCGTCTCGTATTAGCGGTGTATCGCCAAGTGATATTTCTGTGTTGTTGATTTATATGGGAAGATAATTTTTTCAAGAGAAAAGAAGAAAGAGAAATAAAATGTTTCACGTGAAACATTTTATTTTTAGAGTTTAATTTTATCACTTCGATTTGTTATCTCGAGCGGAGTCGAGAGACGAGAAGTCACATTAAGAAATACAAAAAATGACTTTTAAAGAAAATAATATTTATGTTAACGTTAAAGATTTTTCGGTTTCCGGAGAATCTTTTTCTTTGTTAGAAAATAAGGAATACGGAATTTTAAAAACCACTCCTACTCCATCGCTTGAACAATTGCCTTCATATTATGAAAGTGAAGATTATATTTCACATACAGATGGTGCACGAACACTTTTCGAAAAAATTTATCAAAGTGTGAAAGTGTATGCTATTCAAAGTAAAGTCGAATTAATTTCAAAATTTGCTAAAAAAGGATCTTTGTTGGATATTGGTGCCGGAACGGGAGATTTTTTAGTAGCTGCTCAAAAAAGTGGTTGGCATGTTTTAGGTTTAGAGCCTAATGCTAAAGCAAAAACAATTGCAGTTGGGAAAGGAATTTCGTTTGCTGAAAATTTGGAAGCCATTCCTGATCAAAGTTATGATGTGATTACCATGTGGCATGTTTTAGAGCATGTTCCCGATTTGGATTACCAATTAAACCAATTGAAACGAATTTGTAAATCGGGCGGAACTATTATTATTGCGGTTCCTAATTACAAATCGTATGATGCAAAATATTATAAAGAATTTTGGGCCGCTTATGATGTACCTCGTCACTTTTGGCATTTTTCTGCTACAGCGATCAAAAAAATATTTTCAGAAAAAAATATCGAACTGTTAAAAATTAAACCGATGTGGTTTGATAGTTTTTATGTGAGTTTATTATCCGAAAAATATAAAAACGGTAAAATGAATCCGATTAAAGCATTTTGTATTGGTTTTGCTTCAAATGTGTACGGAATCTTCAAAAAAGAATTTTCATCACATATTTACGTCCTAAAAAACAAGTAAAACTAATTTTAAAGCGTTTTAAAAGTATTTTGGTTGTAAAAGCATATAAAACCATTCAAAAAATATGAAAATCAAACAGAATTAATTTATTTAATCCTGTTTTTATAATCAAAAACTATTTTTTTGAAAGTTTAATAGTTTATTCTTATTTTTGTTTGAAGGAGAAATTGAGATGAATTCAGAAGACAAACTTTTTTTTAAAGGTATTTATGGTGACGATTCCATCAACATGGTTCGTGAGACCATTCATATTGGTTCTTTTGAAGCTACAGGTAAAAGACACGAGTGGTATATAAAACCTCATGTGCATAGTAATTTGTTCCAAATTTTTGTAATTGAAGAAGGTTATGCAGAATTACTCATTAATGATGAGTCAGAATTAATAGAGGGAATTTCTTTTTTGACGATTCCAAAAAATATTGTTCACGGTTTTAAAATGCATCCTGATGTGAAAGGCTGGGTAATTTCTCTGCATGATAAGAGTATGGAAAACATGCTCAAATTGGATGCAGATATTATCATTAGAATGGATGAAGTACATATTTTTAAACATGATCCTGAAGATAAACTAATTAGTGATGCTTATAATACGCTACATAAGTGTATTTATGAATATCACAGTGATTTGCCTGCAAAACAACATGCCTTGCAGTATTTGGTAGGGATGTTATTGTTGCGTTTGTATAGAATCCCAACTACATCTAAATTATCTATTCAAATTCAAGACAATAAATTTACTTTATTTTACAGGAGATTCTTACAATTAATTAGAGAAAAAAATTCATTTAAGTTTGGTGTAGAAGAGTATGCATTTCTTTTAGACATTTCTGCAGGTTATTTAAACAAAATTTGTAGAGAAGTTTCCGGGCAATCACCTAAAGATATTATTATTGAATACTATATAGACGAAGTCAAAAAAATGCTTGCTGATTTCGAATTGTCTATTTCTGATGTTGCCTATAAAATCGAATTAAATGATCCGGGTTATTTGACTCGTTTATTCAAAAAGAAAACAGGTATGACTCCAAAAGAATACCGAGCTTCAATAGGAGCTAAATAATTTCTTCTCATAAATATTTACTAAGTATTTTCTTTCTTTTAATACTTTATACATCAGTTTCTTAACTTCCCTAATGAGAAGGTTTATTTGTTTCCGTTCTATTTAAAAGTCCTTTTTTTTACATTACTATAACGTTTGAAAACGTAAAAAATG
Organism: Flavobacterium sp. U410; assembly: GCF_053570605.1. Lineage (NCBI taxonomy): Bacteria > Pseudomonadati > Bacteroidota > Flavobacteriia > Flavobacteriales > Flavobacteriaceae > Flavobacterium > Flavobacterium sp. U410. The sequence goes on from NZ_JBSEFI010000029.1 coordinate 19,301, forward strand.
TTATTTTTTTTGTTTATAGTGTAAAAAAAATTGATTTGTCCTATTTTTTATTTAAAAACATAATTTTTTGCTCCAAATAAATATAAAATTTGCATATAACAAAAAAATATGTATAAAAAAATAAACAATACATATTAAGATTTATTGATTATTGTCAAATTAATAATTCGCTCTTTTATTATATAAAAACTTACTAATAATTAAAAAATCAGAAATTATGACTAGAGAGTTAATTGATGAAGTATTGAACCGAATTCAATCTCAAGAAAAAAATGGAGAAGGTAACCCACGTGTAAAAGAAATTGTATCTCGTTTATTAAGAGATTTATTTTATGCTATGGATGATTTAAACATCACTTCAGAAGAAATGTGGCATGCGTGTGATTGGCTTTCTCAAACAGGTAAAAACAACGAATGGGGACTTGTATTTGCAGGTTTAGGAATTGAGCATTTTATTGATGTAAGAATGGATTGGGAAGATGAGCAAGCTGGTGTTCATTTAAAAACACCCCGTACAATTGAAGGTCCTTTATATGTTGCAGGTTCTCCTGAAACTTTAAGTTATGCAGAATTGGAAAATGAGCCTAATCAAGGAGACGAAACATTATACATGCAAGGAACTGTAGTTGACGAAGAAGGAAATCCAATTGAAGGTGCCTTAGTAGAGGTTTGGCATTGTAACTTAAACGGATTATATTCTTATTTTGATACCACACAGTCTGAATTTAACCTGCGTAGAGCGATCCGTACAGGAAAAGACGGAAGATATCAGTTTAAATCATTCTTACCTGTTGGATATAGCTGTCCTCCAAATGGTTGTACCGATAATTTAATGAAATGGTTAGGTCGTCACGGTTCTCGTCCGGCGCATATTCACTTCTTTGTTACAGCTCCTAATTATAGAAAATTAACGACTCAAATCAATATTGACGGAGATCCGTTATTAGGTCAAGACTTTGCTTTTGCTGATAGAGCTGAATTAGTTCCACCAGTAACGCACTATACAACTGAACAAGCTAAAGCTTTAGGAAAAGACGAAGCTTTTGCTTCTATCGATTTCGATTTCAACATGGTACACGACTCTTCAAAAATAGCTCCTGGTGAAAATCACAGAACCAGAGCAGCTATTGTTACAGCATAAAACTATAGGAAAACCGTGTTTTCTATAGCACGGTTTTTTTCTCTTCTTAACAAGTAATCACCAAATTATTTTAAATCTTTTAAAAAACTCTGATTTCAGAGGAGGATTTCTATTGCCTAAAACGAAGTAATTATGGAACAAAACACAGTAAATTATATCGATTCTTTATTGATTCACGATAAAGAAAACGGAAAGTATCAGCACAATCGAAAAGCTTTTACAGATCCTGAATTATTTGAACTTGAAATGAAATACATCTACGAGAATAATTGGGTGTATTTAGCACACGAATCACAAGTAGCCAATGCAAATGACTATTACACAACCTATATTGGTCGCCAATCTGTAGTTATTACTCGTGATAAAGAAGGTCAATTACACGGTCTTATCAATTCTTGTTCGCACAAAGGAGCACAACTTTGCCGCTACAGAAAAGGAAACAAATCCTCTTTTACTTGCCCATTTCACGGTTGGACATTTAACAATTCAGGAAAGCTTCTAAAAGTAAAAGATTCAAAAGAAGCGGGTTATCCGGAACAATTTAACTGCGAAGGCTCTCATGATTTGAAGAAAGTGGCTCGTTTAGAATCATATAGAGGTTTCATTTTTGGTTCCTTAAATCCTGATGTAGTTTCTTTAAAAGAATATCTTAATGATGCTACTTTAATTATCGATCACATTGTGGATCAATCTCCGGAAGGATTAGAAGTCTTAAACGGTTCATCACAATACATTTACAACGGAAACTGGAAGTTGCAAATGGAAAATGGGGCTGATGGTTACCACGTTTCTTCAGTACATTGGAATTATGTAGCCACTATGGCGCGCCGTAACTACGATAAAGAAGGCACAAAGGCAGTTGATGCCAACGGATGGAGTAAATCACCTAGAGCGGGCGGATATGGCTTTAAAAACGGTCATATATTGCTTTGGACAACCAAATTAAATCCGGAAGTAAGTCCCATCTACAAACAAAAAGATCGTTTGATAGCAGAATTCGGTGAAGAAAAAGCAGGATTTATGTTAACAATGACACGCAATTTAGGTGTTTATCCTAATGTGTTCATCATGGATCAGTTTTCTACTCAAATTCGTGTAGTTCGTCCAATTTCAGTGAATGAAACTGAAATTACTATTTATTGTTTCGGAGTAAAAGGCGAAAGTAAAGAAGAACGTTCAACCCGAATCCGTCAATACGAAGATTTCTTCAACGTAACCGGTATGGGAACTCCCGATGATTTAGAGGAATTCCGTTCATGCCAAATTGCTTACGAATCTACAACGTTACCTTATAACGATATGAGTCGCGGTGCAACACATTGGGTTTACGGACCAGATGATCACGCTGAAAAAATGGGAATTAATCCGGTAATAAGCGGAATTAAATCAGAAGATGAAGGTTTATTTGTATCCCAACATGAATACTGGAAAGAAGCTTTGATCAAAGAGATTTCTAAAGAAGAATTAGTTTAATTAATTAGAATTTAAAATGACAAATTTTGAAAAAATAACTGCTTTTTTATACAAAGAAGCTCGTTTTTTAGATGATAGAGAATGGGAAAATTGGTTAGGATGTTACCATGAAGATGCTGTTTACTGGATGCCGGCTTGGACAGATGAAGACGAAACCACTACCGATTTTCAATCTGAAATTTCATTGATTTATTATCCTAATCGCGGTGGATTGGAAGATCGTGTTTTCCGAATCAAAACAGAGCGCTCTTCTGCCTCAATGCCGGAACCTAGAACTTCTCACAATATTACAAATGTCGAAATCTTAGAAGAAAATGACAGCGAAGTAAAAGTTCGTTTTAACTGGCACACCTACTCGTTCCGATACAAAACAACAGATATTTATTTTGGAACAAGTAATTATACACTACAAAAAACAGAAGAATCCTATTTAATTACTAACAAAAAAGTTGTAGTCAAAAACGATTACATACGTCAGGTTTTAGACGTTTATCATATTTAAAATTATGTCAAGAATTGCTTTAAATTTTGAAGATGGTGTAACCAAAATAATCGAAGGTTTACCGAATGAAAAAGTATCTGATGCAGCCTATCGTAATAGAATTAATATTCCGTTAGATTGTGCAGACGGAGCCTGTGGAACATGCAAGTGCAAAGTAAAATCAGGAAGTTATGACGGAGGTGATTACATAGATGAAGCCTTAACTGATGAAGAAGCAGCTCAAGGTTTTGGTTTGGCTTGCCAAATGACTCCGGAATCGGATATGATTATTGAAATTTTTGCCAGCTCAACAGCTTGTAAAGTAGAAACTCAAACTTTTGCTACTACAATTTCAGCCGTTAACTATTTATCTCCCGAAATCGTTCAGTTAAAAGTGCAATTACCAGATAATGCAACTTTAGAATTTTTGGCAGGACAATATGTAAATATCGAAGTTCCGGGAAGTGGGCAAACGCGTTCTTACTCTTTTGCCAATAAAGGCGCTCAAAATGAATTAGAAATTTTAATTCGAATTGTCCCTAATGGTTTAATGAGCGAATATTTAAAAGATGAAGCTAAAGTTGGCGAATCATTGAATGTAACCGGACCTTTAGGAAGTTTTTATTTGCGACAAATTGAAAAACCAACTTTATTTTTTGCCGGAGGAACAGGAATTGCACCGTTTTTGGCTATGCTAGAAAGCTTAGCAACTGAAGGAAATACCAATCCAATTACATTATACTACGGAGCTACAACAGAAGAAAATTTAGTGGAATTAAATCGATTAGAAGAATTTAAATCGAAGCTGAACTTTAACTTCGAATGCTGTGTTTCTGCTCAAGAATCATCTCGTTTTTCAAAAGGATTTGTGACCCAATGGATTACTAAAGAAAACTTAACTGAAAACGATTATGATATTTATATCTGCGGACCTAATCCAATGGTGGAAGCCGTTAAAGAATCTCTAGCAACTGAAGCAATTCACTACAGTAATTTCTATTTAGAAAAATTTTTACCGACAGGCCAAACGTTCACAACTTAAAACTAAACAAAAACCAAAAACTAATCCAATAACGTAACAACCAAAAATTAAATAAAACTCATGAGAACTATTAACATTCAACAGGTAATCGACGATGCTCGATTTGGAAGTTTTCACTGGAAAGTACTTTTCTGGTGTTTTTTAATCATCATTTTTGATGTGTATGATTTAGTCATTTACGGTGTGGTTTTACCCATTTTAATGAAAGAATGGAACCTAACACCGATGGAAGCAGGAACTTTAGGAAGTTATGCCTTATTCGGAATGATGTTCGGGGCACTTATTTTCGGACCATTAGCCGATAAAATCGGTCGAAAAAAATCAATTATAATATGCTTGGTTCTTTTTAGCGTATTTACTTTGGTTAACACTTTGACGGTAAATCCATTCCAATTTGGATTAAGCCGATTCATTTCAGGTTTAGGAATTGGCGGTTTAATGCCCAATGCCGTTGCTTTAATTACTGAATATGCGCCTAAAAAGATGCGTTCTTTGTTAACAACAGTAATGTTTAGCGGTTATGCAGTAGGCGGAATGCTTTCTGCCGGATTGGGAATGTTACTTTTGCCAAGTTTCGGATGGCAATCCGTATTTTATGTAGGTGGAATTCCTTTAATACTATTGCCAATTATCTTAAAATACCTTCCTGATTCTTTAGCTTTTTTAGTGAGAAGTGATAAAAATGAAGAAGTTTCAAAGATTATTTCAAAAATTGATCCAAATGCTATTGTTGCCAATGAAAAAGTAACTTTTGAAACACCTGAAAAAGTTCCGGGTGCAAGTTTAGTGCAACTTTTCAAAAACAATAGAGGAATCAGTACTGTCATGTTTTGGATAGCATTCTTCATGTGTTTGTTAATGGTTTATGGATTAAATTCTTGGTTGCCAAAATTAATGACACAAGCCGGTTATCCATTAGGATCTAGTTTATCATTCTTATTAGCGTTAAACGTTGGTGCTATGATAGGAGCTATTGGCGGCGGATGGTTAGGCGATAAATTCCACTTGAGAAAAGTTCTTATAATTTTCTTATCTCTAGCGGCAATTTCGTTGAGCTTATTAGGGTTCAAGAGCAACACTTTTGTGCTTTATTTGTTAATAGGAATGGCTGGTGCCACTACTATAGGAACTCAAATTTTATTATATGCTTATGTTGCACAGTTCTACCCTATGGATATTCGTTCAACTGGAATCGGTTGGGCATCAGGCGTAGGTAGAATTGGAGGAATGGTAGGACCAATTCTTGGAGGAGCTTTATTAGGTATGGGATTACCTTTTGAAGCTAACTTTATGGTTTTTGCGATTCCGGGAGCTATCGGAGCTTTAGCTATCTGTTTTGTAAGTCTAAAATATGCTTACGTTCACAAAATAACTCCGAAAGTAGAACTTCAAACAGAACCCAAATTAGGATAAATACTTAACCTATTTTTTACAAAAATGAACAAATTTTTTCCCAATCGTTTCCAAAATAAAATCATTGTAGTAACAGGTGCCGGCCAAGGAATTGGTAAAGGAGTCGCTGTTAGAGCTGCTCAAGAAGGGGCTCAAGTAGCATTGGTAGACCGTTCCGAAATTGTGCACGAAGTCGTTAATGAAATTAAGGCTTTAGGTGGCGAAGCAATAGGAATTGTTGCCGATTTAGAAGTGTATGAAAATTTCGTTGCGACATTCAAAGAGGTTAAAGCTACCTTCAATAGAATTGATGTTTTAATCAACAATGTGGGAGGTACTATTTGGGCAAAACCTTACGAACATTACGAAGTAGATGAAATTGAAAAAGAAATCAAACGTTCTTTATTTCCGACACTTTGGGGATGTCATGCGGTTTTACCTTATATGTTGGAACAAAATTCTGGAGCTGTTGTCAATATTTCTTCTATAGCCACAAGAAGTATCAATCGGGTTCCTTATGCTGCAGCAAAAGGCGGAGTGAATGCTATTACAGCGTCATTGGCTTTTGAAAATGCAACCAAAAACATAAGGGTAAACGGAATTGCCACCGGAGGAACGGAAGCTCCGCCAAGAATAATTCCGCGTAATCCGAATGAACAATCGGAAAACGAGAAAAATTGGTACCAACAAATTATTGATCAAACAGTTGATTCTACATTAATGAAACGCTATGGTACTATTGACGAGCAAGTTGGAGCTATTTTATTTTTAGCTTCTGACGATGCTTCTTATATCACCGGAATTACGCTTCCGGTTTCGGGAGGCGACTTGGGTTAATCAAAAACAAATAAAGAACGAATCAAAAATGAGAAAAAACATATTGAAGAACATTGGCACTTTGTTAATGTTCACAGGAGGCTTTTGCTTTTCCCAAAATATAGAACAGGATTCCTTAACTGAAAATAAAAAAATACAAAACGCTGTAGATGCGTATCTAAAAGAACGCGATGTAAACCTTAAATTCTATGGTTTTATCAGACATGACGCTATGTTAGATTCCAGACAAACGGTCGATGTGAGAGAAGCAGCCGTATTAATGTGGGCCAAAGACAGAAAATACGATGCTAACGGAGAAGATATCAATTCGGCATCACAATTTCAAATGTTGTCAATTCTTTCCAGAATGGGTGTAAAAATTAAAGGACCAGATGTTTTTGGAGCCAAATTAAACGGAATTTTAGAAGGAGATTATTTCGGTAATGCTGAAGGCGGAATCAACGAATTTCGCTTGCGACATGCTTGGATTACCTTAAATTGGAGTAAAACACAAATCGGCGCAGGACAGTTTTGGCATCCGTTAACCATTCCTGAAATTTTTCCCGGAACGGTAAACTTCAGTGGTGGAGCTCCATATATGCCTTATAACAGAAATCCGCAAATCCGTTTAACACAAAAATTAGGAAGTCATTTCAATATGATTGTTGCGGCGATTTCACAACGCGACTTTACTTCAAATACCGAACCCTATACAAACAGTGGTGTTCCGGCAGGGCATTTACAATTCAATTATAAAACCGATAATTTTATCATTGGTTTAGCCGGACATTATGAAAACATTCGTCCCAAAATAAGCTCAGGAACATTAAGTTTGTATTCTAACGAAAGATTGAATAGTGTAACAGGAATGTTATATTCAAGATGGGATACAAAGAAATTTACTCTTAAAGCAGAAGCGACCTTAGCTCAAAACGCAGCTTCTTTCATTATGCTTGGTGGATTTGTAGGATATACCAAACCTGATGGTAGTTTGGAAACCTATCAAACCATGAACACGCAAGCATATTGGATTGATTTTACCGCTAAAACGAATAAAAAATTGGTGCCAGGTTTCTTTGCCGGATACAGTAAAAACAATGGCGTTGATAAATACAATAGTGATCCAACGGTTACTGCACAAGCTTATGGATTTTCAGCTGCTGTTAGTGGAATTGGAGCCGGAGCCGGAGCAAGAACCATTAATTATATTTATCGCGTAGCTCCAAGAGTGGAATATGTGTTGAATAAACTGAAATTCGGTTTAGAGTTCGAATATTCTATGGCTGAATGGGGAGATGCTGACAACAGAGGAAGAGCCGTTGCTAATTTGAGCGATGTGGCAAATTCCAGAATAATTTTTGCAACTACATTCAATTTTTAAAACTTAGTTTGATGCTACAAAATAAATGGATTTCTCTAGCTGTGATATTAATGTCGCCCTTATTAACGGTTGTAGATGTTTACATTGTAAATATGGCTTTACCTGCAATCAGGGCACAATTCACAGCGATCGATAGTCATACTGAACTTGTCATAAGTTCTTATTTAGTAGGGTACTGCGTTTTTTTAATAACCGGAGGAAGAGCAGGTGATTTTTTTGGGCGCAAAAAAATGTTCTTGTGGAGCATGTTGGCTTTTACGGTTAGTTCGGCCATGTGTGGGTTGGCAGAAACCATTTGGCAGTTGATTTTTTTCAGGTTTATCCAAGGAGTTTCTGCTGCGTTTATGGTGCCACAAACCTTGACCATGATTCAAGTAGCATTTAGAGAACCCAATGAAAGGGCAAGAGCTTTTGGTTATTATGGCGTTACTCTAGGGATTGCATCTATTATCGGTCAATTTTTAGGAGGCTATTTTGTAGCATCAAACTTTATTGAAGAAAGTTGGCGCTTGATTTTTTTAATCAATGTGCCATTGGGAATAATTACTTTAGTTTTAGCTTGGTTTAGTTTACAAGAAACCAAACAAAAAAACGAAGAACGATTTGATCTTTCAGGGGTTTTATTGTTAACCGTTTCGCTTTCAGCATTAATTTATAGTTTGACAACAATTCCTGAAACCGGTTTTTCAGTAACTTTGGTTTCTTTGTTGTTGTCTGCTTTTTTACTCTTGTTTTTCTTTGGAAGAAATCAACACAAAAAAACCATTCGGCAATTAAACCCATTGCTCACCACTAGCCTATTTAAAATACGAAGTTTCAATTTAATTTTAGTAATAGCCTTGTTTTTTTGGGGAGCGCATAATTCATATTTATTAATGTGTGCAATTCAGTTCCAAAGAGTATTACATATCGATGCTTTAACAGCAAGCCGATATTTTTCATTTAATGGTGTAGGTTTTCTAATTTCGTCTTTAATAGCGTTTCGTTTCTTAGCAAAATATGGAATTAAACTCCTAATTGGCGGTGGAATTTTAATGATTCTTTCCATTGTATTACAATTGCTTACATTAGACAGTAAAGAAAATATTTTCTTGATTCCTTTTTTTATGTTCATTTATGGTTTAGGACAAGGAACCCTTTTACCTTCCATTTTGAATTATGCTTTAAAAAAGATTCCCGTGGAACATGCCGCTGCCGCTGGTGGTGTTTATGTAACGGTCCAGCAATTTTCTTCAGCATTAGGAATTAGTGTAATCGGAAGTATTTTTTTCTTTGCCATTCGAAATAATTACAATGGTTATGTAATTGCAATGAGTATGGCTGCTATCTATTTGATTATCGTGGTGTTATCGTTGCATAGGCTGTCAAAGTTCAAAGAAGCGCACTAATCACGTGGATTGGATTCATCCAATAAAAATAAGAAAAGTATAATTTTTGAACCTAAAGCAATTTGTAATTTTACAAGATTTCAAAAAATAAAAAAATAATATGGCAAATATAACCATTCAAAAAGTAGAAGCAATCATCGTAGATTTACCTACAATAAGACCTCATCATTTATCCATGACGGTAATGCGTAACCAAGCTATGGTTATTCTACGTTTTTTTAGTAGTGATGGAATAGAAGGAATTGGTGAAGCCACAACTATTGGAGGATTAAGCTATGGAGAAGAATCTCCGGAAAGTATGAAATTAAACTTTGATACCTACTTTGCCCCTCTTTTAATCGGGAAAGATGCAACTAATATCCACCAAATCATGTATGTGTTGGAAAAAAGCATCCGCGGAAACCGCATTGTCAAATCAGCCGTTGAAACCGCATTGTTAGACGCTCAAGGTAAAAGATTAGGCGTTTCAGTAGCTACATTATTAGGCGGGGCTAATACAGACCGTTTACCAGTACTTTGGACGTTAGCTAGCGGTGATACCGGAAAAGACATTGAAGAAGCTCAAGAATTAATCAAAATCGGGCGCCACAACACTTTTAAACTTAAAATTGGATGGAGAGCTCCGGAAATTTCCATTGCTCACGTAGCGGCTATTAAAAAGGCTTTGGGAGAAGAAATTAAAATCACAGTCGATGTTAACCAAGCATGGGATGAAAGCACAGCTAAAATTGGTATTGCAAAACTTCAGGATGCCGGTATTAATTTAATTGAACAGCCAATTGCTAAAGATAATTTTGAAGGGTTAGCACGTTTGACCAATATGTTCATTGTGCCCATTATGGCCGATGAAGCTTTAAATGATGCTTCTGATGCGTATAAATTGGCAAAAATCCGTGGAGGCGATGTGTTTGCTTTAAAAATCGGAAAATCAGGCGGTTTGTACAATGTGTTAAAAACAGCAGCTGTTGCCGAAGCAGCCGATATCAGTTTGTACGGAGGTACACTTTTGGAAGGAACAATTGGTTCTGTAGCTTCAGCTCAAGCATTCAGTACGCTAAAAAATATGTCTTGGGGAACCGAACTTTTCGGACCTTTATTGCTAACGGATGACATCGTAAAAAAAGGAATAGAGTATACAGATTCATCTATGAAAATCCCATCAGGTCCGGGATTGGGATTAGAATTGGATTTGGACAAATTAGAAAAATACAGAAGAAAATAATAAAAATATACAGTTATGGTATTCTTAGTCGAAATGGATGTAAACATTCCAACCACTTGGGATGAAGATAAATTGAAAGATTATATCAAGAGAGAACAAGAAACCTCTCAAAAATGGCAAAAATCAGGAAAGTGGAAGTATTTATGGCGTGTGGCCGGACAATATTCTAACGTAAGTGTTTTAGAAGTAGAAAGTCCGGATGAATTACATGCTATCATTAGCTCTTTACCTCTTTTTCCCTACATGGACATCAAAGTGAAAGCGCTTTGTAAACACCCGAATGCTATTAGAGAAGCCCTTTTATAAAAAACAACTATGTCTTTTGCTACAGTAAATAACACAAAAATCCACTACGAATACTTGCAAAACGGCAAGGACAAAACATTGGTATTTTCTAATTCTTTAGGAACCAATTTTTCCATGTGGAACCCTCAAATTGAAGCGTTATCTCAAGAATACAACTTATTGTTTCAAGACACTCGTGGTCACGGACAAAGCAACGTAACTTCGGGCGAATATTCCGCGGAACTATTAGGAAAGGATGTCTTAGCACTACTCGATTTCTTAAACATTGAAAAATTCGCTTTCTGCGGACTTTCCATGGGCGGATTAATCGGACAATGGTTGGGAATTCATGCTAAAGGGCGAATTGAAAAATTAATCATTTGTAATACAGCGGCTAAAATTGGAACGCAAGAAGGTTGGAATCAAAGAATTGCAACTGTTTCCGAAAACGGATTGGCCAATATTGTTCCGGCAACTGCCGAAAGATGGTTTACCGAAAAATTCAGAGCGTCTTCTTACGATCAAATTCAACCTATTTTAGACGTATTTGCCAAGACGGATGTCGCGGGATATTGTTCCAATTGCGCTATGGTGCGCGATGCTGATTTCAGAACACAATTACATGAAATTGAAGCTCCTACCCTAGTGATTTGTGGAACAGAAGATGCAGTTACAACGGTTGAAGACGGAAAATTTATGCAAGAACAAATTCCAAATGCGCAATTAAAAGCATTTTATGCAGCACATCTTTCTAACGTGGAAGCTGCCGCTGAGTTTAATCAAGCACTATTGGATTTTTTAAAATAAAAGAACTAAGAAAATGAAAAAAACACCGCAAATCTCTTTAGAAAAGGCCGCAAAAATGGTGAAAAATGGTGATGTGTTGCTACAAGGCGGATTCGGAATGACAGGAAATCCGGTGCACTTAATGTATGCTTTAGCCAAAACAGATACTAAAGATTTAACGTTTATCGGGAATAATGTAGGCGAACCTGGTTTAGGTGGCGGTCTGCTATTGCGTAACGGACAAATCAAAAAAATGATAGGTTCGTTTTTTACGAGTAATCCCGAAGCGGTAAAAGCAGCTCAGGAAGGCAAAGTGGAATACGAATTAATTCCGCAAGGTACTTTGGCTGAAGCTTTAAGAGCTGGTGGAGCTGGAATAGGTGGGTTTTTTACACCAACGGCTGCCGGAACGGTGATTGCTGAAGGAAAAGAAACCAAAATATTGAAAGGCGTGCAACAGGTTTTTGTAGAAGGGATTCGCGGAAATGTTGCTTTTATCAGAGCTTGGAAAGCTGATACTGCCGGAAATTTGGTCTACAGAATGACCGAACAAAATTTCAACAGAGCCATGGCTACTGCTGCTGATTTGGTTATTGCTGAGGTTGAAGAAATTGTACCGGAAGGTGCTATTGATCCTAACGAAATTCATACTCCGGGCTGTTTTGTAGATTACTTGGTGCAAGCTACGTTACATTTGGAAGATTTGGGAAGTTCGGCTTCTGTAAGTTCTTCAAAAAAAGTTAGCGAGAGCCGAATGAACATGGCAAAAAGAGCTTTGCAAGAGCTTCAAAAAGGTGATGTGGTAAATCTTGGAATTGGTATACCAACTTTGGTTGCCGATTTAATTACGCCGGAACACGGTATTATTCTGCATACCGAAAACGGAATGTTAGGCGTTGGTCCTGCTCCAAAAGACGGCGGCGGCGCTTTAGATTATCCAGTCAATGCCGGAAAAATTCCGGTAACGGCTTTACCCGGAAGTAGTTATTTTGACAGTGCTGATTCGTTTGCGATGATCAGAGGAAAACATATCGATGTAGCGGTTATGGGCGGTTTGGAAGTAGATGAAACCGCTAATTTAGCCAACTGGGCTGTTCCGGGACAACCTTTGTTAGGTGTTGGTGGTGCTATGGATTTGGCTTCAGGAGCTAAAAAACTGATTATTACCATGACACACACTAACAAGGATGGCTCATCTAAAATTGTACCTAGCTGTAAATTGCCTTTAACAGCAATTGAATCGATAGATATGGTAATCACTGATTTAGCGGTATTTAAGTATATCGAAGGCAAATTGACTTTGGTTGAAGTCATGCCTGGCGCAACATTAGAAGAAGTAAAACAAAAAACAGAAGCACATTTTATAGAAAATTTATCTTAATTTTAATCGAGATAAACGAATATAAAATATGCTGGAAAAACTAATTAAACATAGTATAGGTTCTGATTTAGCCATCTATATTTTCAGATGTTGTTTGGGATTTTGGATTGGTTACGAATTATACCTTCACTTCATTGATCATCAGTTATATTGGGCTTTATTGTCAATTGTTTTAGTGATTTCGCCAGAGGCAAAAGATTCTAAAAGATTGGCTATAGAACGTTTCAAAGCGAACTTTATCGGTTCGGGAATGGGACTGCTTTGTTTTTTAATCGGAACACCTAATTTCTTGATTATCATAACAGGAATTATTTTATCCATTGTTTTTTGTTATGTTTTCAATTTGATGAATGTGGTGCGCACGGCAATTGTAGCACTAATTATCGTTTTGATTTACGAAAAAAACAACATGAGTTGGATAGGTGCTGTCGAAAGATTTTCCGGTGTTGCTTTAGGATGTTTCATAGGATTAGCAATAACAGTAATTACTTCATACGGGATTAATTTTCTAAGAAAAAAATGGGATTTACCCGAAGATGAAGGATTTAAAAATATAAAAAATGAGTAAAAATGTATATATTATTGATGGTATTCGTACGCCAGTTGGAAACTTTGGAGGCGGATTATCACAAGTACGAACAGATGATTTAGCAGCTATTGTGATCAAAGAATTGGTTAGACGAAATCCTGAGATTCCGGTTGAAGAAATTGAAGACGTAATCTTAGGTTGTCACAATCAAGCAGGAGAAGACAACCGAAACGTAGCGCGCATGGCTTTACTGCTAGCAGGTTTGCCTTATACTATTCCGGGAGAAACGATCAACCGTTTGTGCTCTTCAGGGATGTCTTCTATCGTAAATGCAGCCCGAGCCATTGCTTTTGGTGATGGTGATATTTATATTGCCGGCGGGGTAGAACACATGACGCGTGGACCATTAGTGGTTTCTAAACCTTCAAAAGCTTTTGGAACCGACTCTAAAATGGAGGATTCAAGTTTTGGATGGCGTTTTGTGAACCCGAAAATGAAAGAAATGTATGGGGTTGATCCTATGGGAATAACAGCAGAAAACTTAGTAGAGTTATACAATATTTCAAGGGAAGATCAGGATTTATTTTCTTATAATTCGCAGATGAAAGCAGCTAAAGCGCAAGAAAACGGAAGGTTAGCCAAAGAAATTATGACAGTTGAAATTCCGCAACGCAAAGGTGAAGCTGTTCTTTTTGACAAAGACGAATTTGTGAAACCTAACAGTTCTTTGGAAACTTTAGCAAAGCTAAAACCTGCTTTCAAAAAAGACGGAACGGTTACCGCTGGAAATGCTTCCGGATTAAACGATGGTGCAGCAGCAGTTTTTTTAGTTTCTGAAGAAGCGGTAAAAAAATACAATCTGAAACCCATAGCTAAGATTGTGAGTTCTGGTGTTGTGGGTGTAGAACCGAGAATCATGGGAATTGGTCCGGTTGTAGCTTCTCATAAAGCATTGAAAAGAGCCGGATTAGAATTAAAAGATATTGACGTTATTGAGTTAAACGAAGCTTTTGCCGCTCAAAGTTTGGCGTGTATCAGAGAATTCGGTCTAGCGGATGATGACGCCCGAATCAACCCAAATGGCGGCGCAATTGCAATTGGTCACCCACTAGGGATGTCAGGAACACGAATCGTTTACAGTGCGGCTTTAGAACTGCAAGAACAAAATAAAAAATATGCTTTGGCAACTATGTGTGTGGGCGTAGGACAAGGGTATGCTTTAATTTTAGAAAAAGTATAAATCGGTTTCTTCCGTTCAATTAAAAAAATAGAAGTTGGTAACTTGATAAGGAATTCTTATTTTTACCGCCATAAAATTTTGAAGAACAACAAATGAAAAAAGCATTTTTAATTTTAGGACTTGCAATTGCTATGATTTCTTGTAACAAACAAGAAAGTGTACCGGCTTATAAAACAGCGTATATTGACACAGCTGAACTTTTAGAAAAATATGAAAAGTTTAAAGATGAAGACGAAAAGTTCAAAGTAAAATCGCAAGAAATGGGTCGTCCGTTGCAAGCAAAATTACAAGCTTTTCAAGACGAAGCTAATAACTTCCAACGCAATGCTCAAATTAAAGGAATGGCTTGGGCACAACAAAAAGGTGCTGAGTTACAACAACGTGAGCAGCAATTAGGAATGGAACAAGAAGCTTTATTACGTCAAATTCAAATTGAAAGCGACAGTATTCGTACAGGAATCATCAAATCTTTAAAAGACTATATCAAAGAATATGGTAAAAAAGAAGGGTACGATTACATCTACGGTACAGGTGATGCTGCAACGGTTTTATATGCTAAAGATAGCTACAACATCACAGAAACTGTTTTAAAATTGTTAAACGACGAGTTTAAAGCAACTCAAGGGAAAACAGAAGACAAATCAGCAACTAATGAAACCAAAGAAGAAGAGAAAAAATAATTCTTCATTTCAATAAAAATAGAAATCCCGTCAGCAATGGCGGGATTTTTTTGTTTATAGATTTTAAACTTTAACAAAATATACAGAAAAACTGTACGTTCTATTTTTATAAATAGTACTTATTTGCAGTTTATTTTTAGGTTATCGCTTATGAAATTATTTTTTATTCTCCTCTCCGGTTTTTGTTGGGCTCAAAATGCGGAAATCATCTATAATTTTAAAGTCTTAAAAGATGAGAAAATTGTAAAGAGTAAATATATCGGAGATATTCATTTACAAACTATTCGAGGAGCAGAAAAGCTTAATTTTTTGCTTCAAACCAATGATTCCATTTCAAAATTTAGCCTTATTCCTGTTATGGATATAGACCAAAATAGTGATGTAAATCTTGCTGTTTTACTTTCCGGATCCGCTAAACCTATTTTTACTTATGATGGAAAGGTGTGGAGAAATAATACAAGCGGAATGTTTAGAGAAGATACTTTTTTGATTGTAGATCCAATGCAAACCAATTGGGAACTAACTAGCGAAACCAAAGAAATTGACGGTTATCTTTGTTATAAAGCCACTTCAGAATATATTGTCATAAACGGAAGAGGAGAATTCCATCACCCATTGATTGCTTGGTATTGCCCACAAATTCCTATTCCTTTGGGACCAAAAGGCTATGGAAAACTTCCCGGACTCATTTTAGAACTCCAGGAATGGAATAGTGTTTTTGGGTTGGTAAAAATCAATTTAAATACGACAAATGAACCTCTAGAATTGCCTAAAAAAGGAAAAGTAATCAGTAATCAAGAGTTTCAGAATAAAGTTGGTAAAAAATTTATGAAACAATTTGATGAATAATATTAAAAAAAACAAAAACAGAAAATGTTTTGAAAGCAGATTGTGATTTAGTAAAATTTCAAATACTTGTTTGGGTATTAAGTGCAGATTATGATACTCAAACAGCTACTAGCTATTCATATTGGGCATATTTTAATTGTTTAAATGATAATTTAATAATTAATTCTTGCTAGGGGTTTAATTAAACCCCTAGCAAATTTTTATACTATGAAAAGAATTATGTTTTTTTTACTTATGAGTATTTTCATGAATGCTCAAAATGTTTTTATAGAATATAAAGTTACAATAGGAAAAGATTCATTAATAGACAAAGGGAATCCTTTTCCTAAAATATTTGAAGAAGCAAAAAGTAATGCTAAATATTTAAATTTTGGATTGATTGTCAAAGGAGAAACTTCTTATTTTTATTCAATTGATAAAATGAATGATCTAAATAATTCTTTAGCTCTTTCTAAAATTATTGCTTTATATAATGGGGTTATTTATAGGGATAAAGACAATCTTTATCAAAAATCTGATTTATTAGGTGACAATATTTATGTTAAGACAGAATTAAATAGGAATTGGAAATTAGAAAAAGAAATAAAAAAAATAGATAAATATATTTGTTATAAAGCAATTACAGAATATATTGTTACAAATCCTAAAGGGAAGTCTAAGCATTCTGTAACGGCATGGTATTGTCCTGAAATTTCTTCTCAAATGGGACCAATGGGATATGGAGGTTTACCAGGATTAATTCTTGAACTTCAAGTACGTAATGTAACTTATGGAGCTACAAAAATAGAAGTTAAATCAGAAAAAGATTTTGAAATAATAAAAGATAAAATGAATATTATAACAGAAGAAGAGCTTAACAAAAAATTAGAAGAGTTAAATGGTTTTAACTTAAAAAATTAATGTCCAAAGTCTTTTTCTTACTTTTTTCTCCTTCTCCCAAACCCTAACCGGCGTGGTGCAAGACAGTATAAAGCCTCTAAAAAACAAAAAGAAAATACTCCATTTTAACACTTAAAAACCTCAAACAATTATA
>NZ_JBSEFI010000030.1:0-34230 GCF_053570605.1 Flavobacterium sp. U410
ATCTTCGGGACTCAATGTTTCTTTGATAAGAAATAAAATTACTGCTATTAACCGAGATCAAAGTTAGGGTGTCAAATGTTAATATCGGTACAGTTTTTCTGTATATTTTGTTAAAGTTTTATACGTTAAAATCAAACTGTAATTGTATGGAAATACTTTTTTGCTTGGGTTCTTCACTTTTTTTAGCTGATTGATTGTTTAAATTGTGGAGCGAAATTCCTAAAAGTCGAACTGAATCTTTTAAGCGCTCTTGGTACAACAATTCTTTGGTGACATCTATAATCAAACTTTTGTCAGCAATGAAATAAGGTAATGTTTTGCTTCGGGTTTGCAAGGTAAAATCAGAATATTTTAACTTTAGTGTTATGGTCTTTCCGGCGATTTTACTTTTTTGCAAACGCTTTTCTAATTCGTTAGCGATGCTGATGATTTTTTCTTCCAAAAAAACTTCTGAAGATAAATTTTCGAAGAACGTTCGTTCGGCTCCAACTGACTTAATGGTTCTATTCGGTTTCACCGGGCTGTTGTGAATCCCTCTGGCAATTTGATAATAATACACGGCACTATTGCTGAACTGTTTTTCCAGAAAATCAAGACTTTTTTGCCTTAAATCAAAGCCGGTAAAAATCCCTAATTGGTACATTTTTTCAGCGGTTACTTTCCCTATTCCATAGAACTTACGAATATCTAATTTTTCCAGAAAAGCTTCAATTTCATCAGGGTTAACCGTTTTTTGACCATTGGGTTTATTATAATCTGAAGCAACTTTGGCTACAAATTTATTGGAGGAAATTCCTGCAGAAGCCGTGAGTCCGGTCTCTGTAAAAATTCTATTTCTGATCTCTTGAGCAATTAAAGTAGCACTGGGAAGGTTTTTCTTGTTTTGGGTTACATCTAAATAAGCTTCGTCTAATGAAAGTGGTTCTACCAAATCGGTGTAATCCAAAAAAATTTTTCTTATTTTTCTCGAAATTTCTTTATAGCGATCAAATCTGGGATGTACAAAAACGAGCTCAGGACAAAGTCTTTTTGCCTGAAAACCGCTCATGGCACTTTTCACACCGAATTTTCGGGCTTCATAACTCGCTGTACTGACTACACCACGGGCTTCACTTCCGCCCACAGCAATTGGCAAACCTTTTAATTCAGGATTATCTATCTGCTCTACCGAAGCATAAAAAGCATCCATATCAATATGAATGATTTTTCGAACTATAGGCAAAGCTTGCTCTTCCATAGAAACAAGAATTAAGCCGTTTCTTGTGCCTTAGCCGGAAAAAAGAAACGCATTGGTTTTTTCCTGAAATAATGCCAAACTGCACGACTGATTAATTTCAATTCTTGAACAGGAATATTTCTTGATTTGAAAGCAAGTGCCAGCGAAAAGCTAAAACTCACTATAAAATTGACAAATCCGATCAAAATGATCCCTATAACAGCCCAAATGACTTGTTCTTGACTTAAATGATAATTCGAACCATAAAGCGACAAGGCAAAATTACCCACGGAGAATGTAATGTGTCGGATATCTAAATTAAGCCCTAAAAATGCTCCTACTGAAGCTGTTGTTCCCATAAAAATACCAAACCAAAAGTTAGACATGATTCCTGCCCATTTTTTTTCGTACCATTCCGAAACTCGTTTCGCTGTTTCTTTACTAAATGTTCTTTTTAGCCAAGGGTGCTCCTGAATGCGATAATATACTTGAAAATGTTTGTCTCTATTGGAAATGCTTCCCGAAATGATTCCCGAGAGGAAAAGGAAAAATCCGGCAATAGCTGCATGAAAAACGGCCGGTGATTTTACAGGACTGATTTGATTGATCATATATAACCATTTGGTTTCCGTTATATTATAATTAAGCACCAGATCGATTAACCAAATGCCTAATAAAGCTACAGGAAATGCCATAATTACATTCCCGGCAAAAGCAATAAACTGCGTTCGAAAAATATGCGAAAACAAAATGGCAAATTCGTGATGTTTTTCTTCCGACAAACCTTTAGTTTTTTTCTTCATACCTTCCTGAATAGCCTTTATCAATGCTGAGGCTGTCATTGCCGGTTGTTTAGTTGCCAATGTAAATCCGGTTAGATAGATAGCAATAAAACCAAAAGCATAATTCATACTGTATAAAAATGCATGACCAAAATCACTAGCCGGAATTTTAGACAGTAACACTTTAAAAATACAGAGAATTCCAACGATAAAACCGCCTCCCAAGGCCGCATAAAACATCTTGAAGTAATCTTTTCTTGTTTCTGTTATGTATTTTTCACCTGTTTTGGCTGTGTGTTGTGTAATTTCATAAGACAATACTTGAACACTATCACTTACCAAAGTCTGGATGTTATTTTTTTGCGAATTATGTTTGATTAGAAGTAAAATCAACTGAATGGTTTTGGGCGTTTTTTCTTCTTCTTTATCAATCACTAAAAACGGAAGCAGTTCGCCTAAACGTTTCAACTGTTGTCTAATTCGCAATAAGTTTTGGTTGACACGCAATGAAATTCCGTATTTAGACGCATTGTGAAATGCCTTATCTACAAACTCATTACACTGTTTAAACATCATATTGAGCTGCTTAAAAATGATGTCTTGAGAACCTACAAAACAAGGAGTTGACTTGTCTAACAAAATGTCTTCTAACAAATATAATTCTTTCTCAAAACCTGAAAACGGACTTTGTCGTTCTTTATATTCCGGAACCATTTGAACAACATCGGTTTCCAATGCTTTTCCGCTAGAACGCTGAAGCAATAAATTCATGGATTGAATTACTTCTGAAAGAAAAAGTCCCGGTTTGTTTTCTTCATAAACACTGGTAAAATCTAACAGATAGAACAGCTCCATTAACTGAATCATCGGGATTTTTTCAAGCCATTCTGAATCGGAGGCATCATAGAAAACCTGATTCAATACAAACTCTATGGTATTTTTGGGAGCTTGGTAAGGAATAATTTTTGCAAATATTCGCTTTTTTACCTCATAGAAAAAATCAGTTTCCTGTAGAATTCCGGCATCCGTAAAAATGGTATTGATCCTTTTATGTACCAAGATCTCACTTAGAAACTCAATAAAGTTTTGACGCTCAACTTCATTTTCTTTGAAAAATTCAATAATAGGATCTATGGTAAAGAATTTTAAATCTTTTGTACTTCTTGGTCGGATCGTATCAATTAATCCTGCTAAGATTTCCACTTTATTCTCAGTGTCTTTCCAAATATGAAGTTCATTGAAATACGATTTAGCAAGTGTTTCAAAAGTGTCGTTGGTATGTCGTCTAAAAATTTTCATAGGCAAAAATCTCTTGTAAAGATAACAATTGCTTGTATTTTTTAATACTTTTAACAGGTTAAAAAAGAACTAAATTTTGAAAGAAATAGAACGTAAATTTCTAGTAAAATCGAATGATTTCATCAATGAAAGTAGTTGTCTTAACCGAATTGTTCAGGGTTATCTGAATTCAGATCCGGAGCGCACGGTACGCGTGAGAATAAAATCGAACAAAGGATACCTTACGATAAAAGGGAAAAGCAGTGATAGTGGCATGAGCCGATTTGAATGGGAAAAAGAAATTAATATTCATGAAGCTGATGCTTTGCTTTCTTTATGCGAAAAAGGTGTTCTTGACAAAACCCGATATGAAGTTATGGTAGGACTTCATGTTTTTGAAGTAGATGTTTTTGCCGGTGAAAACAAAGGATTGGTTTTAGCAGAAGTTGAATTAAAATCAGAAGATGAAGACTTTGAAAAACCTATTTGGTTAGGAGAAGAAGTAACCTCAGATGCTCGTTATTATAACTCTTATTTAAGCCAGCATCCGTTTAAAAGCTGGTGATATTAGTTTTTAAGATTCCCTGAAGTCTTTGTATGATGAGATATTCCACAGCTATTTTTGAATCGTATTTTTCAAAGAAGTTTACCTGCCATAATTTTTCATTGATATCGTTAAAATTGACATCATAGAATAATTGCAAATCAATATTCTCTCTTATTTTCCCTTCCGTCTGTGCTTGTTTTAACAAGGGAAGTATAACTTGGTCGCGAAACAGCTGTTTGTGTAATTCATAGCCATCAGACGCTGCTTTGTGATACTTATTGAGTGTAAAAATGAATACAGGTTTCATGTAACTGATTTTTTCAATCACTTTTTCATAAATCTTGATCAGTTTATCTAATGGGTTAACAAGTTGAATTCCCTCAATATCATGCATAAAATCATCCCAAAGAAACGAAATACAATCTTGCACTAATTCATCTTTATTTTTGAATAACGTATAAATCGTTTTTTTGGACACACCAAATTCGGAAGCAATGTCATCCATAGTGATGTTCTTACTTCCATATTTTAAAAAGTATTCTAACGTTAGCTGAACTAATTCTTTCTTTTTTGTTTCTTCCATATTGTCCTAAAAAAAGCTGCCTAAAAACCTACTCTAAAATTAATTAACCTTACCTTATTATTTTTAGAAACGAAGCAGAACTTCGAAAAATAGATTATTTAGACAGCTAAATTTTTTTAGTTGGCTCCGCCTCCTAAAGCTTTATACAAATTAATGATTGCATTTAATTGCTGATATTTATTATCGATATAATTTATTTCAGTACTCAATGCATTGTCTTTAGCTGTTAAAACTTCTAAATAATTCACCATTCCATACTGTAATAGCTCATCTGAATAATCTGCTGCACTTTTTAAAGCGTCTAACTGCTTTTTACGTGAAACCAATTTATTTGTCTCATTTTGATAACCTGCCAAGGCATTAGATACTTCTTGACCGGCCGTTAGCAATGATTTTTCAAATTGTAAATAGGCTACTTGTTGATTTGCCTTTGCTATTTCATAATTTGTTTTTACCTGACGTTGGTTAAAAATAGGTTGTGTTAACCCTGTCACAATATTTGCAAATAAAGATCTTGCGCTAAACCATTGTTGTAACTCTAAACTTTGAAAACCACCTGTAGCTGTTACGGTTAACGAAGGATAGAAATTACTTCGTGCAACATTCGTTTTTTCAAATGTATTCCTAAAGTTTAATTCTGCTGAAACTACATCAGGACGATTGCTTAACAACATTGCCGGAAAACCCGTTTTGATGTCAACATTTATATTTTGATTGTCAAAACTTCCTTTTACTACTTCTCCCGGTTTCTTATTTAGGAGGACATTAAACGAATTCTCTAGCACTTTTAAATTGTACTTCAAATCACTTAAAGTCACCTCTGTAGCATATAATTGTGCTTCCGTTTGTTTTACTCCTACTTCATTAACCGTACCTGATTCTTTTAAAGCGTGGATTACCTCAACACTTTTTTGGCGGTTATCTAGTGTCTCTGTTACCACTCTTATTTGCTCTTGAGTTGCTAACATTTGATAATACAATGAAGCAATTTGGGCTACTAATTGCGATTGAACAGTTCGTTTTGCCGCTTCTGTTTGAAGAAAACCTGCAAGAGCTGCTCTTTTAGTGCTTCTGATTTTCCCCCAGATATCAGCTTCCCAGCTTAACTTCCCTGACAATTCATATTGGTCAATACTGCTAAAAAGTCGACCAAACTGACTATTTGAAGATGTTTCCTGGTGCGTCCAAGTTGCATTTCCGGTTAAAGAAGGTATATACCCTGCTTTTCCTTGTTTTAAAGTAGCTTCTGCAGAAGCCATATTTTGTAACGCAATTTGTAAATCTAAGTTATTTTGAATCCCTTGATTGATATAGTCTTGTAACTGTGCATCTGTAAAAAGTTCTTTCCAAGATAACGTTCCTATAGATGTACTATCTAAAACTTCTTCTGTTCTATATAAATCAGTCGTATCTACTTCAGGCTTTTCATATTTCTTAGCTACAAAGCACGATTGCACCAGCAATGCTGCTAAAACGACTATTCCTATTTTTATACTATTTCTTTTCATTACTTTATTCTTTTATAAAGTTTAGTGTTTCGTTTCCACAGGTTTCTTACCTACTTTTTCTTGTAGTCCTTGGAAAATCATGAACAATACAGGAATAATTAAAACCCCGAATATAGTTCCTATCAACATACCTCCAATGGCTCCGGTACCAATAGAACGGTTACCTACTGCTCCGGCACCTTGTGCAATCATCAATGGAACAAGTCCTAAAATAAAAGCAAAAGAAGTCATCAAAATTGGTCGTAAACGAGCTACAGCTCCTTGAACTGAAGCTTCAACAATACTCATTCCCTGACGCCTAGCCTCTGCGGCAAACTCTACAATCAAGATGGCATTTTTAGCCAATAAACCAATTAACATGATGAGTGTAATTTGCAGATATATATTGTTACTTACATCAAATGTATATGCAAAAATAAAAGCTCCGGCTAAACCAACAGGTAATGATAACAATACTGCAAACGGCAACATATAACTTTCATACTGTGCAGATAATAAGAAGTAAACGAAAACCAAACACAACATAAAAATAAATATTGTTTGTCCGCCTGCATTAATCTCTTCACGAGTCATCCCTGAATATTCATAACCATATCCTAAAGGCAATGTTTGCTGTGCTACTTCTTCAATGGCTTTAATAGCGTCTCCCGAACTGAATCCGTCAGATGGTGCTCCGTTAATATTTACTGAAGTAAATAAATTGAAACGGTTGATTACCTGTGGCCCAAATACTTTTTTCAATTGAATGAATTGAGAAATCGGAGCCATTACACTACTGCTTGTACGAACCATTACTTTATTTAAAGATTCCGGATCAGCTCTGTACTCCGGCTCTGCCTGATACATTACGCGGTATTGTTTACCAAACTTATTAAAGTTAGAAGCATAAACCCCTCCATAATATCCTTGCATAGTTCCTAATACATCCGACACTGTCAGTCCTGATTTTTTAATTGCCGGCACATTCAAATCCAATTGATATTGCGGATAGTTTGGTGAGAAAGAAGTTGTTGCATATTTTATCTCTGGACGACTGTTTAATGCGCCTAAGAATTTATCTTTAACTGTATTCAACTCCTGAATAGTTCCTCCTTTTTGATCCTGTAACTGAAATTCAAATCCACTACTGAAACCAAAACCTGTCAATGTAGGACGAGCAAAGAAAATCACTCTAGCATCTTTGATCATAGCTGTTCTTTTGAATAATTCACCCACAACTGCATTAATCTCTTGATTTGCTTCCTTACGTTGCGCCCAAGGCTTCAGATTCACGATAATCATACCGTAATTACTTCCTGTACCACTAATTAAACTTCGTCCAGAAATACGAAGAACTCGTTCAATTTCAGGAATATCTTTTACTGCATTTTCAATTTGCAACAATACAGCTTCTGTACGCTCTAAAGATGTACTTGGCGGTAAAGACACATCAGACATGATTGTACCTGTATCTTCATTTGGTACGAAAGATTTTGGTGTAATATTCATCAAGAATACAAAAATACCTGCAAAAGCTATAATACCTAAAAAAGCTAACCATTTACGGTTTAAGAAAAACTCAACTGATTTTTTATATTTAACCGTTGTTGCATCGAAAGCGGCATTAAAAGCTGTAAAAAATCTTTTTGCAATTCCTTTTTTACCACTTTCATGCTCATCATGAGGTTTTAAGAAAATAGCACACAATGCCGGTGATAATGTAAGCGCATTAATAGCTGATAAAACAATTGAAACGGCTAAGGTTAAACCAAACTGTTTGTAAAAAACCCCCGCTGAACCACTAATAAATGATACCGGGACAAATACCGCCGACATTACCAAAGTAATAGAAATAATAGCACCACTAATTTCATCCATGGCGCTATGGGCTGCCTTTTTAGGATCATGTTCTCCGGCTTCCATCTTGGCGTGAACGGCCTCTACCACTACAATGGCATCATCCACTACAATACCGACTGCTAATACTAAGGCAAATAACGTTAGCATATTGATTGTAAATCCGAATATATTCAGGAAGAAAAATGTACCGACAATAGCTACCGGTACTGAGATAGCCGGAATCAATGTGGATCTCCAATCCTGCAAGAAAACAAATACTACAATAAATACTAATATAAACGCTTCAATTAAAGTATGGATTACTTTTGAAATAGATTCTTCCAAAAAGTCATTTGCATTAACCATTGACGCATATTCGACACCCTTTGGAAAACTTACTTTAGATTGTTCTAAAACTTTTATACATCCTTCAATAACTTCCTGTGCGTTTGAACCTGCTGTTTGTGCAATAGCTACCGCTACTGCCTGATGTCCATTAATCAGAGTACTACTGGCATAATTTTGCGCACCTAATTCAATTCGAGCAACATCTCCCAAAAGCAGAACTTCCCCACTTTCTGTTGATTTTACCACAATTTGTTCAAACTCTTTAACGCTTTGTAAACGGCCTTTATACTTCAGAGTATATTGGAACGACTGATCACTATCTTCTCCAAATTGTCCTGGTGCCGCCTCAATGTTTTGCTCAGATAACAAAGTAGTGATATCATTAGGAACTAGACTATGAGAAGCCATTACATCTGGCTTTAACCAGATGCGCATTGAATAATCTTTTTGACTAAAAACCATTGCTTCACCAACACCTGTTACCCTTTTTAATTTTGGAATGATATTGATATTTGCATAGTTTTGAAGGAAGGTCATATCATACGTTTCATTAGCACTATATAACCCAAAAATCAAAATGTTATCACTTTGACGTTTAGCAGTTGTAACCCCTGCTTTAGTAACTTCCTGAGGCAATAAAGAAGTTGCACGTGAAACGCGGTTTTGTACGTTTACAGCGGCCATATCAGGATTAGTTCCTAATTTAAAGTAGACATTAATTGTAGCAGAACCATCATTACTGGATGTAGAAGTCATATAAGTCATATCTTCTACCCCATTGATTTGCTCTTCTAACGGAATAACTACAGAGTTCATAACTACTTCGGCACTAGCTCCTTGGTAACTAGCCGAAACAGTAACTGTTGGCGGCGCTATCTCAGGATATTGAGAAACTGGTAATGAAATTAAACCCAGCACTCCCAAGATCACGATGAGAATAGATATCACCGTTGACAAAACGGGTCTGTCAATAAACTTTCTTAACATAAAATACTATTTTCAAATATTGGTTAGTTGATTATTTTGTAGCAGGAGCAGGGTTTAAGATTTCATTTAATGAAACTACTTCCGGTTTAATTGGTGTACCTTCAGCAATTAGTCCAACTCCCTCGATAAGTATTTTATCGTTGATATTTAAACCTTTATCAACCACATAGAATTTTCCACCGGGAACTGCACGAACTTCAATTGGTACCATTTTCACTTTACTTTCTTGGTCAACCACTAAAGCAATAATTTTGTCTTGTAATTCCATTGTAGCACTTTGAGGAATAACAATAACATCTTTTAAATCTGTTGGGATGGTTATTGTAGCTGTTCCTCCTGAACGTAAAATTCTTTCAGCGTTCGGGAAGCTTGCTCTTACATTGAATGAACCTGTTGTTGGATTAGCTAAACCGCTAAATGTTTCTACCTTCCCTAATTGAGCATATTCCTTCCCATTACTTAAAATCAATTTAACCGGAGGAATTTGATCTATTTTTTCTTTAAACGTTTTTCCATCAGATTTCATAACCATATCCAACTGTTGTTTTTCACTCACAGAAAAGTAGGCATATACTTTACTAATATCAGAAACACGTGTTAAAGGTTCAGTTGTTTGACTATTTACATAAGTCCCTAATCGGTAAGGAATTGTTCCTACAACACCATTTACCGGACTTGTGATCGTTGCATAACCAATATTAGCTACTATACTTTGGTATGTACTTTTTGCACTAGCCAAATTAGCTTTTGCAGTTTCTAATTGTACACTACTAATAATGTTTCTTTCCACTAACGGAATTAATCGGTTTACTTCAACCTGAGCAGCATCTACTTTTGCTTTAGCGGCAGAAGCGTCTTGAGAAGCTGATTGGGTTTCTAATTTAAAAAGGATTTGTCCCTTTTTAACTTCCTGACCTTCGTCAACAAAGATTTTTTGAATATATCCATCTACTTTTGGACGAATATCGATATCCATAACTCCTTCTAAAGTAGCTGGATATTCTGCCTGAAGAGTCGTATTGGTTTTTGCAATTTGAACTACTTTGTAAGGCATTACTGGTTTCGCTTGTTGCTGCTGTTCTTGTTTACAAGAAACAAAAAGAACGCTAACGAACGTAAGGGCTGAAACAAACGTCTTTTTCATAAAATTAAACTATAAAATAAAAGTGGGTTATTGGGTTTCTATTTCTTCTATCTTTCTGATAGAATCTTGAAGTAATACTTCAAAATTGTTTACATATTCTCTATATATATCCAAACTTTTTTCCTCTAATAGGGTTAAAGGTTTTTTATTATATTTTTCTTCGTAATTACTAAGCCTTTTGATGATATTTTGTTCTGACTTTATAAAAACTAAGTGATTTTTAATTCGGTCAGCCAAATTTGCCGGTCTAAAAAACTTTTTTCTTCCTCCGCAAACTGTATAATAAGTTATTTTCTCAAGCTTTAATAGCAAATTGATATTGGTTGATACTGAACTTTTACTAGCTGCCGTAATCGTTACTAAATCTTCAAAACTTAAATCTTTTTCCCGACTGTTTAAAATTAAAGTGGCTAAAATTCTTGCAGCCAAAGGAGGCAACATGTGAAATTTTTCAAAATGTATTCCGAATAATTCAATTAATTCTTCCTTTTCTTTTTCAGCATTATTATCCATGGCTATCAATTTGGAGACAAAATTAATCATTAGTTCGTTTGGTTCTGTTAAAAACGAACTTAAAGTTTTGTTAAATTCGTAAAAAAAGAAAGTCAGGCATTGCCTGACTTATTTTTCTATTTCTAAATTGACTATTAAGTGTCCCGATTTTCTTCCATCGGCTATTTCATTAAAGGCTCGTTTAGAAAGGTCTATTTCTCTTCCGTTCACAAAAGGCCCTCTATCGTTAACTGTAACAACTACAAATTTTCCGTTTTTAGGATTTGTCACTTTGACTTTGGTGCCAAATTTTAATTTTTTATGAGCTGCTGTATATTTTGTATTATCATACTTTTGTCCACTTGCTGTCTTTCTTCCATTAAACTTATCATGGTAATAGGAAGCGTGAACATTGGTTTTATAAAACGTTGTTTTCTCTAATATTGAATCTTGTATTGTTTCATTTGAATTATTATTTTTCAATTCATGGTGCGCAATAGTCTTATTTTCTGTCAGTGCTGAAAACACTATCAGAAAAAAAAAGATTCTACTATGAAAGAAAAGACTTTTCATTGTATATTATCCTAACCAGCTAGACCAAGGAATTCTAGATAAAATCAACACAAATCCCAAAGTATAGAATAGGGCAATTTTTTTGAATTTACCGTTATTACTTTCTTCTCTTTTGTGTTTAGACCAACCTATTGTAATTAATGCTAACGCAATAATATTAATCAACGGATGTTCTAAAGATGTTAGTCTCAACTCAGCGTTTGACATTTGTCCGAAAGATTCTAGCCCTTTTGGAGAGATAAAATAAATAACGATTCCTATCAGTAATTGTAAATGAGAAACAATTAAAGCAAATAAAGACAAACGTAAATCTTTATCTTTAAAAATTCGTTTGCTTGCTAAACCTGAAATAGCATTAATACTAGCTAAAAATAAAAGTGCTAACACTAAATAAGCAAAAAATGAATGTGCGGTTTGTACTGCTGTATACATATAGATTAGTTTTGAGTATATACAAAGATATAAAAATAAAAAAGCCTTTTAGCAAAATTACTAAAAGGCTCTTTCAATAAAAACTAAATTAGTTTTTAGAAATTATAACGAATTGAGAAATTCCATGTTCTTCCTAAACCGAAGAAACCAGAGTTTGTTACGTTAATTCCATTCCATGTTTGATCTCCTGCTTCTACTTTATTAGCACTTGTTAATTCTGACAAGTATACTTCATTAAACACGTTATTCATGTTAAAACGGAAACCTACAGAATTCTTTTTCTCTTTTCCTACTACTAATTTATAAGAAACCCCCGCATCTACTAAATCATAAGAAGGTAATTCTAAGTTTTCTTTTCTTGCAGCTACGTTAGCATATAATTTATCATAGTTTCTCCAATCAGCATCAATAGAGAAGTTTTTGAAAATTTCATATTTTGCGCCTAATCCCCAAGTAGTTTGAGCAGCATCCCCAACTTTTCCTCCATCTACATCTACTTTCTCTTCATCCAATAGATTAAGATTTTGATCATATTTTCTTTGGTTTGCATTTCCTTTATATTCCCAATTTCCGATGGAAGCGAAACCGTTAACACTTAATGATTGAATAGGCTTAAACGTTAAATCTAATTCTGCACCTGAATGTAATTGTTCATCGTTTTGACTTGAAGTATATACTAAATCTCCAACTAACATATCTGTTGTTCCAATTGTAGTATCTTCAGACAAAACAGTAGATGTTGTATTAACTCTGTTTTTCCAAGATGTTCTATAAACGTTTACATTAGCCCAGAAGATAGACGATTTGAATGAATACCCTGCTTCAAAACCTAAAACATCCTCGTTAGATGTCAACGGGTTTACAGCATTTGTATAGTTTAAGTAAATATTGTCATGATAAGGCTGACGGGAATAGAAACCTGCATTAGCATAAAATGAATGATTTTCATTAATATTGTATGCAGCACCCCCTTTTACGTTATATCCTAAATTATTAATTTTTTCAGAATCTTTTGCTTCTGGCAGATAATCATAACGATCAAATCTTTGATGGTACTGCTCTGAAATTGAACCTTGGAAGAATGCTGAAAATTGATCTGTAGCATATTCTAATTGTCCAAATACTCCACCATAAGAGATTCTCTCGCTATAATCATAATCAATTCTTTGATCTTCAGCAATTGTATTAAACATAGCTTCCCATGGTCTTGCAATACCATAATCGGTAACAGTATTTGAAACGCTTGTTGACGAAGGTAAGTGATCGGCTCCTTTTAAAACTCTAGACTCAGTCCATGATCTTAATCCCATATAATTTGCTACTTGTCTATAATGCGTACCATAATACGTTCTTAAATCCATACCTGCATTAAATGATAAATTCTCATTAATTTCTTTTTTGAAATTAGTTACCATTCCATACCACGCATGGTTATTCATTGAAGATCTAATCAGGAAATTATCAGGTTGACTTCCTTCACCATTAGGTGCACTTAAATTTGTGTTATAAATTTTGTCAAAATCAATTAACCCAGAAGAAGTATAAGGAATAGTATATGACCTAGCTTTATAATCTCCAGTTCCTCCTCCTCTACCCCAAGAAGCGTATAAAACGGTAGAAAGTTGAGTTGTTTCATTAATATTAAAATCCCAGTTTAAGTTAGCTACTGGCTTATGATAGAAATTAGTACGCAATGATAAATATTCACCATTTAAATACCCATAATTACTATTGTATTTTCTACCATATTGTAAATATTTACTAATTGACTTAGTATAATTTTGATCGTGATACTGAGGCGCTCCTGTCAATAAGAAATTGAAGTTGTGTTTGTCACTTGGTTTATAACCAAAAGAAATAAAATAGTTTTGACCTTCTCCTCTGGTCCCCATGTTATAACCATCACCCTGCCAATGCGACAACATTACGCTAAATCCAAATCCTTTTGCAGACATTCCTGTGTTATAACCAACAGTTGATTTAAAATAATCGTTATTTGCAACTCCCATAGAAGCAAAACCTCCTTGTTTTTTATCAGTTGCTTTAGTCACAAAGTTCACAGTACCACCTACTGAAGAAATAGCTAATTTTGAAGATCCTAGACCTCTTTGAATTTGGATAACATTAGCAATATCAGACATTCCTGACCAGTTAGACCAATACATTTTACCATCTTCCATACCATTAATCGGTTGACCATTTAATAAGAAAGCGGTATTATCTTGTTGGAAACCACGAACCGTAATTCTAGAATCTCCGTATCCACCAGCTTGCCCTGCTACATAAACAGAAGGAGTATTTACTAATGCTTGAGTAACGTCGGCAGTACCAATTTTAGCCTGAATTTCAGCAGCCTTAATTGTTGAAACTGCAATAGGAGTTTTTCTATCTTGCGCTAAGTCAATTACTCCTGAACCCACAACAACAACTCCTTCTAACTGATTTTCATCAGCTGTTAAAGAAACATTTCCTAAATTTGCTGTTCCGTTAAAAGTAATTGCTTTAGATTGAAAACCTAAATAAGTTACTATTATTTGCCCGGAAGTTTGAGAAGTTTTGATTTCAAATTTCCCATCAAAATCTGTAGTAGCTCCATCTGTAGTTCCTTTAATAACTACGTTAGCTCCTGCTAAAGGCTCGTTGTACTCACCATCAACAACCACACCTGTAATTGTTGTTTGAGAAAAAACTGTTAAGGATGTTAAAAAGAACAATCCAAATAATAATTTTTTTGCAAAATCTCTCATTTGTTGTGTTTTATGTATTTTTTTGCAAATTTCAAATTCTTTCTCTTATGAGAGGTTAAGAAATTGTTAACAATAAAACACTTATAACAAAGTGCAAAAAAATAAGCCTTTTAACGATTTTTTTAAACATTTAATCGATAAAAGACTTAGAAAATTTTATAAAATATTTTTATTAAGAAAGAAAATTGCGAAGTAAAAATTCTGTGGAAGCATCGTGCTGGTTAACTTTTACTTCATTTATCTCTGACAAGATGGAATTTGCCAATTGTTTTCCTAATTCAACACCCCATTGGTCATAACTAAAAATATTCCAAATTACTCCTTGAACAAAAATTTTGTGCTCATATAAAGCAATTAACGAACCTAAAGTTTCCGGTGTCAAAGAATCAATTAGCAATGTATTGGTTGGTTTGTTTCCGTCAAATACTTTAAAAGGTAAAAGATAATCGGCAAATTCTCCGGAAATACCTTGTTTTTCAAATTCGGCTTTTACTTGATTTTCGGTTTTACCCATCAACAAAGCTTCTGTTTGAGCAAAGAAGTTTGACATCAATTTATTATGATGATCCGTATTTCCGTAAAGTGATTTTTTGAAACCGATAAAATCGGTCGGAATCAATTTGGTTCCTTGGTGAATCAATTGAAAAAAGGCATGTTGTGAATTGGTTCCAGGTTCTCCCCAAATGATAGTTCCGGTTTGGTAATTTACCGGATTGCCATCTCTACCAATACTTTTCCCGTTACTTTCCATGATACCTTGCTGTAAGTAAGGCGCTAATTTTTGTAAATATTGTGTATACGGAATTAAAGCTTCGGTTTCTGCGTCAAAGAAATTATTGTACCAAACGCTTAATAACGCCAATACAACCGGAATGTTTTGTGAGAATTCAGTTGTTTTAAAATGCGTATCCATTTTATTAGCACCCGTTAACAAAGCATCAAAATTGTCGTAACCAACACCTAATGCGATAGATAAACCAACAGCACTCCAAAGCGAAAATCTTCCGCCAACCCAATCCCACATTGGGAAAATATTATCTTCTGCAATACCGAATTCGGTTACTTTTTGAATATTGGTTGAAACAGCAACGAAATGCTTTGCCACGTCTTCTTGTTTTGCTGATTGTAAGAACCAACTTCTAATGGTTTCAGCATTGGATAAGGTTTCTTGTGTTGTAAATGTTTTGGAAACAATCACAAAAAGGGTCGTTTCCGGATTCAATTTTTTAATCACTTCCTGAACATGATCGCCATCAACATTGGATACGAAATGAACGTTTAAGTGGTTTTTATAGAATTGTAAAGCCTCAACTACCATTGCCGGACCTAAATCAGATCCTCCAATTCCAATGTTTACTACATCTGTAAAAGCTTTACCGGTAAAACCAGTTGCATTTCCTGAAATTACTTTTTCTGAAAAAGCTTTAATTTTTTCTTTAACCGCATACACTTCCGGCATTACGTTTACACCATCGACTAAAACTACTTCTTCTTTTTTCGCGCGCAATGCTGTATGCAATACTGCTCTTTTTTCGGTCTGATTTATTTTATCACCTCCAAAATAGCTTTCTATAGCTTCTTTTAATTCGATTTCATTTGCTAATTCTAAAAGCAAGGTCAATGTTTTTTCATTGATTTTATTCTTAGAATAATCTACTAAAAACTTTTCCCATTTGATATGGAATTTTTCGGCACGTTTTGAATCTTGTTGAAACATTTCTTGCATAGACACATTGTACATTTCTTCGAAATGTTCTCTAATTTTTTGCCATGCCACTGTACCTGACGGATTAATAGATTGTAAGCTCATTATTTATTGAATTTAACTTTTAAAATACTATCTAGTTCTTGTTTAAACGGTTTGATATATGCCAGATATTTTACTCTGTCTTTTTCAGCCATCGGTTCTGCATTAGGCAACTGTAACCTCAGCGGATCTACTTGCACTCCATTTTTCCAAAAGCGATAACATACATGTGGGCCTGTTGCCAAACCTGTACTTCCTACTTTTCCAATAATTTGTCCTTGCGCAACATATTGTCCTTTTTTAACCAAAATTTTAGACATGTGTAAATATTGTGTCGAATAAGTTCCGTTGTGTCTGACTTTTACAAAATTACCATTTCCTGAAGTATACCCCGCTTTTTCTACAACTCCAGCTGCTGTTGACTTGATTGGCGTTCCATGTGGTGCTGCATAATCTGTTCCGTTATGGGCTTTCCATCGTTGTTGTACCGGATGAAAACGTCTAGGAGAAAAACGAGAAGAAATTCTGAAATAATCTAGAGGTGCTTTTAAGAACATGCTTTTTAAAGCCATTCCTGCTTCATCATAATAACTAGATTCTCTTTGTTCCGGTTTCAACTTATAAGGAAAAGCGTAGAAATCTTTTCCTCTGTGCTGAAAATAAGTAGATTCTATATGATCAATTCCGGCATAAATAGAATCTTCTATGAATTTTTCATATAATGTAACTGCAAATTTATCTCCTTTTTGAATTTTAAAGAAGTCGATGGAATACGCATAAACTCCTGCTAGCTTTGGTGCTAAAGAGGCGCTTACTCCGGCTTTGTCTAATGTTTCTGACAACGACCCTTCAATCTCTGCCGCAACAGTTCTTTTCTTAATAGATGTTGGTCGTTGTTTGTTGAGAACCACTACAGAATCTTGCATATCAATAACTGTATAATGGATTTTATCCTTAACATAGATAAATGCTTTTAAATCATTTTTCTTTTGTTTATCAAATAACAAAACATAAGGATTTCCGGCTTTCATTCCTCTTAAGTTAAAAGAATCTCTGATTTTTTCCGTTAATTGATGAACGTTCAAACTATCGGGCAAAACATAATTCTGTAATAAGGTACCGAAAGTATCTCCACTTTTAATTGTATCATTAACCACATGGAAATCATTGTATACAAAACCGTACTTTTTAATAATTGGTTCTGTAACTTCAATTTTTTCTTTTGGTTTTTCTTCTTTTTCCTTTTTGGTATCGCAAGCTATTACAATCGTAAACAACAGTAATAGTGATGTTAGGTATTTCAATTTAAATTTGTTTTCGCATTAAACATTCTCTCCCCAATTCTCAATTTCTTCTTTAGACCATAATTCCGGAAAGAAAATTCTTTTTTGGTATTTTGGCAACATGTATTTTTTCCAATCGCTACCACCAGTTGCTTCTCCATTTCCATGTGCGCTATCAATATACTTAACAGCTGTTTTAAAATGTCCCATTACCCAAGTGATATTGACTGTTTTGTCGTAGTGACGCATAGCCTCTATTAAATCGGGGTTTTTCTGGTCTGTTTCCGGCAATTGTTTGAATTTTCTCCAAACATTTATAGTATTGTATTCTTCCATAAATTCTAAAAACTGTTTTTTGTAACGTTTTTCGAATTGTTGAATTAAATACGTCCTCTCTCCTGTTTTATAATCTTTACCTGCAGCTTGCCAGTACAAATGCTCAAAAGCATGTTCGTAAGGTGTATTTCTATCTATTGTTGGTCTAAAACGAGCATCAATCAGATTGATTAAATCGGTAGAAGCAAATTCTATTAAACGGTATTGCGCGCTCTGGAATCCGCTGGCCGGTGTAAGTGTATTTCTGAATTTAAGGTATTGTTCTACTTCCATTCCATCTGTCATGATATCAAATGAAGTGGTTAACATATTAAAATAACGACTGATTCGTCCTAATTTTTCTGTAAAATAATCTGTTGTGGGCAATTCGGTGTGACATAATTGATCTATCTCCCAAAGTATCATTTTAAACAACAACTCGTTTACTTGATGATACATGATAAACACCATTTCATCCGGCAAGGTTGTTCTTTGTGTTTGCAAATTTAAAAGCGCATCCGTTTGAATATAATCCCAATAGGTGATGGGTTTAGACCATAAAAGTCCTTCTAAATGCGTTTCTGTATTTTGGTTAATTGCCTTAAATTTTTGCTCTAAAGCTTCAATCTTATCTTGATAAAGCGATTTTGTATTCATGAGTTATTTTTCCACTTTTATTTTAAAAGAATTTTTCAACCCTTTAAATCCGTCCAAGTCTGCTTTCAGCGATCCAACGGCTAAGCTTGCCTTAATTCTAACGGGAATTTTGTTATCATCATTTGATACCCAAACCGTTAAACTTTCTTCTTCTTTAAAAACGCGTCCAGCTTGCACATAAGGTCTGAAAATTTTACACGGAATTGTTCCAAATTTAGTCTTTATATCTTCATTACCAAGATATTTTAACTTAAACTTTGTAGTTTCATCGTCAAAAAACATGTCTATCGCAATGTATTCTCCTTCTTTCAATTTATCAATTTGCGGATGATTTCTAAGGTAATAGAATGACGAAACAATATCTTGAACGTTTTCAGGAACGGAAAAAGTCTTTTCTGTATTTTTTTTATAATCTTTTACTAAAACGGTATTACTGTTTTGGTTAAAGTAACCAATCTGATTTTTGGTGTAGCCTCCTTCATCAATCTTACGAACAAACTGATAGGGTTTCCCGGTATCCCTGTCAAAATAGCTTTGGTAGTCATCTTCTACTTTGAAAAACAATTTTGTCATTCCTACTGTCCATCCTTTACCTTGAACATGATGAACTTTTCTGTTGTTTTTAGTAGCTTCCTTTATTTCAAGTGTAGCATATCCGGCATTTATCACTCCGTAATGAATTCGGAATTTAAACCATTCTCCTGCTTGAAATGCATCTTCTTTTTGCACAAAAGAATTTGTGAAAACAAATAATAAAAGTAACAATCCTAGTTTTTTCATGTATTTATTTTTTTATGAATATCTAATTTATGTTTAATTCACAACCCTCTCATTACCACTATGTAATCTTTTTGTTGTAATTTGATATTCAAGAGAATGCAATTTCTGTTCCAAAAATAATAAAACAAAAAAACCCAGTCAAAAAATATGACTGAGTTTTTTATGTTATTAACCAACCAAAAACTATAAATTATGAAAAATTATTTACAAAAAAGAATTGTTAACCATTTCCTTTTTTGCGAGTGCAAAGGTAATTAGTTTTTACATTTTTCTCAACGAAAAACAAACTTTAACCTTTTTAACACATTATTTTCAACAAGTTAGCGTTCGTTTTTGATTAGTTCACAATAAAAATCAGTTTTTACAATGTACCTCTTAATTCTTGCTCTCTTTCAATTGACTCAAAAAGAGCTTTAAAGTTACCAGCACCAAAGCCTCTAGCCCCCATTCTTTGAATAATTTCAAAGAAAAGTGTTGGTCTGTCTTCAACTGGTTTGGTAAAAATCTGCAATAAATATCCTTCTTCGTCAGCATCGATCATGATACCTAGTTTTTGTAATTCACTGATGTCTTCTTTGAATTTAGACATGTGATCCTTCAATCTTTCCGGAATAGCGTCATAATAAGCTTGCGGCGGTGTACTCAAGAATTCGACTCCTCTTGCGCGCATATCCGTTACTGTTTTAATAATATCATCAGTAGCAACCGCAATGTGTTGTACTCCTTCATCTTCATAGAAATCTAAATATTCTTCAATTTGAGAACGCTTTTTACCATTTGCAGGCTCATTAATCGGGAATTTAATTCTACCATTTCCATTTGACATTACTTTAGACATCAAAGCTGAATATTCAGTAGTAATTTGTTTATCGTCAAAAGAAAGGAAGTTCACAAATCCCATTACGTCTTCAAACCATTTTACGGCTTCATTCATTCGGTTCCAACCTGTATTTCCAACCATGTGGTCGATGTATTTTAATCCAACCGGTTTTGGATTGTAATCAGATTTCCACTCGCTATAACCCGGCATAAAAATACCATTATAGTTTTTACGCTCTACGAAAACAAATACTGTTTCTCCATAAGCTCCATAAATTCCTGCACGAACTACTTCTCCATTTTCATCTTTCTCAACAACCGGTTCAAAATATGATTTTGCTCCACGTTTTGTTGTTTCTTCATAAGATTGACGAGCATCTTCTACCCAAAGCGCTACAACTTTAACACCATCTCCGTGTTTTTTTACGTGTTCTCCGATAGGCGAATTACTGTTTAAAGCTGTTGTTAAAACCAAACGTATTTTATCTTGCTTTAACACATAAGAAGCTCTGTCTTTTACACCAGTTTCTAATCCTGCATACGCTAATGATTGAAAACCAAATGCTGTTTTATAAAAGTGAGCTGCTTGTTTTGCATTACCAACATAAAATTCTACATAATCCGTCCCTAAAAGCGGAAGAAAATCTTGTGCTCCTTCAAATATTTTTTCTAGTCCGTATTCTACGGATTTTATTTCTTTTTCCATGATTGTATTTAGTTTGTGTGTTTACTAGGTCGATGACCTTGCTGTTGTATTATTTAATAGTTTGTCTCCAATGAAAATTATTCTAACCACGATTGGTAGTATTTATCATCTGCAATTTTCATAGCATCTTCTGTAACCATTAGCGGTTTGAAAGTATCTACCATAACTGCTAGTTCTTGTGTATCAATTTTACCGATACTTCTTTCCGTTGCTCCGGGATGTGGACCGTGAGGAATTCCCGCAGGATGCAATGATATATGTCCGGCTTCAATGTCATTTCGACTCATGAAATCGCCATCTACATAATACAACACTTCATCACTATCGATATTACTGTGATTGTACGGTGCCGGAATAGCTTGTGGGTGATAATCATACAAACGAGGCACAAATGAACAAATCACAAAAGCATCTGTTTCAAATGTTTGGTGTACCGGAGGCGGTTGATGAATTCTTCCGGTAATGGGCTCGAAATCATGAATTGAAAATGCATACGGATAATTGTACCCATCATATCCTACAACATCAAATGGATGTGTAGCATAAACCATGTCGAAGATTTCGTCTTTCTTCTTGATCTTAATCAAAAAATCTCCTTTTTCGTTATAGGTTTCTAATTCTTCCGGGCGACGAATATCACGTTCGCAAAACGGAGCATGTTCTAATAATTGACCAAACCAGTTGCGGTATCTTTTTGGAGTATAAATCGGTCGGTGTGATTCTACAATGAATAAACGGTTATCTTCGGTATCAAAATCTATTGTATAGATCATTCCACGAGGAATCACTAGATAATCACCATACTCGAATTTTAAATTTCCTAGCATGGTTCTTAGTTTTCCGGTTCCTCTGTGAATGAAAATCACCTCATCAGAATCGGTATTCTTATAGAAATAATCTGTAGTCGATTTTTTGGGTGCAGCCAAAACAATATGACAATCTGAATTGGTCAGTACAATTTTTCTACTTTCTAAGAAGTCATCTTGCGGTTTTACTTGAAAACCTCTTAAACGATAGGATTGAATATTATTTTCTTTGGCAATTTTTGGAGCTACACTATATTGTCCTTTAATCTCTTTTACTTGAGTAGGACGATGTTCATGATACATATTGGTTGACATGCCGTCAAAACCAATGGTTCCAAAAAGCTGCTCGTAATACAAATCGCCATTTTCTTTTCTGAATTGAATGTGGCGCTTGTGGGGAATTTTACCTAATTTATGATATATCGGCATAATCTTTTTAGTTTAAAAGTTAAAAGTTAAAAGTTAAAAGCTGAGACTTAAAAACTTTCATATTAATCTAAAAGATATAAAACTCACTCAGGATTTCTCTTGATGAGGAATTTCAAATGAGATAATAAATTTTCCCAGTGTAAATTCATAATATCGCAAATATAGCGAAATATTTTTGAATTATCCTAAAACCAAAAACCAACTGCAAACCAAGTATAATGATCTCGTGTTTCCGGCGACCAAGAATGTTTAATTTCAATAGGACCTATAATAGTTTCCATTCCATAACCAAAAGCATATCCTGAGTATTGTGGCTTAGTCAACCAATTTTCAACACTATCAAAAAGACTGTTTCCTATATTGGCATAATTTGCTGTAAAATTCAGATGATGTTTTCTGTAAATCTCATAATCAAAAGTTGCACTGCCTTTCACATAACTATCTCCCATTAAACTTAAGTAATCATAACCATAAAAAGGTCTAAAGTTATTGATGGGAGCAAACCCATAACCACCCAATATAAAATCAAAATAATTAATAGATTTTTCGCCTACATTAAAACCTCCTTCGCATTGTAATTTAATGGTTGCTTTTTTATAGAATGTTTTTGCAACACCCATATCTGCTTTTGCAATGCTAAAATTCTGGAAATTATCCGGATCTATAGAAGAGTATAAAAACGATTTTAGTTCTCCATTAAAGTACCAACCTCTTTTAGGGAAATATTTGTTGTCAAAAGAATCGTATTTAGCATATCCGAAAACTGAAAAGTAATTATTGTTCTCAAAAACCGGATTTGTATTCACTATGTTATCGGATCGGATTTTTAGAAACTTTAACTCTCCTCCTGCTCCTATTGAAAATTTTTGAGCAAAAATGGTTTGCACATAAACTTGATTGCTGATATCTGTAAAATCAACATTTATAGAATTTAGTCCTAAATCTGTCAATGTTACTCCATTATTGAAATCATTTGGAATGTTTCTGTTAAAATCAACCATTTTAGAATTGATTCCGAAGCTCCAATAAAAACCGTTATCGATATAATAATTTAGATTATACCGTAAATTGTCTCCTAAAATAAAATCGAGAGACAACACATCATTTTTAGCTAAGAATTTCTTTTTGGTATAATTCAACAGAACAGAACTTTTCAATAAATCGTCATAATGTAACCCAAACTTTAAAAAAGCTGTTTTCTCTTTTTCTCTCAAAAAAAGGTTAAAACGTTTTGTTCCTTCTTTCGATCCTTCTGAAAAACTATAGTTAATTGTTCTAAAGTTTTGACTTGCATTTAAATTGTCGATACCTCTAACAATATCATTAAAACTAATTTTAACATTGGGCTTAAATTTTAGTTTACCTCTAACATAGGCTCTGGTAAAGTCTTCCAATTCATTGATTTCAATATCCGATATTATCAACGAATCTTGTACTATTGCAGATTCTCTATAAACAGGATGATGAGGAACTAATTTCAATAAATCATTTTCTTTAATAGTTGCTGCTTCAACTC
Organism: Flavobacterium sp. U410; assembly: GCF_053570605.1. Taxonomy (NCBI): domain Bacteria; kingdom Pseudomonadati; phylum Bacteroidota; class Flavobacteriia; order Flavobacteriales; family Flavobacteriaceae; genus Flavobacterium; species Flavobacterium sp. U410. Next base: position 23,514 of record NZ_JBSEFI010000030.1, read on the forward strand.
CTTTCAGAATAATATCATAGCCATAATCAAAAGACATCATATTATATTCCCTAATATCAGGTTTAATATAAACATCCGTCAATTTCCTTTTCCCTTTCATTTTTTCAATCATTCCTAAATTATTCACCTGAAGCAAAACACTGGAAGCTCCTTTTAAATCTTCTCTTGTTTTTAAACCATCCTGAACATCAACTCCAATAATGATATCCATTCCCTTTTCGCGCAACAACTCTACAGGATAATTATTAACAATCCCTCCGTCTACTAAAAGTTTCCCATCAATTTCAATAGGATTATAAAGCGTAGGAATAGCTCCGCTGGCAATCATTGCCTGCGGTAAATTTCCCGATTCTAAAACTACTTCTTTCCCAGTCTCTACATCAGTTGCAATGCAGAAAAAAGGAATGGGTAATTTTTTAAAATCTTGAGAACTGCAAACGTTAAAAGTCAGTCTTGATAATAAATTATAATTGTAAAGACCTTTAGAAAGTGCCGTTGGTAGCCCTAATCTGAATTTGTCAAAAGGAAGTGTAAGCGCATAAATTTCGTCATTTCTCTTTTCATAAAAGCTTTTAGAACCTCTCGGAATATAATCCTGAATCAACGCTTCTGTATCAACATCACTAAAAATTGAATCTAACTGTTTAGCCGTATATCCTGATGCATATAAACCTCCGATAATAGCCCCCATACTTGTCCCTCCGATATAGTCAATTTTTATACCGAGCGAGTCTATTACTTTTAACGCACCAATATGCGCCAAACCTTTAGCACCACCACCACTAAGGACAAGTCCTATTTTATGCGTTTTGTGTTCCTGATCTAGTGAAGTCGTATCTTGCGCTAAGCTGATTGGGGCTAAAAATAGTAGGCTTATCAACAAGAAAAGCTGTTTCATTCTTTATTTGGATTCAATGTCTGGTAAAATTCGGAAATTTTTTTGGCTTTTGAAAGCCCTACAACCTCTGAAATCTCTTTTTCTGAGGCTTGTTGCAATCTTTTAACACTTTTGAAATGTTTCAGTAACGTTACCATCGTTTTTTCGCCAATTCCCGGAATGGTTTCCAAGGAAGTTTGCAAAGCCGACTTACTTCTTCTATCGCGATGATGTGTGATTCCAAATCGGTGTGCTTCATTTCTCAAATACTGAATGGTTTTTAAGGTTTCCGATTTTTTATCTAAATACAACGGCACCGGATCTTCCGGATAAAATAATTCTTCCAATCTTTTGGCTATGCCAATAATTGCAATTTTCCCTCTTAATCCCAAATCGTCTAAACTTTTTAATGCCGATGACAATTGTCCTTTTCCACCATCAATTATGATTAACTGAGGTAATGGTTGGTTTTCATCTAACAATCTTTTGTATCTACGATACACCACTTCCTCCATAGAAGCAAAGTCATTAGGTCCTTCAACTGTTTTTATATTGAAATGACGATAGTCTTTTTTACTCGGTTTTCCGTCTTTAAAAACCACACAAGCGGCAACTGGATTCGTTCCCTGAATATTAGAATTATCAAAACATTCGATGTGACGTGGCTCAACCGAAAGTCGCAAATCTTTCTTCATTTGCGCCATAATTCGATTCGTATGTCGATCGGGATCTACAATTTTTATTTGCTTCAACTGATCCAATCGATAATGCTTAGCATTGCGTTCCGATAAATCGAGAATTTGTTTTTTATCGCCCAATTTTGGAACAGTAACTTTAATATTTTCTCCCAAATCAACTTCAAATGGCACAATAATCTCTTTCGAAAGCAAATGAAAACGTTCTCTCAATTCGACAATTGCCAATTCTAAAAGTTCCTGATCGGTTTCTTCTAATTTCTTTTTCAATTCCAATGTATGCGAACGAATAATGGCACCATGCGAAATCTGCAAAAAATTCACATACGCCATGGTTTCGTCTGAAACAATGGAGAACACATCGATATTGGTAATTTTCGGATTTAGAATAGTTGATTTCGCCTGATAGTTTTCTAAAACGTCAATCTTATCTTTTATTTTTTGTGCTTCTTCAAACTTCATGTCTTCCGCTAATTCCATCATGAGCTTCTTGAAATCCTTCAAACTTTCTTTGAAATTTCCTTTCAAAATTTCGCGAATCGCTTGAATTTGGTCTTGATAATTTTGCAGCGTTTGATAACCTTCACAAGGTCCTTTACAATTTCCAATGTGATATTCTAAACACACTTTATATTTTCCCGAATCGATATTAGCTTTCGACAAATCAAAATTACACGTTCGCAACGGATATAATTCTTTAATCAAATCCAGAAGTGTGTGAACCGTTTTCCCGCTGGTGTAAGGTCCAAAATATTCCGAACCGTCTTTAATCATTTTTCGGGTTTGAAATACTCTTGGAAAAGCTTCATTCTTAATACAAATCCACGGATAACTTTTGTCATCTTTTAACAACACATTGTAGCGCGGTTGTAACTTCTTGATCAAATTGTTTTCTAAAAGCAATGCATCTGTTTCCGTAGGAACCACAATATGTTTGATAGAAACTATCTTTTTTACTAAAACCGAAGTTTTGTAATTATCGTGGTGTTTACTGAAATAGGATTGAACTCTTTTTTTTAAGTTTTTGGCTTTACCCACATACAGAATTTTCCCGTCTTTATCATAGTATTGATACACTCCGGGACCATCGGGTAAAGTTTGTATTTGAAGTTCTAGTGGCGACTGCATTTTTAGAAGAAAAGAATGAACAACAAAGATAAAAGAATTGTTTTTTTTATTGGCTATTTTTATATTTTTGGTAACATGAATGAGATAAGACCTTTACACCTTTTTGGTGAGACTATTTTACCCGGAGAAAGCAAAACAATTAGTATGGAAATTGCCAAATTACATACCATGAATAAGCTAAAAGTTCCTATTATCATTGAGCGTTCGAGGATTCCGGGACCAATAGTTCTTTTTTCTGCGGGTTTGCATGGCGATGAAATTAACGGAACAGAAACCGTTCGTCAAATCATCACAAAAAAAATAAACAAACCAAAAAAAGGCACTATCATTTGTATTCCTATCATTAATATTTTTGGTTTTGTGAACCAAACTCGTGAATTTCCGGACAAACGCGATTTAAATCGAGTGTTTCCGGGAAGCAAGACCGGTTCGCTGGCCAGTCGGTTTGCTTATTATATCGTGAAAGAAATTTTACCTAATATTGATTATGTGATAGATTTCCATGCGGGCGGTGCCCAACGTTTTAACGCGCCACAAATCCGCATTGAACAAGGAAACCCGGAACTCAAAGAATTAGCCGAAGTTTTTCATGCGCCATTTACCTTATATTCCAAAAATATTTCAGGTTCGTTCCGGAGTACTTGTGATAAACTAGGAGTAAAAATGCTACTTTTTGAAGGCGGAAAATCTTTGGACTTAAACGAAGAAATTACAAATGAGGCCTTGCAAGGAAGCAAGCGCTTTTTGGAACATTTAGGCATGTTGAATCCAAAGAAAAAAGCTTCTGAACCTCCACATACTTCTATCTATATTGAAAAATCAAATTGGATTAGATCCAAATATTCCGGAATGTTTCATGGTGTTGCACAAATCGGTTCTTTTGTTAAAAAAGGAGAACTTTTAGCAACCATTTCTGATCCGTATGGAAAAATAGAGCACAAAGTAAAATCGACTAATGATGGATATTTAATCAATGCTAATCACGCACCTTTTGTGTATCAAGGTGATGCCATTTTTCATATTACAACCCATTTGGAAAGCTAACATTTATCATTTTTGAAAAAATTCTAAGATTGTACCTTTGGAAAAATTTTAGGTATGCAATTTTGGAAAAAACTTACGCAAGAACAGCGTTTACACAGAATACAACAAGCTTTACAGGAAAATGTCAACTTCTCAAAAGATGCTTCATTAGGTTATCCGGCTTCCAAATTAGACGGAAGAGTTTTTTATGATGATGCTCCTTTTTTGAAAGATGCACCAACTTTACAAACGTATGTTGCTAACCCAAATAACATTGGTTGTCATACTTTTGGCACTTCTGAAAAAGCGTTTTGCGGCACACAAGAAATAGAAAGAGAAGTATTAGATGTTATTGCTGTTGATATTTTTAAAGCCCAAGAAAACGAATATGACGGCTACATTGCTCCCGGCGGAACAGAAGCTAATATTCAGGCACTTTGGGTTTTTCGCAATTACTTTTTTAATACATATAATGCAAAACCGGACGAAATTGCCATTTTAGCTTCGGAAGACACTCATTATTCTATTCCAAAAGGTTCTAATTTATTGCAAGTCGATTGGCTTAAAATTCCGGTTGATTTTAATACGAGAGAAATCCAAAAAGAACAATTGGAAACCATAGTAGAAAATGCCATTAAAAACGGAAAAAAATATTTTATGGCTGTTGCCAATATGGCTACTACCATGTTTGGTTCTGTTGACGATCCTAATCTTTATACTGATATTTTAGAGAAACACAATGTTCCGTACAAACTCCATATTGATGGTGCTTATGGCGGATTTGTGTATCCGTTTTCTAACCCGAATTCAACGATTAACTTTAGTAATCCAAAAATCAGTTCGATTACCATTGACGCCCATAAAATGCTACAAGCTCCTTATGGAACCGGTGTTTTTATTTGCCGAAAGGGTTTAATCGAAAATGTGTTAACCAAAGAAGCCGAATATGTAGAAGGAATGGATTTAACCCTTTGTGGAAGCCGTTCGGGCGCGAATGCCGTTGCCGTTTGGATGATTTTGTTTACGTATGGTGCTTACGGTTGGTTTGAAAAAATCAGTATTTTACAAATGCGCACACAATTTTTATGTGACGAATTAGACAAACTGAACATTGACTATTTTCGCGAACCTTTTATGAATTTGGTAACCATTCATGCTGAAAATATTCCGCATAAAATAGCCGAAAAATACGATTTGGTTCCCCAACAACATAACGAACATAACAAATGGTATAAAATTGTCTTAATGGATCACGTAGAAATTGATCATTTAACTACTTTTATAGACGATTTGAAATGGGCTATAAATGGATAAAAAGGAACTAAGGAAAAAGTATAAAGAGAAAAGGCAAAAATTGAGCTTAGAAGAAATTGAAGAAAAGAGTTTGGCAATTGCCAATAACTTGCTTCGATTAGCTATTTGGGACAAAACCTATTACCATCTTTTTCTCCCCATTGTAGAACATAAAGAAGTTGACACCGAATTCCTTTTGCAAATTTTAGCCGGAAAAGACAAAGAAATTGTGATTTCGAAAAGCGATTTTGACACGCTAGAAATGACGCATTTTTTATTGACCGATAACACTAAAATTGTAAAAAACGAATATAACATTCCGGAACCTGTAAATGGTTTACCTGTTCCTACAGAAATGATTGATGTGGTTTTTGTACCGCTTTTAGCTTACGACAAACAAGGAAATCGTGTGGGTTATGGAAAAGGCTTTTACGACAAATTTCTGAGCCAATGCAAACCCGATGTGATTAAAATCGGGCTTTCTTTTTTTGAACCGGAACAACAAATTGAAGATGTTATAGAAACAGATATAAGATTAGATTTTTGTGTGACGGATAAAGAAATTTTAAATTTTTAAATTTTAGATGTATTCTTGTAAAGAATTTAATTTATCCCTATGAAAAACTTAACTTTCAAAAAAGCCTTCCAAGTCATTTTAATTTTTGCTTTTGCTTTCAGTCTAAGTAATTGTAAAGTTCATAATAATAAAACAGTAATAAAATCAGCGCCTCCTGGTCAAGTTAAAAAAGCTACCGGAGCTAAAAGTGCAAAAAACTATGCGCCAGGTCAACGTAAAAAGAAATAGAAACAGAAAGCCCAATTTAAAAGTTGGGCTTTCTGTTAATTTATTATTTTTTTAAATCACTTTCCAAACGCTCTTTTATTAAACACAATCAAAATACCTACTCCAGTCGAAATAGCAACGTCAGCAACATTAAAAATGGCATTAAAGAAAGTAAAATACTTTCCGCCCCAAACAGGTATCCATTCGGGCAAGTATCCTTCCCAAATCGGGAAATAAAACATATCTACTACTTCACCATAAAACCACTTTCCATAAGGTTCACTAGCAAATAAAGTCGCTACCTGATGATTACTATGATCAAAAATTACCCCATAAAAAACAGAATCAATAATGTTCCCAACCGCTCCGGCAAGTATTAAAGCAATCGCCACTACAAGATAATTTGAAGCGTGTTTTTTAATAGAATCCCAAAGCCACCAGCTAATTCCGCCTACAGCTACAATTCTGAAAAGAGTCAAGGTCAGTTTCCCATAATCTCCGGGAATAACAGCGCCCCAGGCCATTCCTTCGTTTTCAATAAAATGAATTTGAAACCAATCCCATCCTAAAACTTTAATAGATTCGCCTAAGTAAAAGTGCGTCTTGATATAAATTTTCGAAACTTGATCTATGATAAGGACTAAAAAAACTAAAATATAAGCTTTCTTTAATGACATGTTCTTGATTTTGAAGTGCAAAAGTACTGATTTTTCTATATTCTATTTCAAAAACGAAAAAAAGTAATTTTATTGAGTAACCAATTGATTTTAAATAAACTTTAACGCTTTATCGTAAAAAAAATTCCAAACTTTTCCTGCTCAACCGTGGTTAAGAAGTTAAAGTTTGGAATTTACCCTATACGGGATTTGGAGTTATCTTCTTATCGTTGCAAATTTTTTGCCTCGATACTCATGGTCGCATGAGGAACAATTTTCAAACGTTCTTTCCCGATTAATTTCCCTGTTACCTTACAAATCCCATAAGTTTTGTTCTCAATGCGAATTAAAGCATTTTTTAAATCGCGGATGAACTTTTCTTGGCGTATGGCTAACTGAGAATTTGCTTCTTTAGACATGGTTTCGCTTCCTTCCTCAAAAGCTTTAAACGTAGGTGATGTATCATCCGTTCCGTTGTTTAAACCATTCATGTAGGCGCTTTTAATCAACTCTAAATCAGCTTTTGCTTTTTCGATTTTGGCTAAAATCAGTTCTTTAAATTCCGCAAGTTCAGCGTCGGAATATCTTACTTTCTCGTCTACCATAATTTCGATCATTTAGAAATTAATACTATTGTTTTCAAATCATCAAACTCAATTTCTGTACCATTTTCAATTTGGTCAACAAAAACAAGTTCGCTTGTAAGCGTTTCCGATTTAATGTAGCCTTCATTTGCTTTAACAGCCGGTTCAATTTGATCGTTATTTAACAATTGAACTTTTATCTTGTCGGTTACTTCAAAACCAGAATCTTTTCTGATATTTTGAATTCTGTTCACCAGTTCTCTTGCTATCCCTTCGTTTCTCAAATCTTCCGTAATGGTAATATCAAGTGCTACCGTAATTCCATTGGCATTGGCTACTAACCAGCCCGGAATATCTTGTGACGAAATCTCTACATCTTCGGTTGTTAAGATAACACTTTTTCCTGAAATATCAAGCGTTATCTGCCCTTCACGTTCCAAGACATTGATTTGATCTTGACCAAAAGACTGTATCTCTTTGGAAATCAACCCAATATCTTTTCCAAAACGTGGCCCTAATGCTTTAAAATTAGGTTTAATTTGCTTCACCAATACCCCAGAAGCATCATCCATTAACTGCACTTCTTTAACGTTAACTTCCGCTTTAATCAAGTCAGAAACCGCCTCAATTTCAGCTTTAAAAGCAGCGTCAAGTACAGGAATCATCACTCTTTGCAGCGGTTGACGTACTTTTATCATTTCTTTTTTACGCAATGACAACACTAAAGACGAAACCGTTTGTGCTTTCAACATTTTGCTTTCCAAAGATTTATCAACATATTTTTCAACAAACTTTGGAAATTCCGCCAAATGTACACTTTCAAAAGATTCTGATTGTGTTGCTTGTGTTAAATCACGGTAAAGTTTGTCCATAAAGAATGGCGCTACCGGAGCCGAAAGCTTAGCCACCGTTACCAAACACGTATACAACGTTTGATAAGCTGCAATTTTATCTTGTGCATATTCGCCTTTCCAGAAACGACGACGGCACAAACGAACGTACCAGTTACTCAAATTCTCCTGAACAAAGTCAGAAATAGCTCGAGTGGCTTTTGTAGGCTCGTAATCTGCGTAACATTCGTCTACAAATTGAATCAAAGTATGTAATTCGGATAAAATCCAACGGTCAATTTCCGGTCTTTCTTCTAACGGAACTTCGGCTTCTGCATATTTAAACCCATCAATATTGGCATATAAAGCAAAGAACGAATAGGTATTGTAAAGTGTTCCAAAGAACTTACGACGAACTTCGGCAACACCTTCAAGGTCAAATTTTAAGTTATCCCACGGATTGGCATTCGAAATCATGTACCAACGCGTAGCATCGGGGCCAAATTCAGCCAAAGTGGTAAACGGATCAATTGCGTTTCCTAAACGTTTCGACATTTTTTGTCCGTTTTTGTCTAGGACTAAACCGTTTGACACTACATTTTTATACGCTACACTATCAAAAACTAAAGTTCCGATAGCATGTAAAGTATAAAACCATCCACGAGTTTGATCGACACCTTCTGCAATGAAATCAGCCGGATACGATTCGTGTTTATCAATGAATTCTTTGTTTTCAAACGGATAATGCCATTGCGCATAAGGCATCGCACCTGAATCGAACCAAACGTCAATTAAATCCGTTTCGCGTTTCATTGGTTTACCCGAAGGCGAAACTAACACAATGTTATCCACTATATTTTTGTGTAAGTCAACCAAATCATAATTGGTTTCCTCCATATTTCCAACCACAAAACCTTGGTATGGATTCTCCGTCATAAAACCAGCTTCAACCGCTTCTTCAATAGCATGGAATAGTTCTTCTACCGAACCCACACAAACTTCTTCTGTTTTGTCTTCTGTTCTCCAAATAGGCAATGGAATTCCCCAATAACGTGAACGCGATAAGTTCCAATCGTTTGCATTTTTTAACCAGTTTCCAAAACGTCCTTCTCCGGTTGCTTTTGGTTTCCAATTGATGGTTTCGTTCAATTCAAACATTCTATCTTTTACCTCAGTTACTTTAATAAACCAAGAATCTAACGGATAGTATAAAATAGGCTTATCGGTTCTCCAACAATGCGGATAACTGTGCACGTATTTTTCAACTTTGAACGCTTTATTTTCTTCTTTTAAACGAATAGCAATTTCAACATCTACCGATTTCTCAGGAGCTTCACCATCATTATAATATTCGTTTTTCACATATTTTCCAGACAAATCACCTAAACCGTCAATAAATTTTCCTTGTAAATTAACTAAAGGAACAGGATTTCCATTTTCGTCTAAAACCAACATTGGCGGCACTTCCGGAGTAGCTTCTTTGGCTACTTTAGCATCGTCTGCACCAAAAGTTGGCGCTGTGTGAACAATACCTGTACCATCTTCTGTAGTAACGAAATCACCAGAAATTACGCGGAACGCATTTTCAGGATTTTGGAACGGCAATGCATAAGGCAATAACTGTTCGTATTTAATTCCAACTAAATCAGCACCTTTAAATTTCTTTAAAACACTCCAAAATCTAATTTTTCCTTTGTGTTCTACTTTTTCTGTAGTATTAACATCTTTTAAAACATCGAAATCGGACAATTCAAATCCAACATTATAATTCCCTCCAACTTCAGTTCCTGATTCTGGAAACTCAAAATATTTCTTAAAAAGATTTTCAGCTAAAATTAAATTTAAAACTTCTCTTTTCCCATCAATATCGTATCTACTAATTGTTCTAACCAGAACATAATCAATTTTTGGTCCAACGGTTAAAGCCGTGTTACTTGGCAACGTCCAAGGCGTAGTCGTCCAAGCCAGAAAGTGAACCGTTCCAAAACCTTGCAAGAAGCTTGGCAACGTTTCTTCTTTTGCTTTAAACTGCGCTACAATAGTGGTATCCGTAACATCGCGGTAACAACCCGGTTGGTTTACTTCGTGAGAAGACAATCCTGTACCCGCTTTTGGAGAATACGGTTGGATAGTATATCCTTTGTATAGTAAATTTTTATCGTAAATCTGTTTCAGCAACCACCAAACCGTTTCCATGTATTTAGGTTTGTAAGTCACATACGGATCTTTCATATCGACCCAATATCCCATTTTTTCAGTCAAGTCATTCCAAACGTCCGTATAACGCATAACGGTTCGTTTACACGCTTCGTTGTATTCGGTTACTGAAATTTTGGTTCCAATATCTTCTTTGGTGATTCCCAATTCTTTCTCGGTTCCTAATTCTACCGGAAGTCCGTGAGTATCCCAACCTGCTTTACGTTTTACTTGAAATCCTTTTTGGGTTTTGTAACGACAGAAAATATCTTTAATAGAACGCGCCATTACGTGGTGAATACCCGGCAATCCGTTAGCCGAAGGCGGTCCTTCGAAAAACACATAGGGTGCATTTCCTTCACGAGTAGTTACACTTTTTTGAAAGATATCATTTTGTTTCCAAAAATTTAAGACTTCCGTTGCTACATTTGGCAAGTCAAGTCCTTTGTATTCAGTAAATTTTGTACTCATTTTTGTCGTTTCCTTAAATCAATTTGCGAAAGTAAGGATTTTTACAAAAGAGAGCAAAAAATAGGCAAAGAGAGTGTCTTTTTAGTTCAAAAAGACAAAACTTCCACAAATCATTTTTATTTAAAAAAAGAAAGCTGCCTTTTTGAGGCAGCTTTCTTTTTATCTAGAAATAGAATTAAG
>NZ_JBSEFI010000031.1:0-32415 GCF_053570605.1 Flavobacterium sp. U410
TGCTGTAGTATCCTGAATGGTGAAAGTAGCAGTAGTTTCGCTAAAGTTACCGCAATCATCAGTTGCTCTAAAAGTTACAGTTGCAGAACCAGTTGTTCCACATTCATCAGAAATAGAATCACCAACTCTAGTCCATGTTACATTTCCACAAGAATCAGAAGCAACGGCACCACCATTGTTATTCAACCAAGTGTTGAATTCCGTTCCGTTTGTACTACTACATTCCACAGTGCTATTACTTGCCTGTGTTGCAATTGAAGGAGGAGTGATATCATTAATTAAAATAGTTTGGTTACAAGTAATGGTATTTAATATGGTTGTTTCATTAGATTCATGAATTCCATTATTGTTATCATCTTGATATTCGGTAATTGTATAAGTTCTTGTAATATTAGAATTGCAACCTGCATAAGCACTGTTTTGAGCAGTAATAACAATTACACCACAAGGATTATTGCCAATAATTCCATCGCCATTGCCTAAAGCTTCAAAATCGGCTTCAGTAAGTATTCCTTCTATTGGTAATAAGTCATAGCATTGGATAGCAATAGGACTAAATGTCGGACAACTGACTTCAAATTGGCAACAAACAACAGGAGAAATAGTTGTACTATAATTTTTTGTACATCCTAAAGCATCAGTTACTGTTAAAGAATAAGTTCCTACATCCAAATTTGATAAATCTTTAGTAGTTTGTCCTGTATTCCAAAGATAAGAGTAAGGTGGTGTACCTCCAGTTACGGTAATATCAATTGCAGCTGTTGAGTTTGGTGTACAATTCAATGGTTGAACATTAGCTACAATAGTAATTTCTGTTGGGTATAGTATTGGAACAGTATAAAAATTACTTAATCCATTAGCATCAGTAACTGTTAAAGTAGCATTATAACTGTTACTATTGTTATATGTAAACGTTGGATTTTCGACAGTAGAATCTATTGTTCCATTAGAATCAAAATCCCATGCATAGGAATAAGGAGGTGTTCCCCCATTTGTAGTGGAATCAAAATTAATAGTGGACTGATTTCCATTAGTACAACCACTATATGTGAATTGAACCGCTAAAGGTGCTGTAACAACTACTCCTCCGGGAAGTTCACATTGTGATCTGTTATAAGAATGACAATCATAGGGCGTTAATTCTGTATTATTTCCGGAAGTTTTCCATACAATTAAAATTCTATTTAAAATAATTTCTTGCCCGCAAATCCATGTAAATGGACCGTATAATAATCGTTGTCCTGTTCCTGAAGAAACCGTACCGAAATTGACATTGATGGAAGTTGTAACTCCGTCAATAATTAAATCCGCAAATATTCTTGCGTGATAAATATCGCTGTTAGAATTTGATGTATAATTCAACATAATGTACATGGTATGTGAAGAACCGGGAGTACATGTTGTATCATCTAATGGAACACCATTAATGTCTGTCAAGCTAAGAAAAACATCATCTAGTGTATAATTATTAGATGTACAGTTGAAATAATCGGTGTAATAATTGGGTGCTGTACCGCATAATCTTAGATCCGGTTTATCAGCAGTAAATTGTCCATAAGACATATTTAACCCAATAGCAATAATAAGCAGCAATAGCGTAATTTTTGCTTTCATAACCTCTACTTTTTGTTAAACATTTGATTTCCAAAAAGTCAGATAAGTAAAGTTTAGCGAATAAAAGATTACTCCGCAGTTATAATCGGGGGGAAATGAAAAAGTTAATAAGGGAAATGGTTAACAGTAAAAAAAATTAAGTTAGTGACTTAACCGCAGTAATTTATATAAAAAATAATTCATCACAAAGGAGAATTGAAGTTCAAACGTTGGGAGCGCTTTTTGTAATTACATAGCTAAATTAGTTAATTTCAATGCATCGATTTTACTAAAGGTTCTTTTTTTCGATAAAAAGAGATAAAAAGTCTATGAATTAACTTTTAATTATCATTTTCGGGGTAGTTATTTCCAGAAAAAAAGCGTTACTTTATGAAGAATTAGTTTGATAATTGTGCCATTTATATAATTTTTTATTTATGAAAAACTTAGTAATTATTCGTCATTCCAAATCAAGTTGGGAGGCGCCATTGAATGATAAAGACCGTCCTCTTTCTCCAAGAGGAATACAAGATGCACATTTAGTTTCCTCTAAAATAATTGATTATTTACCTGATACTTACATTGTTTGGAGCAGTACTGCTAAACGAGCGCTAGAAACGGCAACCATATTTTCACATCATTTACATATTCCTTTAGAGACTCTTATATTGAGAGATGATTTATATACATTTGATGAAAAAGCTTTGGAAAAGGTTATCAAAAGTTGTCCAAATCATTATGAAAATTTAATTCTTTTTGGACACAATGATGCCATTACAAATTTTGTTAATAAATTTGGTGACCTATTTATAGAGAATGTTCCAACTTCAGGTGTTGTCTCTTTAGCATTTGATACCGATGATTGGAATGATCTTAAAAAGGGTAGGACAATAAAAACAGTTTTTCCAAGTCACATTAAGCATGAACAACACGCATCATCATAATTTTTATATAGATAGAGAAAAAAGTTGGTTAACTTTTAATGCCAGAGTTTTACAAGAAGCGGCAGATGAAACAGTTCCTTTATTAGATAGATTACGTTTTTTAGGAATTTTCTCTAATAATTTAGATGAATTCTTTAGAGTTCGCTATGCAGCTATCAGAAGAATGAAAAATGATAGCAAAATTAATTCTGAAAAAGTTTTAGGCGGAATTTCGGCAACTGAACTTTTAAAGGAAATTACAGATATCGTAATTGAACAACAATCAGAAAGTTTACGCATTTTAAGCGAAATCGAACATAAGCTTCAAAAAGAGAATATCATTATTGTTAACGAAAAAGAAGTTACAAAAGAGCAAGAGAAATTTTTACACGAATTTTTTATTCAAAAAGTAAGTCCTGCTGTAGTAACGATCATGTTAAATGACTTAAGCGAATTCCCACTGTTAAAAGATACTGCTGGTTATTTGGCTGTTCGTTTAGTGATGAAACCTAAAAAATCATCATTGATCGATAATTTTATTCCAAAGAAAGAAATTCGTTATGCCGTAGTTGAAATACCTAATACAGTTAATCGTTTTGTGGTATTACCATCAAATAATGAAAAGCAGTATGTTATTCTTTTAGATGATGTTGTACGACTTAACTTAGATTATATCTTTAACATATTTGAGTATGATAGTATTTCAGCTCACATGATTAAAATTACCAGAGATGCTCAGTTAGAATTTGATAGTGATCTTTCTAAAAGTTTAATTGAGAAAATCTCAGATAGTGTAAAAGAAAGAAGGGTAGGAGAGCCTGTTCGTTTCGTTTATGACCAAGCCATTGAGAAAGATTTTTTAACATTTTTACTCAATCGTATGAAAATAGATAGTTCAGATAGTATTATTCCAGGCGGGCGTTATCATAACCGAAGAGATTATATGAGTTTTCCTAATTTAGGACGATACGATTTACTATATAAGCCTAATACTCCTTTACCTATTCCGGGATTGGAAATAGAAGGAAGTATGCTTCAAAAAATAAGAGAGAAAGATTATTTGCTTAATGCACCATATCAATCATTTTCTTATGTAATCAAATTTTTAAGAGAAGCTGCTTTAGATCCTAAAGTAATGTCTATCAAAATTACGTTGTACAGATTAGCTAATAATTCTCAAATCATCAGCTCTTTAATAAATGCAGCTAAAAACGGAAAAAAAGTAATTGTACAAATTGAGCTACAAGCTCGTTTTGATGAAGCCAGCAATATCTATTATGCAGAACAAATGCAAACGGAAGGTATTGAGCTTATTTTTGGTGTTAAAGGGTTAAAAGTACATAGTAAAATATGTGTCATTGAACGATTAGAAGAAAACAAAGTAAAAAGATACGGCTTTATTTCGACAGGAAACTTTAATGAAAGTACAGCCAAAATTTATACTGATCTAACACTTTTTACAGCTGATTCGGCAATTTTGAAAGATGTCTCTAAAGTTTTCGACTTTTTTCAGGTAAATTATAAAGTTCACCGATACAAACATTTATTTGTTTCACCGCATTATACACGTTCTAAATTCAACAAGTTAATTGAACGAGAAATTTTAAATGCTCTTTCCGGTAAAGAAGCTTTTATTAAATTAAAAATGAATAGTTTATCTGATTTTAAAATGATAGATAAATTATATGACGCCAGTAGAGCAGGTGTTAAAATTCAATTGATCGTGAGAGGAATTTGCTGTATTGTACCTGGTGCTGATGAAATGAGTGAAAATATTGAAGCGATAAGCATTGTAGATAATTATTTAGAACACGCCCGCTTGTATATTTTTGCTAATGACGGTAATCCTGATGTTTATATTTCGTCAGCTGATTTTATGACGCGTAATTTAGATTCGAGAGTAGAAGTAACCTGTCCTATTTATGATAAAGAGATTAAAAAGGAATTAATAGAGATTTTTGATATCGGATGGAAAGCCAATGTAAAAGCACGTTATCAATCGGATGATTTAAAAAACAGATACAGAAAACGTGGTGATGAAAAACCTTTCCGTTCTCAATTAGAAACATACAAGTATTATCAAAATAAATTAGAGGTTATTACCGAAAAAATATAACACTGTTTATGATTACTATAAAAAAATATGCGGCTATTGATATAGGTTCCAATGCTATGCGATTATTGATTACCAATATTGTAGAACAAAAAGGACATCCTACTCAATTCAATAAAAGTTCTTTGGTTCGTGTGCCCATTCGTTTAGGACAAGATGCTTTCACCGTAGGTGAAATTTCAGAAGAAAATGTGAGCCGAATGGTCGATGCTATGAAAGCTTTCAGTCTATTAATGAAAGTACATAAGATAGAGAAATATAAAGCTTGTGCTACTTCAGCAATGCGAGAAGCTTATAACGGAAAAGAAATTGTAGAACTTATCAAGAAAAAAACAGACATTAGAATAGATGTCATTGACGGTAAAAAAGAAGCAGCTATTATTGCGGCTTCTGATTTGAAGCAATTTCTTAATACTGATAAAACTTATTTATATGTAGATGTTGGTGGTGGTAGCACAGAGTTTTCATTATTCTCGGAAGGCAAAATAGTAGTTTCAAAATCATTTAAAATAGGAACCGTTCGATTACTGAATAATATGGTTTCCGATATTGTTTGGACAGAAATAGAAAAATGGATCAAATCTGTAACAAAAGATATTGAAGAACTTTCATTGATCGGTTCAGGAGGAAACATTAATAAAATATTCAAATTGTCTGAAAAGCATCCGGACAAACCTTTGTCTTATGTTTATTTAAATTCACAATATCAAAAGCTTAACAGTTTAACTTATGAGCAAAGAATTGCCGAGTTAGGTTTGAATCCTGATCGTGCAGATGTAATCATTCCGGCAATACGAATTTATTTAAGTGCAATGAAATGGAGTGGTGCTAGACAAATTTTTGTACCCAAAATAGGATTGTCAGACGGAATAGTTAAAGCAATGTATTACGGAAGAATTTAAAGATCCAGATCAAACATCTTTTTCAGAAGTTCTATATTTGGATTCAATTCTTTTAGTTTTTCAAATTTTTCTATAGGAGTAAAAGCATGTTTATTTGAAGTGGTTTCATTGACAACTACTTCAATGACAATGTCATGGTTATGCAATTTCCCTCTAAGATATCCTAATAATTCATTAGAGCCGTGTAAAAATTCTTCCTTTGTACTTTCATTCGGAAGTTCCAGTTTTATGGTTGTTCCTTCCAAAACAGGATCATTCATTTGCATGTAAGTAGCCATCAGCTTTTTACCCTGATCGGTTATCCTTTGTGCAAATTTATTCCACTGTAATAACATATCTGTTTCCGTAAACTTTTCTTTTGGAAGCTCGCCAATCGATTTTATTTGAGTCAACTGCTTAGCTTCTAACTCTTTTCTTGCCTTAATACTTGCCAGCGAAAGAGCAGAAACATTAGGTCGATTACCAGTACCGGTTGCTGAAGAAATAGGATTTGTAATAGCAGGTGATTCAGAAACAGGTTGAACTACCGTTTTAACAGGTTCTACATTTGGAGTTGAAATAGGATTATTTACAACAGGTTTTACAACTTCTTCCGTTATAGAGTAACTGTTATTTCTAAAATATAGAGCCGGAATTATGAATGACTTAGCTTTTTTTTTTTCTCCATCTAAAGTAATGGAGGCTAATTGCATTAAGCAAAGTTCAACTAGTAAACGTTGATTTTGACTGGTTTTGTATTTTAAATCACAATCATTGGCCAATTCGATTCCTTGTAAAAGGAAATCTTGTGAAACTTTTGAGGATTGTTCTTGATATAATTTTTGAGCATGTTCTCCGGTCTCTAATAAAGTCAGTGTTACCGGATTTTTACAAACCAATAAATCTCTGAAATGAGAAGCCAAACCAGCTATAAAATGATGACCGTCAAAACCTTTCGCTAAAATATCATTATAAGCCAATAGCAATTCAGGAATTTTATTCTCAATAATTAAATCCGTTACTTTAATATAGTATTCAAAATCAAGAACATTAAGATTTTCAGCAACAGCCTGACGTGTTAAATTGGTTCCGCAATAGGAAACCACTCTGTCAAAAATAGAAAGCGCATCGCGCATAGCGCCATCTGCTTTTTGCGCTATAATATGCAAAGCATCGTCTTCAAAAGTGATACCTTGTTCTTTTGCAATTTCAGCCAAATGCTCTTTAGCGTCGTTAATTGTAATTCTTTTAAAATCAAATATTTGACAACGAGAAAGAATCGTTGGAATGATCTTGTGTTTTTCAGTAGTTGCTAAAATAAAAATAGCATGTCTAGGCGGTTCTTCCAATGTTTTCAAAAAAGCATTAAAAGCAGCCTGCGACAACATGTGAACCTCGTCAATAATGTAAACTTTGTACTTTCCTGTTTGTGGTGGTATGCGTACTTGGTCAATAATACTACGGATATCATCTACACCATTATTAGAAGCAGCATCTAATTCAAAAACATTAAAAGAGAAATCCTCATTAGGGTCGTCATAACCTTCCTGATTGATTTTACGCGCTAAAATGCGGGCACAAGTTGTTTTTCCCACACCACGCGGACCTGTAAAAAGCAAAGCTTGAGCTAAGTGATTGCTCTCAATAGCATTCAATAAAGTATTGGTAATAGCTTTTTGACCTACAACATCTTTAAATGTCTGTGGGCGGTATTTTCTAGCCGATACTATGAATTGTTCCATTGTTCTTTATTGGTTCACAAATATAAAACAAATGTTCAGTTTAAGTAAAGCCATATTTTCAAAATAGACGAAAAGTTATTCACAATGCACAATTATTCGTCGGCAATAATTAAGATGTTTTCGATTATTTTGGCTGCTTTGGAATCTGAATTTGCCGAAAATCCGCTGACAAAAACTCCCTTTTTGCCTTCAAAAGAAGCGATTCCATAAACAATAGCTTCGTCATCAGGATTGGAATTTCCTTCATAGCGATACACATGTTCTACGATAAAACCGTCAGGATCTAACACAATTTCATTTTCATGAATATTAAAATCGTATTCAAATCCTATTTTTTTCAATTCGTCTAAAGCTTCTGAAACGGAAGCATAATGATATTGTGTTGCCATAATAAATAGTTTTTGCTTGTTCTCTACAAGTTACTGATTTTTATGTTAAGGAAGTTATAAAGGTTAAAATTTTATAAATCTTTTGACGCTGTTATTCACTTTTGCAAAATAAACTCCTTTATCTAATTCTTGAATTTTCACGGTAATAAGTTTATCTTCAGATTCTGTTTTCAAAATCATTTTACCAAACATGTCATAAATACCGATTTTACACAAAACTTTATTTTTGTTTCTGATAAACAGATTGTTATGGGCAGGATTCGGAAAAACAGTTATTTTATCATCAGTTTCAAAATCTTCGGAAGATAATAATCCACAAAAAGATTCTCTTGGATTGGTGCTGCTGGTACACGGAAATGTATAGTTGCTTTCCGGGTATAGAACAGGAGGGTTTTCATATTCTATTAAATTCAACATTCCGGTTGGCATAGTAATTTGGTTTGTACTTCCGTTGCCCAACGCTACATCTTTTCCTGCTAAATTTCCATTAAAAGTATAATCGCACAGAGCATCTAATAAACGATAGTAAGCATAATAATCTAAAGCATCAAAAGCAGAAGACGTATTGGGAACGCTATGGTCAGCAACATAATTATAACCTCCTACAGTACATGATTTTACCAAAATAAAATCTTTTTCACTTAAAGGAATATTGATGTTGTTAAAAATATCGATTGCCATTCTATGATCATTCGTTATATCATCGTCAAATACTTCTGTTAATAATTTAGTATCCAAAGGGAAAGAGCTCAATTCAGTAGGAGAAAGGTCAAGAGTATACCATTGTGCTAATGCATAAATAAATCTTCCCGATGATCCCCAATTGTAGCTGTCAAAACAATGTTTAGCCAAAGTAAAAGAAGCTCCTCCACCAAAAGAGTGACCTAAAAAACCGACTTTTGTAGTATCAATTACCGCAGAATAGTCGCGCGCAGCTTTTGTAAATCCGTGTAGTAAGTTATCATAACGATCTTCGTTAGTGACTCCGGTTGTTTGATAAGGAACATAAACGACAGCATAACCTTTCTGTGCTATAAAATTCAATACACCACTTATGTTTGCAGAAACATTACCACCATAAGCATGACTATAAAATAGTGTAGGAACAGGAGTGATGACATCAGAAGGATGGTAAATTTCAATATCTTTTGATGTGAAATAGGGATTGGTAAAAGAGATAACTCCCACAGGATGAGTTCCGTCAGAACCATAGCCGGAAGAAGGTTTTGGAAAATTAGGGTCGTTATACTGAGCATTACTGAATGTAATATTCAACAATAGAAGAAATAAAATCTTTTTCATGAGTAATTTTAGCATAAAAGTAATCAGATTTTAGACAAGAAATACATCTTAAGGTTTAAAAAATGTTATACTTTTGCACCGCAGACCGTCTTATCGTCGTTCCAATTAAAATTGGGAGGGAGGAAAGTCCGGACACCATAGAGCAGCATAGCGGGTAACGCCCGTCCGTCGAGAGATGAGGACAAGTGCAACAGAAAGGATGTACAGGTAAGGCTGTAGTGAAATCAGGTAAACTCTATGCGGTGAAATGCCATGTATATCAGCAATTAAGGGCTGCTCGCCCAATGCTGAGGGGTAGGCAGATGGATTCCGTGAGTAATTGCGGAACTAGATAAATGATAAGACTCCTTTTTTGGAGACAGAATCCGGCTTACAGGTCTGCATTTTTTATTTTAAACTCTAAACCGATGTTTCTTATACTTTCTAATGAAATAGAATCATCATCTTTAAAGTATTTTCGGAGTCTGCTAACAAAAACATCCATGCTTCTTCCGGTAAAATAATCATCATTTCCCCAAACCGTATTTAAAACTAATTCTCTTTTAATTAATTGATTAGCATGTTCTAAAAAGAATAAAATTAAAGAAGCTTCTTTTTCAGTTATTTGTTGAATCTTTGTTCCCATTTTTAATTCATAACGATTGGTGTCAAATAAATATTTGCCTATTGGAATCGGTTCTGATAATTTTTTTTCGTTAATTCTTTGTGTTCGTTTTATAATGTTATTCAATCTTAAAACGAGTTCATCGGCTTCAAATGGTTTTGTAATATAATCATCAGCACCTAATTTTAATCCCTTTATTTTATCTTCACTCTGATTTTTTGCTGTTAAAAAGACAAAAGGAACTTCAGGATTGATTTCGATAGCTTTTTCAGCTAATGTAAAACCGTCCATTTTTGGCATCATAACATCAAAAATACAAATGGTAAATTGTCCTTTTTTTAGATAATCAAGAGCTTCTTCACTGTCTTTTGCTAAAAAAACTAAAAATTGATGTAGTTCTAAATACTGTTTTAAAATATTGCCAAAGTCAATATCATCTTCTACTAAAAGTACTTTTTGCATGAATAGAAATTATATAATAGGAATACTGATTGTGAAGGAAGCTCCTTTTCCTAGATCGCTGATAACCTGAATGGAACCTTTATGTGCTTTCATGATTTGATCAACATAAAAAAGCCCTAAACCTAAACCTTTTACAGTATGGATATTACCACTTTCAATACGGTAAAACTTTTCAAAAACCATGAATTGTTTATTTTTAGGAATTCCTATTCCGTCATCTTCAATTTGAATATAAAAAAGCTCTTTTTGGATAAATGTTCTGATGATAATAGTTTGACATCCATATTTTACAGCATTTTCTAACACATTATTTAGTGCTGTAGTTAAATGAAAATGATCAAGAAACAATTGCGTTTCTGAATTGTTGGTTTCTAAGTTTATTTTTATATTAGGATATGCTAAATTGAAGTCAAAAATAATAGATTGTAATAAGGAAACAATTTTAATTTCCTTTTTGCATAATTCTATTTCCTCAAAACCTAATGATTCGTTAATTACTTGATCTACAATTTTTTGCAATCGGTTGTTTTGACGGTGTATAGTTGCTAATATAGAATCTAAAACATCTTTATTATTTAGAATTTCACTTCGTTCTAGTATTTTTGTAGAGACAGAAAGAGTAGTTAAAGGTGTTTTTAATTCATGAGTCATGTTATTGACAAAATCTGTTTTTACATCACTTATTCTTTTTTGTTTGATTAAAGCTTTTAATATAATAACGAAAAGCAATACCAGAATAGTAGTCAATACTGTAGCCAAAATGAGAATAAAGGTCATTCTTCTTAAAACAATTTGTTCCCATTTTTTTACAGAAACAAGTAAAGTTTCATCGGTTAACAATTTGTAATCCGGATTTGAAATTCCGGAAACAGTTCTGACATAACTTTTGACAGTAAAAGCACTTTCTAAGGTTGTCAGATTTCCATAAACGGCATTTTTAATATTTACTTTTTCAGAGAATAATGTATCTGCTTTTTTAGAAGAACTAAGAATTACAAGCTTATTGGCAACAACGGCAAAATCAATATTATTCTTAGGAAATTCAAGTTCAATTTGTCTTCTTAACTGTTGGGTCAGTAATCCGCGGTAAGGATTATCTATAAATTTATGTTTAAAATCTTCTTTAGGATTTTTATCTTGAACATATTCATCAATTAAATTACTGTAAAATAAATTGTTATCATACTGTGTTGAAGAATCTATACTCGCAAAATTATTGACAATATTAGAGATTTTTTCTTTTATTTCTCCTTGGAATTGGGCGACTTTATAGTTGTAAGAAGTTTTAACCAAATAATATTGCATAGCAATCAGCACTATTAAAATGAATGCTGAAAAACCAATTAAGAGATTTATTTTTTGTTTCATAATTGCCTTTGAATACTCAAAAATAAGGCTTTTTTGACTAAATCGATTCCGTTAACGCTGCATTAACTTTCGATTAACTCTCAAAGAAAAAAAACAGAACAACTTTGCTAAAAAATCAAAAAATGTTAAATACTATCAGTAGAATTGCTTTATTTTTTATCTGTATTAATGCTTTTTCGCAAGAAGAGAAAAAAATAGAATTAGAGGAAATAAAAGTAGAATATAACAAAAAAGCCATTACAGTAAAAAATGGAACTTTAAAAGTCGATGTCGCTAATTCCATTTACAGTACCATTGCAAATCCTTTAGATTTATTGGCAAAACTTCCTGATATTCAAGTTAGTCCTGATAAAGAAAATATAACTTTGATAGGAAAAGGTTCACCATTGCTTTATATTGATAATCAAAAAGTAGATATAAATATTCTGAATTCATTGACTGTAGATGACATTAAAACAATAGAAATTATACGACATCCTTCATCAAAATATGAAGCCAACGGAAGGGCAGTAATACACATAACCCGAAAATTAAGTAAAAGAGAAGGGATGCAAATAGACATTTCAGAAAAAGCTTCTTTTCAAAGAAATTTCAATAACTATTTTGGTCTTAATTCTAGCTTTAAAAAGAAAAAACTAGAATTTAAAACAAGTTTTAATTACAATCAATTGACCGTTTGGGAAAAAAACGGAAATAATTTTACAATCCCGGCAAATGATATTATTTCCAATTATATGACTAAAGCTATAACTAAAAGACCTCAATTTATAATTGGAACTGGACTTTTTTATAAAATTAATGACGATGATTATTTGTCTTTTAACTATAACCAAAGGCTTCAAAATGATCGATTTAATATAACCACAACTACTTACAACCAACAAGAAAGTCTAATTGAAAATATTTATACGTTAAATAGCAATCATCAAAAAAGAAACTTTTTGAATACTTCTCTAAATTACAATCATAAGCTAAAAAAATCAGGTGTTTTATTGTTTTCCGGGTTTCAATATTCTCATTTTGAACAACCGACAAACGGAATAATCTCAAATGACGTTAATGATTCAGGATTAGAAGTAACACAAAATAGAGATCAGAACTTTTTAGTTGATGTTTTTTCAGGAAAACTAAATATCGAAAAAGAATTCAAAAATAAAATGAAATTAGAATTTGGAGTTCAATTTTCAAAAGCAGATTCAGATACACAACTAGAAATTGAAAATTTTAATTCGGAAAACGATAGCAAAACAGATTATAACTATAGAGAAACCAATGCGGCTTCTTATGTTCAAATTTCTGGTGACTTATTGGAGAAAATAGATTATACAATAGGACTAAGAGGTGAAAAAACTGTTACAAAAGGAAAACAATCTTCTGATAGTTTTTTATCTATTGATAAAAATTATTTCAATTGGTTTCCAAAAGTAGCTGTAAATTATGCGTTGAATGATGCTAACGCTATATTTTTTAATTATGCAAAAAGTATAAATCGTCCGGTATTTTCAATGACCAGTCAAATTTCAACATACATTAATCCTTATTTTATATGGACTAATAATATTAATTTGAATCCTACCATTGCCAATGAAATTTCGATATCGTATGAATTTAAAAATAAAGTTTTAGAATTAAGCTATTACAAGACAAAATCGCCCATTTATTATGCTACTATTTACAATGAATCAGAAAATTTGCTGTTATTTCAATCAGAAAATTTCGATAAAGAATCAGGATTCAATTTAGGAATCACATTACCTTTTGCATATAAGAAATGGTCGACAACAAATAAGATAACAGGTGTTCTAAACAAGATAGAAAATGAGCAATCTGTTCTAAATCAAACAAAACCTTATCTGTATTATTATTCTAATCATCTTTTTAAGTTTAAAAAAGGAATACAGATGATAATAACAGGTTGGGGCTTAACAGATAGGATGGAAGGAGTGTATAAAAGAAATGCTCTTTTTACGATGGATTTTGGAATTTCAAAAACATTTTTTAATCAATTAGATTTTGCTTTGAACTATAATGATATTTTTAGACAGATAAAATTCAGAGAAGATTTTACAACCAACAATATCAGTAGTAAAGGAATTTATTATACAGATGCCAATTTGTTAGTATTGTCAATAAAATATTCCTTTGGAAAAATTAAAAATTCAGAATTCAAAGAAAAATCAATTAACGACAACTTAAATAGAATAAAATAGCTATCGAGATACTTTTTCTATTTGGAGATGGTTTAATAATTTTCCGGCTAATCTTTTTTCGCCTTTGATTTGAAATCCTAATTTTAAATAGAGTTTTTGAGCTCCCGGATTTTCTTTTTCAACCAATAAACCAAGCGTTTTATTTTGTTGCATAACAAAAGTTTCAATCAAAAAGTGAAGTAGGGAAGAACCCAATCCTTTTCCTTGATAATCAGAATGAACACCTAAACAATCAATGTAATATTCGCCAGCTTCCGTTTCATCTTCCGGTGCAAGTTCCGGATTGTATTTAGCTCGGATCTCCTTTAGAAATGGCGTTCTCAATTCGTGCAAACAAGCTCCGTCATATACTAAAGCAGCTCCTAAAATTTTTTGATTTTCTTCTATAACCCAACAATTTTCGTAGGAATATTGGTTTTTAGGTTGCTTTATAAATTGAAGTAAAATTGTTTTGGCTTTATCTCGATTTTTTTCTTTAATGAATTCATACAGAATATCTTCCATTGCTAATAGAATATAATCAGCAATAGCAGTTGCATCTTGTAAAGTTGCTTTTCTAATGAGCATTAGGGAAATTTATTTATAGATCATCTTCGTCTTCTTCAGCATCTTCTTCTTCTTCCGACTCAATTTCGAAAAACGAAAAAACAGTTCCGCCGTAATGTTTTGAAAAAGCAAAGTGCATCATGTGATCCAATTTGGTATCCTTGGAATGTTCGACAATCAGCATACCTTCTTCATCTAAAATTTCGTTTTCAAAAATTAAAGTGACAATACTTTCAAATTGCTCTTGTGTTAAACCATACGGTGGGTCGGCAAAAATAATATCATAAGAAGTATTGCAACGTTCTAAATATTTAAAAACGTCATTTTTTAAAGCAGTAATATCAAGATCTAATTCTTCCGAAGTTTTTCTGATGAAAGTAACGCAGCCAAAATCGGCATCCACGCAAGTAATAGGAGCAGCACCTCTGGAAGCAAATTCATAGCTGATATTTCCGGTTCCGGCAAAAAGTTCTAATATCTTTAAACCACTGAAATTGAAATAATTATTCAAAATATTGAACAACGATTCCTTTGCCATATCAGTAGTAGGACGAACAGGAAGTTTTTTAGGAGCTACTAAACGTCTGCCTTTGTATTTTCCGGAAATAATTCTCATGAATGTAGTAAAATATAATGTTGACGAATCTCTGATTCACTTTTGAAAAGTCTATAACTTAATTCGTTGGTATTGAACAACTCAAAATTACGGATAAATTTGTAACCTATTTTGAAAAAATCATCGGTTTTTGAAATATCGCCCAAAGCAAAAACATTACAAATCTCCGGATTCAATTGCAATTGTTCCATCGTGAACAAAGTGTAGTAAATGAAATCTTCGGGAGTTTTATATTCAAAAGAATTGAACAACAATAATTCATTGCTTTTAACGGCAACTATCTCAAAATGATCTTTTTGGAAATGAACATATAATCGTTTATCAAAAGTATTTTTAGAATACGATAATAATTCGTCAACTAAAATACTATTGGCATTTACATAATCAAAACTTTCATATTGATCTAACAAAAAATTATTAATGTTTACATACGGAACATAAACATTACAAATGTCGTCAGTTTTTAATTTGTCGAAAGCAAATAAATCCGTTTCAAAAACTTTTACATTGTATTGCAAATAACTTCCTAAAAAATTTTCGTCAAATAAAGATAAAGGAACAAAAGTATTCAAGCTATTGTCGTGAATCACCTTTATTTCATCAAATTTTTCAGAAAGAATAGGGTATTGGGTAAAAGCTTTCCAAAGTTGTTCTTCCAATACATGGTTTTTAGCAAACTCAACACTATTGAAAGTGATAATTTTATTAGTAAGTAAATCAAAAACACAAAAAGAAAGTCCACTCAAAGAAACTTGAATGGACAACTTTTTATAATTTTTTTGTGTAATATCGTTAGTCGTTATTACCATATTTTTTAGGCCAGTTTCCGGTTACGGTTACATCTTCTAATGAACCTAAAACAATTTCATCTCCGTTAATTTCTTCGATAGATTCCACTCTATTTTCTTGTTCAATTAGTTCTTCGTCTAAACCAACCAAAATAGCGTTTTTGTCAATTTTAGCTTGAAAAACAGGTAATTTCATATCATTTCTTTCCACTTCAGCAGTCTTTAAAGAAATAGGAACTACTAAATCACCAATTCTTACTTCGCTCATTCTTTTGTAACGATCTGAATTTTTAAATAAAGAGTCTTTTACAGAAGTGTATCCTAAAGTATCAATTACCACAACATCTTTAAAGAAACCACCTTTACCGGTAGCATCAGTAGTAATTCTGAATGCAGCATTTTTAGCTTCATCAATTACAGAAGTATCTTTTCTTGAAATAATAGGGAATTTTTCAGCATCAATGAAACGAACCAACTCATCAAAAGAGTCAGCATATTTTCCATGAATTGATTTGTAACCTAATTGTGCTTTTTTGATATCTAATAATTTTTTAACGGCAATTTCGTAACGTTCATTTTTAGCCTTTTCAAAATTAATAGGTTTCATTACTGAAGCATAAATTAAATAAGCTAAAACACCACAAACAAGCCATAAAGCTACGGATACAATTGGACGAGCGTTTCTTGGTAAAAATTTATCAATAATTTTAACCAAGCCAAATGCTACTAGAAAAGTGATAACTGTGAATACTAGAAGTAATAACATTTTTATATATAATTTTTAGTTTAATAGGTACGCAAATCTACAATTTTTTTTTCTTCTCAAAAGAAATTCTAATAAAAATCATCTGTATCTTTGAAAAAATATATAAGCCTTTTACTTTTATGATGAATTCAGCTTCTTTTTACAAAACCTTAAAAAATCATTTTCCTTTTGAACCTACGCTTAAGCAAGATATTTTTTTTCAGAAAATAGCCGAATTCATCGTCAACAATAACAAGAACCAGATTTTTATCCTCAAAGGTTATGCCGGAACTGGAAAAACAACTATAATTTCCACTTTGGTAAACCAATTAATTAACGTAGAAAAGAAATATATATTGCTGGCGCCAACTGGTAGAGCTGCTAAAGTAATTGCTAATTATTCGCAAAAACCGGCTTTTACCATTCATAAAAGAATTTATTTCCCAAAGAAAAGCAAGTCAGGAGGCGTTTCTTTTACCATGCAGCAAAATAAATTTAAGAATACGGTATTCATTGTCGATGAATCTTCTATGATTTCGGATGCTTCACAAGATACCAAGCTTTATGAAAACGGTTCGTTGCTCGATGATTTAATGTTTTATGTAGAATCGGGTAACAATTGTAAACTGATATTAATAGGAGATACAGCGCAGTTGCCACCTGTAAATTTAGATGTGAGTCCGGCGTTGAATGTAGATACCATGTCGCTTCATTATGATAAAGAAGTGGTTCATATTGAACTCGATGAAGTGATGCGACAAGCCGAATCTTCCGGGATTTTGTATAACGCAACCGAATTACGAGAAATTCTACAATCTCATTTTATAGATCAATTCCAATTTCAGTTAAAAGGCTTTAAAGACATCGTTCGTTTACAAGACAGTTACGATATTTTAGATGCCATTATGGATTCGTTTCGCAATAATGGAGAAGAAGAAACTGCCTTTATTGTTCGTTCCAATAAAAGAGCCAATCAGTACAACCAACAAATTCGGGCTAAAATTTTGAATCGAGAAAGCGAATTGTCTGTGGGCGATTTATTAATGGTTGTCAAAAACAATTATTTTTGGCTAAAAGAGAATTCGGAAGCCGGATTTATTGCCAATGGCGATATTATTGAAGTACTTCGCATTAAATCGATTATGGAATTATACGGATTTAAATTTGCGACCGTTACCATCAGAATGATCGATTACCCCAACCAAGCGCCTTTTGAAACGGTTTTACTTTTGGATACCATTACCAGCGAATCGCCTTCGTTGACGTATGAAGAATCTAACCAATTGTACAATGAGGTGATGAAAGATTACGAAGAAGAAACGGCTCAATACCGAAAATTTTTAAAAGTGAAGAACAATCCGCATTTTAATGCACTTCAAGTGAAATTTTCGTATGCCATTACGTGCCATAAATCGCAGGGCGGTCAATGGAATACGGTTTTTATTGAACAACCTTATTTGCCCAACGGAATTGATCGAGATTACATTAGATGGTTATATACTGCTTTGACAAGAGCAAAAGAAAAAGTATATTTGATAGGTTTTAAAGACGATTTTTTTGAAAATTAACACAATATAATGAAGATAATAGCGGTAATTCCGGCGCGATATGCATCCACACGTTTTCCTGCAAAATTAATGCAAGATTTAGGTGGCAAAACAGTTATTTTAAGAACGTATGAAGCTGCTTTGGCAACACAATTGTTTGACGATGTTTTTGTAGTAACCGATTCGGATTTGATTTTTAACGAAATTCAAAACAACGGCGGAAAAGCTATTATGAGCCAGAAAGAACATGAAAGCGGAAGTGATAGAATTGCCGAAGCTGTTGAAAACATGGCTGTTGATGTGGTGGTTAATGTTCAGGGCGATGAACCGTTTATTGATAAAAAACCGTTGGAACAACTCATTGAAATCTTTAAACAAGATGATGAGAAAAAAGTGGATTTGGCTTCGTTAATGTTTGAAATTGGCGAAAAAGAAGAAATTGAAAACCCGAATAATGTTAAAGTAATTGTAGACCAAAAAGGTTTTGCACTTTACTTTTCACGTTCGGTGATTCCGTATCCAAGAGCTGAAAATGTGGGCGTTCGCTACATGAAGCACATTGGAATTTATGCGTTTAGAAAAGAAGCTTTGTTAGATTTTTATCGTTTACCCATGTTATCTTTGGAAGCTTCCGAAAAATTAGAACAATTACGCTATTTAGAATACGGAAAACGAATTCGAATGGTGGAAACCCAACACGGAAGCATTGGTATCGATACTCCGGAAGATTTAGAAAAAGCCAGAAAAATGATTTAAGCTAAGATTATGACAAATTCTGAAATTCAAAACGCCATTGGTTTTAAACAAGACCGCGTTCAAATTTTAAAGAACAAAATGCAATTATTAGTAGACTTAGAAAAAGAGCGATCGGTTTCAAAATGGAAGCGTTCGTTTCAGAAATTTTATTATAATTCCAGAAACTTCATATTTTTAGGTTTAGCAATATTTTTATTGGCAGTAGCTTTAATTGGTTTACTAAGTCCTAATTTGTTTTTTGTAAATTCAGCGGGATATCAAAAAATAGCAGTGAGTGATTTTAGAACAACGTATAAAGACAAAACACAGAAGACTTTAGACGAATCATTTGCTTTGATCCAAAAGAAAGATAAATCTTTTACGGTTTCCAAAATGCAACAAGGTATTGATCAAACGATTCAACAAAATGCCTTTGAAAAAGGGCAACTAATAATCAGAATTTCAGCTGTATTTTTAATTATTTTATCCATTATGACTTGGGTTGCAGCTAGCTTTTCGAAGAAAATGAAAGTTAGAAATGAATTAGCTGTAAAAACAGATGGTATTATTCACGAAATCATTCAAGATTATGAGTTGATTTTACAAGAAGAAGAACGAGAAATTATTGAATTAAAAAATAAATTAAGCTAGTTTTTTAATCGTAAAGAGTTCGTTGTGTTCTTCTACTTTCGGATACATTCGAACAGAATAATTTTGGTTAAATTTATTTCTGTATTCTTGATTTCGTTCTGAATCATTTTTTGATAAAACCATAGTATTGAATAAGATAAAACCATTTACTTTAAGTAAAAAGTTAATTCTGTTAATAAAGAAATCCTGAAATAAAAAGTTGGGCATTTGCGTATCTTGAAACAGATCAATGATAATCAAATCGTATTTTTCTTTGGTTTTTAGAACAAATTCAAAAGCATCATCAATCACAATTTCCAAGTTTTCAATTTCTTTTAACCCGAAATACTCGTTAGCAATTTCAATAATGTTTTCGTCAATTTCAACACCGGTAATTTTGCCTTTAAATTGAATTTCATCAACCAAAGTTTTAATAACACTACCACCGGCAACACCTAAAACTAAAATAGAGTTAAAGTTTTTTATGCGTTCAAAACCAATGTATTTTAAACCTTTACGTAAAATTCGCTGTAAGCTTCCATAGGAATAGTTCGTATTCAGAGAATCTAAAACCAATTGCCCGTTATTCCACGTAACTTCAAGGTTTTTACTAAAAGCTGACTTTTTTTGATAGATGGTAACAGGAAATAAAAAACTTAAAAGGCGTTTAAACATCAGTAAAAATTTGTTATCGGTTCTCGTCTATAAAATTGTGGCGTAAACTACAAATCAAACCATAACAAATGTAAAATTTAATTTTGAATTTTCGGAAAAAATTTGGAAAACTTGCCCAAACCTAGCCATAATTTATAGACAATATTACCAACAGTTATTTATTAAAATGTCTTCCATACCATTTTAGCTTAAAATCTAAAGTGTCTTTAGTTTCATTGTAAACTCCAGTATATGTAATTACAATTCTGATATCTTTTAAAACTTTTCTAATAATTCGTTTATTTTCTTCAAATGATTTAGAATCCTTTCTGAATGTATATTCTAATAGAATTTTATCCTCGTTTGGAGTTAAAATATACTTATTCGCCTTACTGAAGTTACTATATTTTTCACCATGTTTTAAGGCTGGAACAAAATCAATTAAATACTTTTTTTCTTCTTTTGTTTCATCATTGATAAATTTAATTGATTTTGTTATTAATGGACCAGTTCCTTTATTTTGTAAAATGACGCAAACATGATCTTCATAATCTTTTGGCAATATGTAAGCGATTGGTTTGACAGAAAGATAATTATGTTTCCTTGAAGAAGAATAAGTAATATATGCTACGATTAAAGCACAAATCGATAAAATTGCTTCCATATTTTCAGCTAAAAAGTGAATTATTTTACGCATTGTCGTTTGATAATTGCAAGTAACGTAAATATAATGCTATTTTTGTTGTAAAATTATTAGTTTATGAAACAAATTTTATACAAATTCATCTTCTTTAAACTAATGGGCTGGAAGATAACCGGTTCTTTTCCAAGCGATGTAAAAAAATGTGTTATCGTTGTAGTTCCGCACACTAGTTGGAACGATTTCTTTTTAGGTGTTTTTACTCGAGGTATAGTTGATTTGGAAATGAACTTTGTAGCGAAAAAAGAACTTTTCGTTTTCCCTTTTGGCTATTATTTCAAATGGATGGGAGGAACGCCTCTTAATCGCGCTAAAAATGAAAACAAAGTAGATGCTATTGCTTCTATATTTGAAAGAAAAGAGGTTTTCAGACTCGCTATTGCTCCCGAAGGAACACGTAAAAAAGTAACGGAATGGAAAACCGGATTCTATTATATTGCTCAAAAAGCAAATGTTCCCATTATGCCGGTGGCTTTTGATTATGAACATAAAGAAGTTAAAATTTTTGAACCTTATTATCTAACTTCGGATAAGGATAACGATTTTGATTTCTTACAAAACCTTTTCAGAGGAATAAAAGGAAAATTTCCTGAAAAAAGTTTTTAATTTTTAAAACCAATATTTCATTTTTCTCGTAAGTAGTTAAATAGAAACTATAAATTAATTTACTTATGAGAAAATTTTTATCACTTTCGGCTTTAATTTTCCTTGTTGTATCATGTTCAGATGATGACAGTTACACAGAAGAACCAATCATGGAAATGAGCTACGCTCGATTGGTTACCACTAGTAATACCAGCGGAATGTTGTCTTATCGAGACTTGCTTGAGAGTAATGGAGCAGTCTATTCTTTTGCTTTAAATGGAACCGATAACGACGGAATTTATTTAGACGAAAGCAGTATGGATTTAATTATTGCTTCTCGAACAAATAATAGATTAGAAAAATATACTAATCTGGAATCTTCTGTAGCCGGAACTATGGAAAGTTTGACACTCACTACTTTTTCTTCTGATGTGGAATTTAATAATCCGAGAGAAATAGCAGTTTATGGAGATAAAGTAATTGTTACTCAAGATCAGGCAGAATCAAATAGTAATACAAATAAACTATTAGTATATCAGCATACAACTACCGGATTTTCTTTAATGAAAGAATTTACAGTTGATTTTAAACTTTGGGGCATTCATATTGAAGGAAATGATTTGTTTGCAATTGTAGATTTAACCAGTGACATTGTCCAATTTAGTAATTTTTTCAATAATTCATCCGGTGCTTTAATTCCTACCAAAAGAGTTACAATCGAAGGGTTAATAAGAACTCACGGTATAACACATTGTATAACAGATAATGTTATGATACTTACAGATGTAGGAAGTGCTGCTTCTGATTCTGATGGTGGACTTGTCATTATTAAAAATTTTTCTAGTGTATTTGGATCAACTGCAAATATGGGAACAATTGCTATGAGTAACCAAGAAAGAATTTATGGTCCGAATAGTACACTGGGAAATCCGGTAGACGTAGCGTATGATTACGAAACGAATAAAATTTATGTTGCAGAGAGAGCTAATGAAGGCGGAAAGGTTCTAACTTTTAGCTTTCCAATGACCTCCGGAGATGCAACACCTATTGAAACAAGAATAGAGCCAGGGGTTTCAGGAATTTATTTATTGAGAAATTGATTTTCTTATGGGCATCTTTAATTGGTTTTAGTTAGTAAGGCATTATTTTTAATGCCTTATTTTTTTTGAGTATATCTCATAAAAGTCCCATCAGCATAAAAAATAACAATTGCATCTATAGAAGAAGTGTTTATGGAATTAATCAAGGTCTCTTCCAAAACTTGCGTATTTGATTTTTTTTCTTCAAAAATTTCATTTACGCCATTTTTCGGCTCTTCTGTATTTTCTGATGCACTAAATAAATCATCAGAAGCTGAATTCCATTTTTTAACAGGTTGTGAAAGAGGAGAAGGAGACTCCATTTTTTTCTCTTCTTGAATTTCGGTTTTAGGAAAAGTTCCTTGTCCATTTAAAATCCAGTACAAGTCTACTTCCGGAAAAACCTCAATTACTTTTAAAACAAAATCTAAACTAGGCTTATTTCTACCGGAAAGTAGGTGAGAAAGACTTGAGCGTTGTACCCCAATTTTATCAGCAAAAGAGGAAGCACTCAACCCATAATAGTTGAAGATTTTTTCTAATCTTTTTGTAAATTCATCTATGTTTACCATTGTAAATAGGTATTGAATTAATCTTTTACAAATGTAAATAGTATTAATTAATAATGCAAGTTTACAATTGTAAAACCTACGATTTATTCGTAAATAATTTTAAATTTAAACTTTAATTAAATACTATTAAATAATTGATTTATATAGTTTTAAATTTTAATATTTTGTAATGTTTACAAATGTATCTCTTTGAACACTAAGTATAATTAACACAACTATAGAGATGATTACAAATGTAAATTAAGTGATATTGTTAACTTTTTACAAATGTAAACCTTAACTTGTTTACATTTGTAAAAAGTTAACAATTGAATGAATTATTTAGATATAGCAACACAGTATTTAGTTTCAGAAATCAAAGGAAGATATGTTACTTCACAAATGATTTTACCTTTTATCAACCGATTAAAATCAGATTTTAAAAAGGAAATTGTAGGTCATTCTGTTTTAGGAAAAGAAATTACATTATTAACTTTTGGTCATGGAAATAAAAAGATTTTAATGTGGTCTCAAATGCACGGAAACGAATCTACAACTACTAAAGGACTCTTAGATTTCCTGAACTATTTGAATACAGACGAACATTTCAGTGCATATATTAAGGAGAATTTTACCTTATATATGATTCCAATCTTAAATCCGGACGGAGCTGAAGCGTATACTCGCGTAAATGCCAATCAAATTGATTTAAATAGGGATGCTTTTGAAACGACACAACCCGAAAGTAAAGTGCTTAGACGGTTAGTAGAAGAAATAAAACCTGATTTCTGCTTTAATTTACACGATCAGCGAACTATTTTTGGAACAACAGATCATGATAAACCCGCTACAATGTCTTTTCTGGCGCCTGCATTTAATGATGTAAGAGAATATAATGAAGCTAGAATGCAATCAGTTAGAGTAATTAATGCTATTTTTCAAGGTTTAAAAGACTATATTCCTAATCAGATAGGCCGATTTGATGATAGTTTTAATATTAACTGTATTGGAGACTACTTAATGTCTTGTCAAATACCTACTATTTTATTTGAAGCCGGACATTTTAAAGAGGATTATAATCGTGATGTAGTAAGGAAATTTGTATTTATTGCTTTAATTTCAGCGATTTATAGTATTAACGAAAACGTTATAGTTAATAACGAATTGGAGAAATACTTAACAATTCCTCAAAATTCTTCTTATTTTTTCGATTTTATTTATAAAAACATTAAAATAATTGAAAATAATCAGGAAAAAATAATTAACTTTGCGGCACAGTTTTCTGAAATCCTCCAAAATAATGTAGTAATTTTTGAAGCTAAAATTGCTAAAATAGGGGATTTGCAAGAAAATAAAGGTCATTATGAATTTATAGGGGATGGTGAATTATTTTCAAATGGAAATATAAATTTCCCTGAAATTGGACAAAAAGCTGATTTTAATTTAAATAATATGT
This sequence comes from Flavobacterium sp. U410, assembly GCF_053570605.1. Taxonomy (NCBI): domain Bacteria; kingdom Pseudomonadati; phylum Bacteroidota; class Flavobacteriia; order Flavobacteriales; family Flavobacteriaceae; genus Flavobacterium; species Flavobacterium sp. U410. Next base: position 24,220 of record NZ_JBSEFI010000031.1, read on the forward strand.
TAAAATTTTGCAATGGAATAAAAAATAATGATTAATATTGCGTTAAATATAAATTATAATATAAGCACTTTATGAGTAAGTTTCGTTTAGATGAAGTTGATCACCAAATTTTGGATATGTTGATTGACAATACAAGAGTTCCTTTTACAGATATTGCTAAGAAATTATTAATTTCTGCAGGAACTGTTCACGTACGTGTTAAAAAAATGGAAGATGCAGGGATTATTCAAGGTTCTTCACTTACGTTAGACTATGAAAAATTAGGATACGCTTTTATTGCTTATGTAGGTGTTTTTCTTCACAATACTTCTCAAACTAAATTTGTTTTAGAAAGAATTAGTGAAATTCCTTTTGTAACTGTAGCTCATGTTACAACAGGTAAATTCAATATTTTCTGTAAAATAAGAGCAAAAGATACAAAACATGCAAAAGAAGTAATCTTCATGATCGATGATATTGAAGGTGTTTACAGAACAGAAACTATGATTTCACTTGAAGAAAGTATCAACGATAAAAAACGTTTGATGCATACTATTTTCAAAGAATTATAATAGTTGTTTAAATGAATTATATATTAGTAAATTATTCTAAAATCCCGATTTTTTCGGGATTTTTCTTTTTAAAAGAAAAAAAATGAATTCAAAAGCCTTTGTTTTTGCTCCTTTTTATGCAACCTATGTAGAAAAGGCTTCTCAGTTTGAAAATTTTATAAATGAATTTGAAAAGCAAATGGGAGTTACTTCTGTATTTTTTAAGGATATTCCGGATGAAAAACAGCAATTTTCGTATGCTGAAGGAAAATGGACTCCAAAAGATATTTTATTACACTTAATTGATTCGGAACGGATTTTTGCGTATCGAGCATTGCGTATTGCGAGAAATGATCAAACAGAATTACCAGGTTTTGAAGAAAACGATTATGCAGCTGTCGCTGGAGCGAATTTGAGAACATTAGAAAGTTTATTGGAAGAATATCAAGCGGTAAGAACAGCAACTATTCACCTTTTTAAATATTGGAACGAAGACCAATTGAGTAGAGTTGGGAAAGCTTCAAATTTTTTAGTTTCTGTAAAAGCTTTGGCTTATATCATTTTAGGACATGAGCAACATCATATTACTATAATTAAAGAGCGATATTTATAAATAAAAAAGGAGCTTTTAAAAAAAGCTCCTTTTTTATGTGTTTTAATCTTCTTCAGATTCGTCTGCTATTTCCAAATCTTTCAATGCGTCTAATGAATCGTCATCTGCTGTTTCATCTAAATCATCATCTTCATAATTTTCAATTCTATCAGCTAGTTTAGTACTTACTTTTACTAAGTAAATAGTATCTTCTGTACGAACTTCAACCGCTTCAATGGTCTCATTTTTAGCATTTTTAAAACGGATGATGTCTGTTTCATCATATCCGTCAGGAAATTTCTCAACTAGTAGTGTTAAGATTTCATTTGTCAATTTTGCGTAATCAACAATTACTCTTTTCATTGGGTTGTTTTTTGTCTGTTTTTTTGTCAAATGTAATATCCTAAACGAAAAAATCAAATATTTTCGAGTATTTTTTTTAAAAAAATTACCAACCTAAAACGTACGCAAAAATCAATGGGGCTACAATTGTTGCGTCTGATTCTACAATGAATTTTGGAGTAGTAATATCTAATTTACCCCAAGTAATTTTTTCATTAGGTACAGCTCCTGAATACGATCCATAACTGGTCGTTGAATCTGAAATTTGACAGAAATAAGCCCAGAAAGGAACATCATGCATTTCCATATCCTGATATAACATTGGCACAACACAAATAGGAAAATCTCCGGCAATTCCACCACCAATTTGGAAGAAACCAATTCCTTTACCTTCACAGTTGTCACGGTACCAATCTGCTAACCACATCATATATTCCACACCACTTTTCATAGTAGTAGCTTTGAATTCTTGCTTAATACAGTAAGAAGCAAAAATGTTACCCATAGTACTGTCTTCCCAACCTGGAACTACGATAGGTAAGTTTTTCTCAGCTGCAGCAACCATCCAAGAATCTTTAGGGTCAATTTCGTAATATTGCTCTAAAACTCCAGAATTGATCATTTGGTACATAAACTCATGAGGAAAATATCTTTCTCCTGATTTGTCTGCTTTGTTCCAAATATCGTATAAGTGAGATTGTAAACGACGGAAAGCTTCTTCTTCCGGAATACAAGTATCTGTTACACGATTGTAGTGATTTTCTAATAAATCCCATTCTTCTTGTGGAGATAAATCGCGGTAGTTAGGTACTCTTTTGTATGAGTTGTGTGCTACCAAATTCATAATGTCTTCCTCAAGATTTGCTCCTGTACATGAAATAATATGAATTTTATCTTGACGAATCATTTCTGCTAATGATTTTCCTAATTCAGCAGTAGACATAGCTCCGGCTAAGGTAACCATCATTTTACCATTGTCTAATAAATGTTCTTCATAACCTTTTGCTGCATCAACTAAAGCTGCAGCATTAAAATGTAAATAATGTTTTTCAACAAATTGACTAATTGGTCCCTTCATTTTTTTTGTTTTAAATCTAAGCGTAAAGCTTCCTATTTTTTAATGTAAATATCTAATTTTTAATTGGTACATTGACCAACTATTTTTTATTGTATCCTAAAATTTCTAATACATCTTCGGCTTTTTGCTGTTCTGAGAAAATTTCAGTAGCAATAATTCCGTTTTTGTCTCTATCGATTAAAATATGTTTAGGTTGTGGAATTAAACAGTGATGTAGACCACCAAAACCGCCAATAGTTTCCTGATAAGCGCCTGTATTAAAGAATCCTATATATAATGGTTTTTCTTTGTTATATTTTGGCAAATAAACCGCATTCATGTGCTGCTCTGAGTTGTAATAATCATCGCTATCACAAGTTAAACCGCCTAATAGAACTCTTTCGTAAGCATCATTCCAACGATTAACAGCCATCATTACAAAACGCTTGTTAATTGCCCAAGTATCCGGTAATGTTGTAATGAAAGAAGAATCGATCATGTTCCAGTTCTCACGATCGTTTTGTTGTTTTTGGTACAAAACTTCGTAAATAGCTCCACCTGATTCACCAACGGTAAACGAACCGAATTCAGTATAGATATTTGGAACTTCAATTTCAGCTTCATCACAAGCAATTTTAATTTGGTTCAAAATTTCTTCAATCATGTATTGGTAATCGTAATCAAAAGCTAACGAACTTTTAATTGGGAAACCACCACCAATATTTAAACTATCAAGTGAAGGACATTCTTTTTTCAAAGCAATGTACACTTTCATACATTTTAATAATTCGTTCCAATAATAAGCAGTATCGCGAATACCGGTATTGATAAAGAAGTGAAGCATTTTTAGTTCCACTTTTTTATTGTCTTGAATTTGTTTACGGTAAAAAGGAACAATGTTTTTGTACCCAATTCCTAAACGTGACGTATAGAATTCAAATTTGGGTTCTTCTTCTGCGGCAATACGAATTCCTATTTTGAATTTACCTTTAATTTGCTCTTGCAATAGGTCTAATTCTTCATAATTATCAATTACAGGAATGGTGTTTTTGTGTCCGTTATTAATTAAACGAGCAATGTTTTCAACATATTGTTCTCGTTTAAAACCATTACAAACGACAAATGTATTTTTATTGATTTTTCCGTCTTCGATCAATTTTTCAACAATATTGATATCATAAGCTGAAGAAGTCTCGATATGAATATTGTTTTTTAAAGCTTCGTCTAAAACAAATTTAAAATGAGAGCTCTTAGTACAATAGCAATAAAAATATTTGCCGTCGTAATCTAATTTTTCCATAGAATTACGGAACCACGTTTTAGCTCTCTTGATATTTTTAGAAATTTTAGGAAGATAGGTAAACTTCAACGGTGTACCATACTCTTCTACTAATTTCATAAGGTCAATGCCGTGAAATTGTAAATTATCTTTATTTAAAGTAAATTCTTCTTGAGGAAAATAAAATGTTTGATTAATTAAGTCGTAATAACTTGTCTTCATCTATAAAAATATTAATAAAGGTTAAAAAAATAAGTCCATTAAAAAATCAAGGGTAGCTTACTTTTTAAACTCTAATATTAGCAAAAAAAATAGGAAGTTTCTCATGAAATGCTTTTAAAAGCATAAATAAATCGATGAAAGCATCAAAAAACAAACTGATAGCAGACTTTAAAAGTTTGCTTTTAGGAGTACTCACTAGATTAGTACTAAAGTTTGTTAGTTTTAGTTCTTTCATTGGGACAAAAGTAAAAAATATTGCCTAAAAAAATGCAAATATAAAATTAAAAAAAGTTTACTTTTGATAATCTTCAAAAGCATTGTAAATCAAATCGTTATCACAGAACTGATTGATTTTAATTTTACCGATACTTTCTAATAATGCAAATTGTACTTTTCCAAACTCATTTTTCTTATCATAAATCATTAAATCAATGATATTTTGAATGTCTTTTTCATTGAAATCTACAGCTTCATAAATATCGTTTAAATGGTACTTGATTTCTTGATATTCTTCCGATGTCAAATAACCTTTTGCCATAGACAAGTAAGCTTCTAAGATCATTCCTAAAGCAATAGCTTCACCATGTAAAAGATTCTCTTTATTTTCATTTTCAAGAAAATAACTTTCAATAGCATGACCTAAAGTGTGTCCGAAATTTAAAGATTTTCGAATACCATTTTCTGTTAAATCTTCTGAAACAACACTGTTTTTTATCTCAACAGATTGATGAATTAAATTATCTAAATCTTCTGTATTTAAGTCTTTTAAGTTTTTAAATTTATCCCAATAGGTTCTGTCAGCAATTAAGCCGTGTTTTAGCATTTCAGCCAAACCTGAACGCATTTCACGTGCTGAAAGACTGGATAAAAAAGCAGTATCGATTAAAACGGCTTTGGGTTCGCGAATAATACCTATCTGGTTTTTCAGATTTCCTAAATCCACACCGTTTTTTCCACCTACCGAAGCATCAACCATTGATAGTAGAGTAGTGGGAACGTTAATAAAATCAATTCCTCTTTTAAAAGTACAAGCCACAAAACTTCCCAAATCAGTTACTACACCACCACCTAGATTTAAAACGATACTTTTACGATCGCCGCCTAAATCAGTCATAGCTTGCCAGACTTCCAAACAAGTAGCAATGTTTTTATATTGTTCGCCGGCTTCTAATTCAATAATTTCTATAGTAATTTCAGTAACTAACTGTGATAAAAAGACAGGTAAACAATATTGAGATGTATTTTCATCAACGATCACAAATATCTTAGAATAGCGTTCCGGAGTTAGCAATTCCGCTAAATAATGATAACAATTTTCATTAAAAAAGATCTCGTAATGGTTGGCTTTTATAGTTTGCATTATAAAAATTAATTTTTCTACAAAATACGGTAATTTTTATTTAAAATAATAGGGTTACTGAAGTATATTTGCACTACAATTTTATGATTTCTTAAAATGGAAAAGATATTCAACAACACGGAAGTTGCTTTTGCTTTAAAAAGCGATACCGAGTTAGAAAGAGCTTACTTTTTATTCAAGTTAATTGAAAGTGAGCCGTTAGTAAGAATTGGAACAGCGGTGACCAATTTTGCTTTGAAAGCACATTTGCCGGTAGAAGGTTTAATTCGTTCTACTGTTTTTGATCATTTTTGTGGTGGTGTTAATGAAAATGATTGTTTAACTGTGGTTGATAGAATGTTCACCAAAGGTGTTTCTTCTGTTTTGGATTATTCAGTAGAAGGAAAAGAAGAAGAAGCTCAGTTTGATGCCGCTCTAGAAATTACACTAAAAACCATTTATTTTGCCAAAGAACGTTTGGCAATTCCTTTTGCAGTTTTTAAACCTACTGGTTTCGGACGTTTTGCTCTTTACGAAAAAATAGGCGAAGGTAAAGAGTTAACGGAAACTGAAAAGGCTGAATGGAATAAAGTTGTAGAACGATTTGATAAAGTTTGTAAAACAGCTCATGATTTAGATGTTGCGCTTTTAGTTGATGGTGAAGAAACTTGGATGCAAGATGCTGCCGATGATTTAGTAGCTCAAATGATGCGCAAATACAACAAAGAAAAAGCGGTTGTTTACAATACGTTGCAAATGTATCGTTGGGATCGATTAGATTATCTTAAAAAATTACACGAAGAAGCAAAAATTGAAGGTTTCCACATCGGGATGAAGTTGGTTCGTGGTGCATACATGGAAAAAGAAAACAACCGAGCGCAAGAAAAAGGATATAAATCGCCTATTTGTGTGAGCAAACAAGCTACGGATGATAACTATAATGCTGCTGTATTATATATGGTAGAGCATTTGGATCACATGGCTATTTTTGCAGGAACACACAACGAAGAAAGTTCGTATAAATTAATGGAATTGATGGAGCAGCAAAAAATAGCTAAAAATGACAAGCGAATCTTTTTTGGACAATTGTATGGAATGAGCGATAATATCAGTTATAATTTAGCTGAAAACGGCTATAATGTTGCCAAGTATTTGCCTTTTGGTCCTGTACGAGATGTTATGCCGTATTTAATTAGAAGAGCCGAAGAAAATACTTCTGTAGCCGGACAAACCAGTAGAGAATTGAGTCTACTAAAAAAAGAAAAGGAAAGAAGAAAATTATAAAAAAATGCTGTCAATTTTGACAGCATTTTTTTAAGCTCTATTTGTTCTATATTGTTTGATGTATAATAAACAAAGGGTAAAACCTAAGAAAGCCATTAGCGAACCAATTAGAGAAGGGTAGTTGTATGGTAATCCTCTTTCTAACGGAAGTCCGCCAAAGAAAGCACCTAAAGTATTAGCAATATTAAAAGCAGCTTGCATGAAGGCTGCCGCAATCATTTCTGAGTTTTTTGCAGACGACAACATCATCATATTGATTGGGGATGAAACCGACATGGATAATCCTCCGCAGATAAAAGTCATGAGTAATGAAACGGCTTTGTATTCTGAAAAATAAAAGACAACTAGTAATGCCAATGTCATGGTGAAAAGTAAAATAGCTCCAGCTTTAGCCGGACTCATTTTATCGGCGATTACACCACCTAAAATATTACCTAAAACCATTCCGGCGCCCGCCAAAATCATAATATAAGCTGTGCTATTTTCTGAAAAATTCGCCACATCGGTCATTAAAGGAGTAATATAGCTAAACCAAGCAAATAAACCTCCAAATCCAATTGCAGTGATCAACATTACATGCCAAGCTTGTTTGGATTTTAGAAAGGCAAATTCGGCTCGTCCGGTACCACTGCTGAGTCTAGGTAAATCGGGAAGCCACAATCTTAAAGTAGACAAAGTGACTAAACCTAAAATACCTACAATTCCAAAAGCTATTCGCCAATTAAAAGTGTGTCCGATATAGGTTACTAAAGGAACCATAGCTAGATTTGCAATAGTTAAGCCAGTAAACATCATAGCAATACTTTGAGCTTGTTTTCCAGGAGCTGCCAAACGGGTTGCAACTACAGTTCCCACACCGAAAAAAGCCCCATGAGGTAATCCGGATAAAAAGCGTAAAAAAAGCATACTCCAATAATTAGGAGCAAAAGCTGAAAGTCCGTTGAATATGGTAAAAAGAATCATTAAATAGGTTAGAATCTTTTTAGGAGGATGTTGAGATGCCATAGCTACTAAAACAGGAGCTCCAACAACAACACCAAGTGCATAGGCTGATATTAAATGACCGGCTTGAGGAATACTTATTTGTAAACTTTGAGCAACATCGGGTAAGATTCCCATAATTACAAATTCTGTAGTTCCAATGCCTAAGCCACCTAAAGCTAAAGGTAATATATTCTTTTTCATTAAAAGTTAAAAATAGGGTTGGTTTTCAAGTGTGCAAAGATGGAGGAACTATTTCTTTTTTACAGATTCAAAAACGTTAAGAGATGTTAAAGTTCAGGATTAATGAACATTTATAGGAAAGGTATAAAAACAAAAAAAAACACATTTCTGTAGGATTTAGTTTTTTGTGGGCGATGAGGGGTTCGAACCCCCGATCCTCCCGATACAATCGGGATGCTCTGAACTAGCTGGGCTAATTATTTTTTTGGTTAATTAAATCTTGAATTTTAGTTTTACTTTTCCATTTTTTAATTTCTTTTTCTCTCAGAATAGCTTCTCTTTGCAAAATAAACTCTTCCTTATAAACTAATATCCAATCATTTGTTG
>NZ_JBSEFI010000032.1:0-29722 GCF_053570605.1 Flavobacterium sp. U410
GCCGATCAATTAGATATTCCGATGTTTTTACCTAAAGTAGATCTAGTGCTGACACGACAGTAGTTTGGTAAGGTTTAAATTATCCAAAAAAGAAGATGAAAACACCATTAAAATTTATATTTTTTGTTTTGATTGGTTTACAAGCAAGTTGTCAAGTAATGCAAATTGTTCCTTTAAGAAGTTTAGAGAACAATAACGGAACCTATCAAAAAGATATTTTTAATGAATTCCCTTTTTGGGTAGGTACATGGAAAGGAATCTCTAATAATAAGGAATATACTTTTATGTTTACGTTTTTCCAACAACATCAATATGTATTTAACAATGGAGATTATTTATATCGAGATGAGATAGGTGGTAAATTTAAAGTAGTGGATTTAGTTACCAATCAAATTCTATATGACAATTTAGCTACAACCACTTATGAGGAATATAATATAACGAATACAGCTCTTTATGATCCTGTTTTTAGTTTCTATTTTTTTGATAATGAAAACAATTGCTGTAATACAGCAAAATTTGAATTGTGGAAAGATTATAACAATCCCAATCAAATTATGTATAAAAACTTTGAACTATCAGGTTATGGGTGTCTAATAGCACCTTGTTCTTATGCCGATCAATTAGATATTCCGATGTTTTTACCTGAAGAAGATTTGGTGTTGACACGACAGTAGTTTGGTAAGGTTTAAATTATTCCAAAAAGGATATTGTAAAAGAACATGAAAATACTTTTAAAAATCATCTTTTTGTTTCTGATCAGTCTGAATGTAAAATGCCAGACGGTGACTACTATTGTTCCTTACAGAACACTTGATTATCCTAGCGGAGCCTATTTGAAAGATCTGGATAACGAGTTCCCATTTTGGTTAGGCACATGGGAAGGAACGGCTAACAATAAAAAATATACGTTTACTTTTATTTTGTTTCAACAGCAAAAGACAACTTATCCTAATGGAGACTATGAATTTAGAGATAGGATTGTAGGTAAGTTAAAAGTAACAGATTTGATTACTAATCAGGTAATTTATGATGAATCTTCTTTTACGAATTTTGGGGAATATTTAATATTTGGACATGTAATATATGGTAAAGAGTTCTATTTTGGGTTTACCGATAAAGAAAATCATTGCAATAATAGTGCTGATTTTACTTTGGTAAGATATGTAGACAATCCTAATCAAATACTCTATAAAGATTTTAGTTATGATGAATATTTTAGTCTGGAAGGTCCTTGTCCTTATGCCGATCAATTAGATATACCGATGTTTTTACCTAAAGTAGATTTGGTGCTGACACGACAGTAAACAAAACAGAAAAGGAATTTATTACCCCTATTTTATAAATAACAATTACCCTTATTCAGGTATGTGATTTATTTTCAGTTAGTTAAAATATTATTAATAAAGAAAAGTTGATATTACTTGAGAGTCTTTAATTGTTCATAGAAATTGTAAAACAGCTATTTGCTAAACAATTGAATAGATAGTTGCAAGCCTAATCAAATTAGTTTACCTTTGAAAAAAGCTTTAGGGGTATTCTGTAAAAAGAATTGAGAGAGTCTCTTCGAACCTGATTTAGTTAAAACTAACGTAGGGAAAAGCGAAAGCCAATTAATGTAATTAATCGGTTACTCTTCTTTATATCAGATTATTACCTAGAAATTAAAAACTTAATTCTATGGTAAATAAAATTTGGGAGAATGTACAAAACGTACGTCAAAAAAATCCACTTGTACTTAATATAACCAATTTTGTGGTTATGAACAACACGGCCAATGCATTATTAGCTGCCGGTGCGTCGCCGTTAATGTCTCATGCAAAATCAGAAATTGAAGATTTGGCGAATATTTCTAACGCATTAGTCATCAATATTGGCACTTTAAACACCGATTGGATTGCGAGTATGCAACTCGCCAGTTCAACATTTAATACCCTTTCTAAACCTTGGGTTCTCGATCCTGTTGGAGCCGGCGCAACAATTTACAGAACTACAACTGCCACAGAACTTCTTAAAAATCACCCTACTGTTATTCGTGGTAATGCATCTGAAATTATGGCATTAGCAAATGCTAATTTTTCGGAAAGCAAAGGTGTAGACAGCCATCATAAAAGTATTGATGCTTTGGAAGCGGGTAAAATTCTTTCAAAAAAACACAACGCTATTGTCTGTATTTCCGGCGAAGTAGATTATATTATTCATTCAACCCAAATAGCATCCGTAAAAAACGGACATCAATTGATGACTAAAGTTACAGGCCTCGGTTGTACCTCAACTGCTTTAATTGGAGCTTTTGTAGGAGCAAATTCAAATTATTTTGAAGCAACAATAAGTGCAGTTTCCTTACTAAGTATTGTTGGAGAATTAGCCCAAAAACAATCGAAAGGACCTGGTTCGTTGCAAGTCAATATCCTTGATTTACTTTATTCTATTACAGAACAAGAATTCTTATCTACAATAAAAATTGAGATTGATGAATTTGCATAACGCCTTTCCGTATCCATTATATTTGGTTTTATCCGAAGAAGCTTGTTTGCACCATCCATATTTACAAGTGGCAGAACAAGCTATAAAAGGAGGCGTTGATGTGATTCAATTACGAGAAAAAAATTGCACAACAGAACAATTCAAAACAAAAGCAAATCAACTAAAAGAAATAACAACTAAATATGATATTCCACTTATTATCAATGATAATTTAGACGTTGCCGTACATATTGATGCAGAAGGAATTCATGTAGGAAATAGCGATGTTCCTCCAAGTAAAATTAGTGAAATATGGCCTAACAAAATGATTGGGTATTCTATTGAATACCTTCGTCAGTTTGATCTGCAAGAAATCGATTTTGCACATCATTTGGGAATTAGTCCCGTATTTTCTACTTCAACAAAAAAAGATACGGTTGTTGAATGGGGAATTTCCGGAGTTCAACAAATACGAACATTAACCGAAAAACCATTAATCGGAATCGGAAACATGAATCTTTCTACCATAACCGATGTTTTAAATGCCGGTGCCAATAGCATTGCTGTTGTTTCTGCGATTTGTCATTCGAAAGATCCTTACAAAGAAGCTTTATTATTAAAATCAAAAATACTTAATGAAAACTTATAAATATCCTTCTGTTTTAACCATCGCAGGGTTCGATAGTAGTGGCGGAGCCGGCATACAAGCTGACATTAAAACTATTTCGGCTTTAGGCTGTTATGCCACATCTGTATTGACTGCTTTGCCCGTGCAAAACACAACTGGCGTAAAATCGATTTATCCTATTTCAACGCAAGCGGTTAAAGAACAAATCGAAGTTGTTTTAGATGACATTATGCCAGATGCCATCAAGATTGGAATGGTTCATCATCCCGAATTGGTTTACACAATAACAGAAACATTAAAACAATACCCGCGTATTCCTATCATTTTTGACCCTGTAATGGTAGCAACAAGCGGACATCGTTTAATTGAAAAAGAAACGATTGAGGTTATCAAGAATACACTTTTCCCCATTTCGGAATTAATTACCCCGAATATGGACGAAGCGAGTATTTTAGCTAATCAGGAAGTAAAAACCATTGAAGATATTCAACAAGCCGGACCAATTATTCTGAAGCAAGGCTGTAACAATGTTTTACTAAAAGGCGGACATTTAAAAACCGAAAAATTAACTTCTATTCTGTTTTCAAAAAACGGTCTTCAGCAAACGTACGAATCTACAAAAGTAGTCAGTAAAAATGTTCACGGATCGGGCTGCACACTATCTTCTGCTGTCGCATCTTATGTGGCAAGAGGTTTCGATATTCCTACTTCAATACAGTATGCACAAGATTATGTTTACGAAAGTATTGTAGCAGGAAAAGATGTAATTACAGGGAAAGGAAATGGCCCTTTAAATCATTTTCATCATCCTATAAAAGCAATAAAAAATGAAATGGTCTGAATCTACCTGGCAAAAAACACAACCTATTTATGATAAAATTTTAGAACTTCCTTTTCTAAAATCTTTAGCAGACGGAACTTTACCCATTGAAAAATTTCAATTCTACATCAAACAAGATTCTATTTATTTAGAGCATTTTGGACGTGTTTTGGCAATGATCGGAGCTAAATTAAATCAAATCAATCACGCACTAACTTATATGCGATTTGCCGAAAATGCCATTGTTGTAGAGAATGCTTTACACGAATCTTTTTTTATAGAATATTCTATTCGCGAAAAAGGAAACATTCAACCTATTTGCCATCATTATGTACACTATCTTAAAAGTCTAGCCGGTTTTGAAGCTGTCGAAATCACAACTGCAGCGACTTTACCTTGTTTTTGGATTTATATGAAAGTGGGACAACATATTGTTCAACATGCTAAATTAGAGAACAATCCTTATGAAAAATGGATTAACACGTATGCAAGTGAGGATTTTGAAAATGGCGTAAAACAAGCACTTGCTATTTGCGATACCCTTGCAGAAAAAACCACAGAAGAAATCCGTAATAAAATGACAGAAGCATTTTTAATGGCTGCCCATTTTGAGCACGAATTTTGGAGAGCTGCCGATGATACCATTTTATGGAGGCAATATTAAAAAATACGTCAAAACAAAAAAATCCCGAAGCATTAACTTCGGGATTTTCTATTTTAAAAACTTATTTTACTTCAATTCAAAACTCACAGAAACATTAGCCGTAACTTCAATTTCGCCTATCGCAAGGGTTTCATTAGGTGCTGCATCGGCCATTTCTGCCATAGCAAGTGTTTTGTACATCGGTCTTGGATAGCTCACTTGCGAATTGTCGCTAATTTGGATGGCTTTACCCACTTTTTGTCCTAAAACCGAAACATAGTCTTCCGCTTTCTTTTTAGCGTCTAGCATAGCTTTTTTACGTGCTTCTGACTGGTGTTCTTCTATTTTAGACGATTTGAATTCCACACCTTGAATGGTATTAACACCCGCATCAACCAAACTCATCATCAACGCATCGTATTTTTTCAAATCTTTTAAATGAATGCTTATGGTTTGGCTCGCGTAAAAGCTGTATTTCTTTTGGTTGTAATCATAATTTTTGCGCAACGACACATTTTGTGTTTGGTAATCGCTTGCAGGAATTCCGTTTTTCTTAATGGCTTTCAAAATAGCATCTACCGTTTCGTCGTTTTTCTTTTTCACTTCGGTAGCGTCTTTTCCTGTATTTTCAACACCCAGCGTGATTAAAGCTTCATCAGGTGTTACTTTTATTTTTCCTTCTCCGCTTACTGAAATTTGCGGAACCGGTTCGGTTACTGTGTTTTGAGCCATCATTGCTGTGGTAACTAATGTTAAAACTAAAACTAACTTTTTCATATGTATTTATTTTTTAGATAATTTATCCAATAGTCGTGCCAAACTTATATTTTTTTGCTTTTGTATAAATAAAAAAGGATTATAATCGGAATGGTCAACAAAACAACCATTTTAGTATTGGTCACTAACATCGACGGCTCTTTGGCCAATGTGATCAAATAACCGGCAATAGCTCCTCCAAAGTGCGCAGTGTGTCCTATGTTGTCATTTTTAGCCCGCATACCGTAAATGGAATACAACAAGTACCCTATTCCAAAAAGATACCCCGGAACAGGAATGACAAAAAACAATCCTAAAGTCATTTCGGGGTACAACAAAATAGAACTGTAAATAATTCCCGTTACCGCTCCCGATGCTCCTACCGCACGATAATAATAATCATCTTTATGCAGATACAACGTCAGAAGGTTTCCTCCTATCAAACTTCCGAAATAAATGTATAATAAATACATATCGCCTAAAGATTGAGAAACCACAGGCGCAAAAAAGTACAAGGTTAGCATGTTAAAAATTAAATGCATAGCATCTACATGCAAAAAACCACTGGTTAACATTCGCAATTGCTCCCCTCCTTTAATACTTCCGATATGAAACTCATAACGTCTGAAAAACTCAGGATCATTAAAGCCTTTAAAACTGACTAAAGCGTTGATTCCTATAATGACCAATAAATAAATATCCATTATTCTTTTTTTGAGTAAAATTAGTAATAGTTAATTTATTTTAAAACTACTTTAAAAAAAGTATTTTTGTAAAAAGTTTAATTACATGCAGCGAATTGCTTATTATTTTGCTTATGCCTTATTATGGTTAGTTTCCATACTGCCATTTCCGATATTTTATTTCGTTTCCGATTGCGTTAAAGTTATTGTGTATTATGTCATTGGCTATCGCAAAGGAACCGTTCGATCGAATATTAAATTGGCTTTCCCTAATTTAAGTGAAAAGGAAAGATTAGCTATTGAGAAAAAATCGTATCGTCATTTGTGCGACATGTTTATGGAAATGGCTAAAACCATGACGATTTCTAAAAAAGAAATCCAGAAGCGATTTACGTTTACCAATTTGGATTTGTTCAAAGAATACGAAGACAAAGGAAAAAGCATCATTTTATTTTATGCCCATTATGCCAGCTGGGAATGGTCTATAACTTTAGGCACTTATGTTCGGTTTAAAGGTTTTGGCATTTACAAAAGAATAAAAAATCCGTATTTTGATCATTTAATACGTCAAATTCGTTCTCGTTTTGATGCTACTTTAATTGATACCAAGCATACTGTAAAAGAGGTAACGGAAAACCAAAAGAGAGGCATCCAAGGCGTTTATGGCTTTATTAGTGACCAAACGCCCGGCGGAAAAAACAGTGCTAAATATTGGGATAGTTTTTTAGGACACGAAGTTCCTATTCATACCGGAGGCGAAATGTTGGCACGTCACTTAGACATGAATGTTTTATACATGAAAGTTAAAAAGGTAAAACGCGGATTTTATGAAGCTACTTTCATCCCGATCACAGACAATAACATTGAAACTTTACCCGAATTTGAAGTCAGCAGACGATTTATTCGCGAAGTAGAACAACAAATTTACGAAGCGCCTGAATATTATTTCTGGACGCACAAACGTTGGAAATACAGAAGAAATTAAAAGAATCTGAAACACAAGTTCAGATCGGCAATAAAAAAAGGATGGCTAAAAAACCATCCTTTTTGTTTTTATAAGGTAAACCAATTATCAATTCGTTCGTGAATGGAATCTTTCGCTTCTTTATGCGTAAACTCATTGGTCTTATTGTCATACGAATATTCTTTTGCCCATTCTTGATGATTTTCCGCCAATGCTAAAATGCCGTCGCAAACATATTCAATTTCTGCATTTGTTGTTGTAGGATGAATCGACATACGAATCCAACCCGGTTTGCGTTCTAAATCACCTGCCGAAATTTGGCAAACAATATTATGAGAAGTTTCTTGATCTACATGCAATAAATAATGTCCATACGTTCCGGCACAGCTACAACCGCCACGCGTTTGAATACCAAAACGGTCGTTAAGCAACTTCACGCCTAAATTATAATGTAATCCGTCAATATAAAATGAAAATACACCTAATCTATCTTGATGTTGGGGAGCCAAAATATTGATATTGTTTACATCTTGTAAACGACTGAAAATGTAGTCCACAATTTCGTGTTCACGCTCCAAAATATTTTCAACGCCCATTTTATCTTTCAATTCAATAGCCAAAGCGGTTTTAATTACCTGCAAAAAGCCCGGTGTTCCACCATCTTCTCTATCTTCAATACTGTCGATGTATTTGTGCTCTCCCCAAGGATTCGTCCATTTTACCGTTCCTCCTCCCGGACAATCAGGCACATTATTTTTGTACAAGTTTTTATTGAAAACCATGACCCCGCAGGTTCCCGGTCCGCCTAAAAATTTATGTGGCGAAAAGAAAACAGCGTCCAAATACGCTTCCGAATCTTCCGGATGCATATCAATCGTAACATAAGGTCCGGAACACGCAAAATCTACAAAACAAACGCCATTATTTTGGTGCATTAACTTTGCTACTTCGTAATAAGGTGTTTTAATTCCGGTTACATTAGAACATGATGTAATTGATGCAATTTTAAAACTTCTGTCTTTGTATTGTTCTAATAGTTTTTTGAAATTTTCCAAACAAAATAATCCTTCTTCGTTGGCAGGAACTACCACTACATCGGCAATAGTTTCTAGCCAAGACGTTTGATTGGAATGGTGTTCCATGTGCGAAATAAACACAATGGGTTTTATCGCTTGCGGAATTTGAGTAAATTCTTTTAAGTTTTCGGCAATGCGCAAGCCTAAAATACGTTGCAATTTATTCACTACGCCTGTCATGCCGGTTCCATCCGTAATCAAAACGTCATTTTCATTGGCATTAACGTGCTTTTTAATAATGTGACGCGCTTTATGGTAGGCCAGAGTCATAGCCGTACCCGTGATGGAAGTTTCGGTATGAGTATTGGCAACAAACGGACCAAATTCATACAACATTTTCTCTTCAATAGGTCTGTACAAACGTCCGCTAGCCGTCCAGTCTGTATAAATGATTTTCTTTTCACCAAAAGGCGAATCAAAAGTTTGGTTTACTCCAACAATTTCATTTCGAAAAGTATCGAAATAAGCTTCCAATTGTGTTTGAGTTGTAGTTGCCATTATTAAAAATTTGGATTCAAAGATACATTTTTTTACGCATTTTAAAGAGCAGCTTATCCCAATTTTGTAACTTTGACAAAAAGCGATGCAACTTTCCATTCATACTACTTTTACTGAAAAACTTCCGGCTGATCCTGATAAAACCAATGAAACGCGTCAGGTCAACGGTGCTATGTTTTCATATGTAACGCCTAAAATACCTTCTCATCCCAAATTAATTCACGTGACTACTGAAGTGGCTCAATTGCTAGGACTTACCAAAGAAAACTGTACTTCTGAAGCCTTTACCGCTGTCTTTTCGGGACAAAAAGTATTGGAAAACACCCAACCTTTTGCCATGTGTTACGGCGGACATCAATTTGGAAAATGGGCGGGACAATTGGGCGACGGTCGTGCCATAAACTTGTTTGAAGTTCAACATCAAGATAAGAATTGGATGGTTCAACTCAAAGGAGCCGGACAAACGCCGTATTCGCGTCGGGGCGACGGACTTGCCGTGTTGCGATCTTCAATTAGAGAACATTTGTGTAGCGAAGCGATGTATCACTTGGGCGTTCCCACTACTCGATCGCTTTCGGTAATGGAAACCGGCGATACGGTTTTACGAGACATTTTATACAACGGAAATGCGGCCTACGAAAAAGGAGCTGTTGTTTGTCGAGTGGCACCTAGTTTTATTCGTTTTGGAAACTTTGAAATTTTTGCTTCGCGAAATGATATTCCTAATCTCAAACTTTTAGCCGATTATTGCATTGAACAACACTTTTGCTATATAAAGACTGATGGAAAAGAGAAATATATTGCTTTCTTTCAGGAAATTGCAAACAAAACAAAAGAACTACTTATTCATTGGCAACGCGTTGGTTTTGTACATGGCGTGATGAATACCGATAACATGTCGATTCACGGCATTACAATTGACTATGGTCCGTATGGTTGGTTAGAAGATTATGATCCTCATTGGACACCCAATACGACCGATGCGCAAGGAAAACGCTATCGTTTCGGCAACCAACCGCATATTGGGTTATGGAATCTACTACAGTTGGCCAACGCATTATACTTACTGATTGAAGATGTAAAACCTTTAGAACAAATTTTAGAAAACTTCCATACCACATTTCAAACGGATTTTAATAACATGATGTTGGACAAATTAGGACTTACGATAGTTTCTAAAGAAAATGAGAACCTGATTCATCAGTTGTTTATCACACTTCAGGAAACTGAAACCGATATGACTATCTTTTATCGTTTGTTGGCTAATGTTTCTAAAAACGACACCGAAGCGGAAGCTTTACAGAAAATCATGTCTGCTTTTTATCAACCCGACGAACTGAAAGAAGCGGTTTTGGAAACTTGGCATTTTTGGCTTTCCTTATATTTGAATAGTCTGCAACAAGAAACTAAAAGCGATAACGAACGTAAAGAAGGAATGAACAAAGTGAATCCTAAATATGTTTTGCGTAATTACATGGCACAATTAGCTATTGAAGCGGCTGAAAAAGACGATTACTCATTAGTTCACAATTTGTATGAGTTGTTGAAATCCCCATACGAAGAACAACCCGAACAAGAACAGTGGTTTGCCAAAAGGCCCGATTGGGCTCGAACTAAAATTGGCTGTTCTATGCTGAGCTGTAGTTCGTAAATTCAATATAAAATCGTAGCTTTATATTTCTAAAATTTAAGGTATGACGCAAGTTTCATTTTCCACGACTATAAATGCACCTGCAGAAAAAGTCTGGTTTTCTCTTTGGAATAAAAGCAATTATGAAAACTGGGTAAGTGTTTTTTATGAAGGTTCTTTTGCTCTTTCTGATTGGAATGAAGGAAGCAAAATACATTTTTTATCCCCTGAAGGAAATGGGATGTTTTCCATAATTTCGGAAATAATTCCCAATAAAAAAATAACTTTTTTACATCAAGGTGAAGTAAAAGACACTATTGAACAAGAAGTAAAAAATGAATGGTTAGGTTCAGAAGAAAGCTATGCTTTAATAGAAGAAAACGGACAAACTACTCTGAATGTCAATTTGACTTTAGACGAAAAGTGGCAAGACTATTTCAATGAGAAATTCCCAAAAGCATTGGAATTAGTGAAACAAGATGCTGAAAATGGAAAAGTAAAAGCAATTACGGTTCAAACCTTACTCAATAAATCCATAGAAGAGATTTGGGAAAAGTATACCTCTCCTGAGCATATTGTAAATTGGAATTTTGCTTCAGATGATTGGCATTGTCCCAAAGCGGTTAATGATTTAAAAATCGGAAAACAGTTTTCTTATACCATGGCAGCTAAAGACGGAAGTATGGAATTTGACTTAATAGGAACGTATACCGATATTGCTCCTTTTAAAGAATTAGGATTTTACTTGGAAGACAAACGGAAAGTACACACTGAATTCATTTCCTTTAATGACAAAATATTAATTTTATGCAGCTTTGAGCCTGAAAGTACGAATTCTATTTATTTACAGCGCGATGGCTGGCAAAGCATTTTGAATAATTTTAAAAAATATTGTTTGTAAACAAAAAACTAAATCAATAACTATGGCAACAGTAAATGTGTATTTAACTTTTAATGGTAATACAGAAGAAGCGTTTAACTTCTATAAATCCGTTTTTGGCGGCGAATTTAGCTACATTGGTAAGTTTAAAGATATGCCACAAAGTGAAGACCATCCTCCTCTAAGTCCGGAAGAAGGTGAAAGAATTATGCATGTTAGTTTACCCATCAGTAAAGAAACTATCTTAATGGGAAGTGACAGTACTTCTTTTAGTGGTAACGTCACTTTTGGAAACAACTTTTCGGTTTCTATTAATGCTGGTAGTCGTGAAGAAGCGGATCGTTTATTTAGCGGATTATCTAATGGTGGAAAAGTTATTATGCCAATGGAGACTACTTTCTGGGGGGCTTATTTTGGGATGTTCGTTGATCAATTTGGCATCAATTGGATGATTAATTTTGACGAAGTACCGCAATAGATAAATTATTTTGGCATAACTCTTGCCATTGATTCTCTAAACTTTAAAAATTATAGCGCTATGAAATCTTTAAAATCAAATACAATAATAGTCGTATTAACTGTAGTTTTTGCATTATTTTTTACGCAAGATATTTTTTCTCAAGGTCCGCCACCTTGGGCTCCGGCACATGGTTATCGTGCTAAAACAAGACATATTTATTTTCCGGATCAAAACATGTATTATGACATGCAAAAAGGAACGTATATTTATTATGACAATGGAAACTGGCAAGTAAGTGTAAGCCTTCCTTCTCTGTTTGCAAGTGTCAATTTAGGTGTATCTCGACAAGTAGAATTAGAATATTACGGGGATCAACCTCAGCAGTATAACGCGATAGACAAAACCAAATACAAAACCACCAAGAAGGCAAAAAATAAAAACAAGAAAGGTAAGAAAAAATAAAAAATGAGGACAATTGTCCTCATTTTTCGTTACCAAACTTAAAATATAATATCGCTATAAAAAGCTACATTACTTTCTTATTAATTTTTGGACACCTATTTTACCTGAAACGGTTTCAACTTTTACTATATAAATTCCAGAAGCTAAATTAGAAACATCAACTGTTGTTACATTTGAAGTTACTACAACTTTACCCATAACATCTACCACTGAAACTGTTTTTACTGTATCATTTGGAACTTCAACGGTAAACATTGAATTGGTAGGATTTGGATATAAACTAATTTCTTTTAATTCGAAGTTAGCACTTGACAAAACTGATGGCAATGTGGTGCGATACATAGTTGCTAAAATCTCAGGTTGGGACAAAATACGATTATAAATATAGGCTTCGTCTAAATTTACATATTTAATGTATTTACCACTATGTAAAACTCCATTTCCATCAATCCCTCCACCAAAAACAAATTTATTAAAAAACATATGAAATGAAGTTGAAGAAGAAACTGTTTGTGATAATAACTCTCCATTTCTATAATATACGGCATTAAAATAGCCCCCATTATTTTTAACTGTAATAGTATGATGCACCCATTGATTGTATGGATTTTCTATTGTTGAACCCTCTCCTACCCAAGTTGTGGGACTATCGGCATAGCCTGTTTTAAAATTACTTTGTCTTCGTCTTGCATAAAGCGAACCTCCTAATTCAAAAATAGTTGCATAATCAGTTGAACTTTGTGCAGCATTTCTTTTTTCCCACACCATAATAGTAAATTCATTATTATCAATTACTTGCCCCAAAATATCATTATAAGCAGCATTACTTGTAAATTCTCTTGCTTGTCCAATAACTCCGGTAACATAATAATTATCTGCTGGATTACTTGCGGTTAAATTGTATTGGGCATTGTTTGCACAATTCAAATTACCATCAAAACCATAGTAGGCAACTAAATCTGTTGCATCAAATGCCATTGCATCGGCATATAGTTGCTTAATTTGACTATTTGTTAAAACTTGATCATAGATCTTAAAATCATCAAGTAAAAAAGAACCTGCTACTGGTGTGTTATCATCTAAATTTGGTAAACCAAATTTTAAATTAGTTCCATAAGTTGTAAGTGTTATTGCATGAGTATCCAATAAAACACCGTTTTTATAAATTTTTGTTTCAGAAGAATTAGAGGTAACCGTATAATGTATCCAAGCATCGCTATCGGCAGAATTTAGGGATACATAATGAGGATAATCTGAATTAACAAACTGAGTTGATTGGCTTAGAGATGTGTTTATGTATTGTATTATAGTAGAAGTTCCTACACTCATACCATACATATTATCGTTTGTGTTACCACCGTATAAAAAGATACGTTTATCTCCTGTATTTTTGTATCTTACCCAAAAAGAAAATGTTCTTGGGTTGTTACCTTGTGGTAAATTAGCAAGATTTGTGTAATACAAGAAATTACCACTACCATCATTTTCCACACGCAAACTGCTTTCTGGATTACCAAAACGATCCATTCCAAAATTTGAAGCATTTGTAGTACCTCCGGAAACTTTAAATAATGAACCTCCATAATTCCCTTGAGGGTTTACTGGTGATGAATTACCATCAAATGTATAATGCCAAATAGGCGTTTGTGCCACTAAATTCAAGCTAGTTAACACTAAAAAAAGTAAAATTTTCTTCATAATAAATGGATTTATTTTTCAGCAAAAGTCTTGTTTTATGTAATGAAATTCTTTTGAAACATGGTGAAACCCTTGTTTGAGTTTGTGAAAATAAAAATCAGTTTAGGATTACTTTACTGCCATCTTTTTAAACTCTGTAAACTCTGCATCGGTTAAATCTTGGTCAGCAAATGAATAACCGTTATAATAAGGCTTATCGTAACCTGATCCGTTATATTTTCTTCTTAAATTAGCTCCTATTAAATAATACTTTCCTCTTACATCCTTTTTCATAGCTTCTGGAGAACGCTCTACAACAAACCAATACGTAGCTGATTGATATAATGGAACACCTGTAATAGCATGAACTGTTGTAAACCAACCTGCATTTGGAGCATATCCATACTTAATTGTTTTTCCAGCCGATAAATCATTCGTTAAGCCTGCTTTTGCAGTGTTATACCATTCTTTTGTTGTATAAAATTCGCCAGAAGTTGTTCCTTTTGGTTTTGCTTGATTTCCAGCTCTTGCTGCTGCAGCCATGGAGAAATATTCTTTTGGAATGTATTTTTTCTCTATTGTTTCTATCAACTTTTTACCTGTTAAACCTTCTAATTGTTTTATATCTTTAACTAATATCAATAACGTTTTTTTAGGTTCTTTTAAAAATCCGTTTACTTCGTTTGCCATGTCATACGATAATCTACTATCAGGGTAAGGTTCTTGTGTATTTAAGTCATAATTATTTTTAATCCAACCTTTATCATCGCGCATATTTCTTGGATAATTCAATACAAACATATCTTGCTCTGGACTTAAAATTTTACCCGGTGTAATTTGATACAACAAACCGTGAGCGCTTAACAAATTACTTTCGTAAGGATATAAATCGTATCGCATATAGGATTTATCGGCACTTTCTTTTGTCCAAATTGAAGTTACCACATTCATTCCTGGAAAAGTTCTTGATTCACTTTTATACGTGTAATCGTTCCAACGAACAAAAACTTTTTCAACCGTATTAAAAACTGGCGAATACATATAATAATATCCCGAAATCTTTTTGGCATCTTTTACTTCTTCATTCTTATTCCAATCTTCATTTTTTACCGTTAAAGTTCCGTCGTAATTAAAATTCTCTAACGCTTCTTGAACCTGAACGGTTAAAGGGCTTTTGCTTTTTTTAGCTTTAGAATCGGATTTAGATTCTTTAGACTCACTAGATTTTTCTGTTTTCTCTTTCTTTTTTGCTAATTTATTTTTCAACAAATCTCCTAATTGAGCCTGAGATTGTAAGCTGCTTGTCAGCAAAAGTGCTGCTAAAAATACTTTAAACTTCATACTAATTTATTTTTATAATTATCACTTAACAAGGCAAAAGTGATGGTTTTCATACGAAATAAAAGATAGAAATAAGGTGAAACATGCATTTGAGTTTGTGAAACGCTATTTTAAAACTAACTTTATCAATTACATTTGCAAAAACCTTATTTGTGAAAAATTACATTTTCAAAATCATTCTCCTTTCTATTTGCGTTTCTCTACAGGCGCAAGGCGTTTTCTTTGAAAATATCAATTCGCAATCGGGTTTACCTTCCGAAAACATTTATGACATTTATAAAGATTCCAAAGGTTATATTTGGTGTACTTCTGAAATAGGATTGCTTCGATTTAATGGAAAATCTTTTAAATTATTTGATAATGATTGTAGTCTTTCGAAGTCAGGATCGTATATAAAAGAAGATCATCTGGGAAGAATTTGGTACCAAACTTTTGATGGCTATTTCTTTTATACCGAAAACGATAGCTTAAAGCAATTAGCTTCCGCAGAAAGTTCGGGTTTCAAATCCTATGCCATGAACAAAAATTCTTTGTTTAGAGTTGTAGACCAAGGAATTGAGCAAATTGATTTAAAAACACTAAAACAGAATATTCTAATTAAAGGAAGTTCTTTTGTTTTTTGTCAAATTTTAGACGATTGGTTGTATTATGGTGACGAAACCATTTATCGTTATCATCTTAAAAAGAAAACTACCGAAAAGATCATCAGTCTTCAAAACGATTTTAAATCACTAATTACTTTTGCAAACGATAAGTTTATTGCCATAGCCGATAGAAGTCAGCCTAAAACTCCTTTTATTCTTTTAAACACTTTGGGAATTGTTACCCAAAATGTTTTGGCTTTGCCGGAAACGCTTCAAAATGTGTATTTACTGAAGGATGAAATTTGGTGTTTTACCAAAAATGGCATTTATCAATTAGATTATGAATTACAACCTAAAGCCGATTTTCATTTTTTAATCGATAAAAATGTTTCGAGTTATACTAAAGATTCTAATAATTTTATTTGGATAGGTTCGCCAACTAATGGAATTTATGTCATTAAAGATTTATTAAGCAAAGAATTTTCGTTGCCTAATGATGAATTTTCCAGTATTTCTCAAAAGAACGGAATCATTTATACCGGAACTAATAGTGGTAAAATCTATAAGCATTCACCTAATCTTGAGGCCAAGCTCTTTTTTGATACTAAAGAAAATAATCACATTCTTTTCCTCGATTTTAATTCTTTTTCCAATTGGAATTTCTTTACCGGCAACGGGTTTTATGCACAGGATATTTCCAAAAATAAAATGTATCACAACTATACTTCAGTAAAAGATATTACCAAAATTAATGATACTCTTGTCGGTATTGCATCAACAGGGTATGCCGGAAAAGTAGATTTACAAACTATTACTAAGGAAGAGGTCAATCGAAACAATACCATTGAAAACTTACGAGCCAAATCGTGCAGCTATTCACCTAAAGATCAAACGCTTTTTATTGCAACCAATAAAGGTTTGTTTAGCATTGACCAACAAAATACCGTACGTGAAATTCAACACGAAAAACAAGACATCTTTGCCAAAAGAATTGCTTTTACTAATGATACTTTATGGGGTGTTACCAACAATGGAAAAGTGTTTTACAAAATTCGTAATGACATTCATTTTTTAAACGAAAAAGAAGTTTTCAAAAACATCAAAGTTTATCAAAATCATTGTTATTTATCTTCTAAAGACGCCATCTTCGAGCTTCAAAAAAACAAACTTCAAAAACTAAATAGCATAGGCTCTTTTCATAATATTATTGATTTTGAAATTATTGATGACCAGTTATTTTTAATAACTCATAAAAAGTTAATTCAAATCCCATTAGAGAACAAGATTCAGTTTAAGGAATTACCTAAAATTAATATCAATTCTATTTCTTTTAATGAAGAAGCTTTTACAAAAGATACCTTTACAAAAATTCCTTATAACTACAATTCTGTTACTATTCATTTTGACATTATCAACTTTGATATTTTGAATGAATATGATTTCTACTATTATATCAATGGAAAAGCATTTCGATTTGAGAGTAATGCTGACTCTA
Source organism: Flavobacterium sp. U410 (assembly GCF_053570605.1). Lineage (NCBI taxonomy): Bacteria > Pseudomonadati > Bacteroidota > Flavobacteriia > Flavobacteriales > Flavobacteriaceae > Flavobacterium > Flavobacterium sp. U410. The sequence continues at coordinate 17,064 of NZ_JBSEFI010000032.1, forward strand.
TTATTTTACCTGAACTACAATCTGGTAATTATGTTATTGGGTTCAAAATTTTTGACCGAAAAACTAATTCACCCATTTTTTCAACCGAAACGGAACATTTTACGATTTTATTACCTTTTTGGAAAAGATGGTGGTTTGTAACCTTGATTATAATTTTTGTTTTGGTAATTGTGTATTGTATATACCGAATTAAATTGCACCAGATTACGAAGAAGAATAAAGCTAAGGTTGCCCAATTGACTTTAGAAAACAACCTAAAAGAATCGCGCTTACAGTTGATTAAATCTCAAATGAACCCACACTTTTTTTTCAATGCTATTAATAATATTCAGTCCTATATTTTTACGAATGAGACCAAAGAAGCCTCTCAATATTTATCCAAATTTTCTAAACTGACACGTAAGATTTTAGAATTTTCAGATGTTGACACCATTAGTTTAAAAGAAGAAATAGAATCACTACAACTCTACTTGGAATTGCAGCAAATGCGTTTTAAAGATTTACATTTTGCTATCAATTCTCATAATATCCAAAATTGGGAGCAAATTAAAATTCCGACTATGATGTACCAACCGTATGTAGAAAATGCCATTTTACACGGTTTGAGTCATAGTTTAAAATACAAGGAATTAGCCATTGATTTTTCATTGGAAAACCAAAATACGCTTATCGGAGTCATTAAAGATAATGGAATTGGAAGGGTAAAATCCGCTGAATTGAACCGTTTAAATGCTAATAAGTCCAAATCTTTTGCCACAAAAGCTAATTTAGAACGCATACAATTACTAAATAAAGACCAATATAAAATTACCGTCGAATATACTGACCTGTACAATAATGACGAAGAAAGCAACGGAACTCAAGTAACCATTAAAATAGAACTGTAATGGAAATGGAAACGATTAAAGCTATTATAATTGAAGACGAAAACAGAGCCCAAATTTATTTAAAAGGTGTTTTAGAAATGGTAGCACCACAAGTAGAAATTGTTGCTGTTTGTGACGATTTGCCCTCAGGTGTAATTGCGATTCGAAAACACAAACCGAGTTTAGTTTTCTTAGATATCGAAATGCCAAAGTACAATGGTTTAGAAATCGTGAATTTCTTTGATGAAAACGAAATGAATTTTGCTATCATTTTTACCACCGCTTACAATCAATATGCAATACAAGCATTCAAAACCTCTGCCATTGATTATTTACTAAAACCTATTGATTCAGATGAATTAAAAGCGACTATTGAACGATTTACCAGAAAACATTCGAATCCGTTTAACGGAATCATTCAGGTTTCAGAGCAGTTGAAAAAAGAATCTAAAATTGCTATTCCTGATGGTAATAACCTGATCATGATTGCACCATCGGAAATTTTATATTTAAAGGCAGATAATAGCTATACTCAAATTGTATTAACTTCAGGAAAAAAAATGGTTACTAGCCGATTTTTAAAGAATTTTGAGGAAAGTTTAAAAGAATATAATGTGTTTTTCAGATGTCATAAATCGTACATTATCAACACAGAATATATCATAAGTTATAGCAAATCGGATGGAGGAACGGTTACCTTACAAAATCAAATTGAAATCCCGGTATCGACAGATAAATCGGAAGACCTATTGGCTTTATTTACCAGAGTAATCAGATAATAAAAATCAAATACCATAATAAAGAGCCTAAAGCGCTATATAGTACCAGAAGTAGAATTTCTAATCTGTATTCATTTAACTTCTTTTTCATCGTGTTTAATTTTTTTCTTTCAAATTTAACACAACTTTAATAAAAAAAGTAGAAAACTTTGTAAAAATGTCTTTTTAGTTTCCGAAAAGCAAAAAACCACTTGTAAACAAGTGGCTTTTTACTCTTTTCTCTCAGGAAAAACTATTTTTCCATATCTACAACATTTGCTTCTGCAATTTGTTTGTAAGTACCGTTTACTAATTTTTCACGAATAGCTTCAAATGCTGCTAATGTTTCTTCAATATCTTGTAGTGTATGAGACGCTGTAGGGATCATTCTCAATAAGATAATTCCTTTAGGGATTACCGGGTAAACTACAATCGACAAGAAAATACCATAATTTTCACGTAAATCGTTAACCATTACCATGGCCTCAGGAATTGACCCTTCTAAATATACCGGTGTAATACAAGTATTTGTATCACCAATATTAAAACCTCTACTCTTTAATCCGTTTTGTAAAGCATTTACGTTTTCCCATAATTTATCTTTAATTTCAGATGAATTACGTAATAACTCTAAACGTTTCAATGAACCAATTGTTTGAATCATCGGCAACGCTTTAGCAAACATTTGCGAACGTAAATTGTATTTTAAGTAATCGATAATATCTTTATCTGCTGCTACGAAAGCTCCGATATTTGCCATTGATTTGGCAAAAGTTGAAAAATAGACATCAATTCCGTCTTGACAACCTTGTTCCTCACCTGCTCCAGCACCTGTTTTTCCTAAAGTACCAAAACCATGAGCATCATCTACTAACAAACGGAAATTGTATTTTTCTTTCATGGCAACAATTTCTTTTAGTTTTCCTTGTTGACCACGCATTCCGAAAACTCCTTCAGTAATGAATAAAATTCCTCCTCCAGTTTCAGTAGCCATTTTAGTAGCTCTCTGAAGGTTTTTTTCCATACTTTCTAAATCATTGTGTTTGTACGTAAAACGTTTCCCCATGTGTAAACGAACGCCATCAATGATACACGCATGAGAATCTACATCATAAACAATAATGTCATTTTTAGTAACCAAAGCATCAATAATTGACACCATTCCTTGGTAACCAAAGTTCAATAAATAAGCCGCTTCTTTGTGAACAAATGCTGCTAATTCATTTTCTAATTGTTCGTGGTATTTAGTATGCCCACTCATCATACGAGCACCCATCGGATACGCTGCTCCCCATTGTTGTGCCGCTTCAGCATCTGCTTTACGCACTTCCGGATGATTCGCTAATCCTAAATAATCATTCAAACTCCAGTTTAAAATATTTTTTCCGTGAAATTGCATGCGAGGTCCTAACTCACCTTCTAACTTAGGAAATACATAATATCCTTCTGCTTGTGAAGCCCATTTTCCTAGAGGACCTTTATTTTGTTGAATTCTTTCAAATAAATCTTTTACCATGATCTAAGTTCGGTATTAAAAAATCGGGACAAAAGTAACTATTTCTACCTAATTTTTATACTTTATAGCACTTTTTTTCCTCTATATAATGTGTAATAGTCTATTCGTTCGGTATATTTTTCAAGCAAACCTTAATTGCCCACGATAAAATTTAATTTATATGTAACAAACGCTTAGACAGTTCTATATCTTCCGTTTTTCCTGTATGTTTATGAGGTTCATCGGAAAGCTTTATGACACCTGTCCATTGTTGGTCTTCCGGTAAAGCTTGAATCATTTTTATGACAATATTCATAGGTTTTAAGCCCACATCATTCGTTAAATTGGTTCCTATACCAAAAGAAAGCCCAATTTTATCTTTAAAATGATTTGCTATTCGTTCTACTTTTTCATAATTCAGACCGTCCGAAAAAATGATAGTCTTAGTCAAAGGATCAATGCCTAATTTTTGATAATGTGCTATTGTTTTCTCTCCAAATGCTACAGCATCTCCGGAATCGTGGCGAACACCATCAAAGAGTTTTGCAAATTTTTTATCAAACTGATCAAAGAAAACATCAGTGGTAAACGTATCGGTCAATGCTATTCCTAAATCGCCTCGGTATACATCTACCCAATGTTCTAATCCCATCGTATTTGCCATTTTGTAACCATAACGGGCAGCATGAAACATAAACCATTCGTGTGCGTGAGTCCCGATAGGCTTCGTTTGGTATTTCATAGCTAAATGTACATTACTTGTTCCCATAAAAGTTCCGTTTCCTTCTTTTTGCAAGGTTTGCACCACCAAATCCTGAACTGAGAAAGAATGTCGGCGACGGGTTCCAAAATCAGCAAATTTTATTCCAAGAGCTTTATAAGCCGCTACTTTCTTTGAAACCGTTGCTATTACTTTAGCATCATCCGCTCTCACCTGCTGTGTTAATTCATAATACAATTCACTAATGAGCGACATGATTGGCACTTCCCAAAGTATGGTTCGGTACCAATACCCTTCTATAGCAACCGAAACCTCTGTTCCCATTTGTGTAATGGTAACTTCTGATGGATCATACTGATACCCTTGTAAAAAATCTAAATAAGTTGGATCTAAATAGGGACAATTAACTTTTAAAAACTCTTTTTCTTTCAAAGTCAATTTCAAATGAGTCATCTCTTGAATAGCTTCTCTTAAATGCGTTCCAAAATTTTCCGGAAAAGGATGTTGTCCCCGATTGATAAACTGGTATTGCACTTTGGCATACGGAAACAATTTTATCACCGCATTTTGCATGGTAAATTTATAGAAATCGTTATCGAGTATGGAAGACAATCGTATCGTAGGATTCATGTTTTTGTTTTAAAAATACAAATAAAATTGGGAATAAATATCTACTTGCTTTTTATCGTGATCTCCTAAACACTACATCTTAAAATAAAAATGCCCCGAAGATAGTCGAGGCGCTAAATGTTTTCACAACGGAATAATCCTTATTGTGAATTCCTTTCGAGAACAAATATAACAAGAAAAAAATATCAAAACAATGAGGAAATCCGTAAAAATTATATTTTTTTTCTTAATATATTTATAAAATTAATAGAGAGCTTATTATTTAAGATAAATAATGTGTTTTTGGTACACATAAGTTATTAGGACTATAATTAATAAAAAACAAAGGGAGTAAAATAGAAAGGAATTCACAACTCATCAAATGAAATACTTGTTTTTTTATTGAAAAACGTTAGTGTTTAATTGATGATATATTATTCTTCTCCCTTTGCTTGCAATACAATGTATAAAATATAATTAATGAGAAAATATTCTATTTTTTGTAACTCTAATGTGATTGAGATTATAAATTTTGATCTCATTGCCCTGCAAAGATATAAAATGAAAATTAATAAACAAGTATTTTTTTGATGAGGATTTGTTATTTAATATTAAATGAATAAATTTGAAAACAATTCAAAACCAAAATACTTAAATAATATCAATAAAAACTATGAGTAAAAACATTCTCGGTCTGGATCTCGGTACAACATCAATCGGATTTGCGTATATTATTGAAGGTAATTCTCCCGAACAATCTTCTATTAAAAAAATCGGAGTACGTGTAAATCCTTTGACAACGGACGAACAAACCAATTTCGAAAAAGGAAAACCGGTTTCTGTAAATGCTGATAGAACTTTGAAACGCGGAGCAAGACGAAATCTCGACCGCTACCAAGACAGAAGGAAAAATTTAATTGACGTTTTATTGAAAGCCAATATCATTACTAAAGAAACTGTTCTTGCTGAAAATGGCAAAAATACAACGCATTCCACCTATTTTTTCAGAGCAAAATCTGCGGTTGAAAAAATTGAAAAAGAAGAATTGGCGAGAGTTTTTTTAGCCATTAATAAAAAGCGTGGTTACAAAAGTAGCCGCAAAGCCAAAAATGAAGATGAAGGTCAAATCATAGACGGAATGGCAGTTGCGAAAAGACTGTACGAGGAAAATTTAACTCCGGGGCAATTGGCATTTCAGTTATTAAAAGATGGAAAAAAGTATTTACCGGATTTTTACCGTTCGGATTTGCAAGCAGAATTTGATCAAGTTTGGAATTTTCAGAAACAATTTTATCCCGAAATTTTAACGGATGAATTTTACAAAGAATTAAAAGGAAAAGGTCAACGTGCGACATCTGCGATGTTTTGGTCAAAATATAGTTTCAATACTGCCGAAAATAAAGCAAAATCGAGAGAAGAGAAAAAATTGCAAGCCTACTTGTGGAGAAGTGAAGCGGTTGATAAACAATTAGAAAAAGAAGAAGTTGCCTATGTAATTACGGAAATCAATAATAATTTGAACAATTCCAGTGGATATTTGGGAGCAATCAGCGACCGAAGCAAAGAACTGTATTTCAATAACCAAACAGTTGGACAATATTTATATGAACAATTAGAGAAAAATCCGCATACGAGATTAAAAAACCAGGTTTTCTATCGACAAGATTATTTAGATGAATTTGAAAAAATATGGGAAACGCAAACAAAATTTCATCCTGAATTGACTGAAAAATTAAAAACCGAAATCCGTGATATTATTATTTTTTACCAACGAAAATTGAAGTCTCAGAAAGGTTTGGTGAGTTTTTGTGAATTTGAAAGTAAAGAAATTGAAATCGAAAAAAACGGACAAAAAATTAAGAGAATCATCGGTCTAAAAGTTGCTCCGAAATCTTCGCCTTTGTTTCAGGAATTTAAAATCTGGCAGGTTTTGAATAATGTTTTGGTTAGAAAAAAAGGAAGTAGGAAAAGAACCGTAAAAAAAGATATTGAACCTACATTATTCGATGAAGAAAAGGAAATTTTTGTTTTCGATTTGGAAACCAAACAAAAATTATTTGATGAATTAAATATCAAAGGAAATCTGAAGTCAGTAAAAATCATTGAACTTTTGGGTTATAAATCTGCTGATTGGGAAATAAATTATTCTGAATTAGAAGGCAACAGAACCAATAAAGCTTTATTTGATGCCTATCTGAAAATCCTTGAATTGGAAGGTTATGATGAAGATTTACTGAAACTAAAAGGAAAAGATGATATTGATGTTTCTGAGCTAAAAGCTTCCGCTTCCGAAATTAAAGAAATGGTGAAACGCATTTTTGAAGTGCTGAATATCAAAACCGAAATTTTGGATTTCGATGCGGAATTGGATGGAAAAGATTTCGAAAAACAAGCTTCCTATCAACTTTGGCATTTGCTATATTCATATCAGGAAGACGATTCTAAAACCGGAAATGATACGTTGTTTCGACTTTTAGAAGAAAAATTTGGTTTCAAAAAAGAACATTCACAGATTTTGGCAAACGTTGCTTTTTCTGATGATTATGGGAATTTGAGTACAAAAGCGATGCGAAAAATTTATCCTTTCATCAAAGAATTGCATTATGATAAAGCGTGTTTGCAAGCAGGATATAAACATTCAGTATCCTCTTTAACCAAAGAAGAAATTGCCACTCGCCCTTTAAAAAATCAATTGGAATTACTCAAAAAAAATAGTTTGAGAAATCCTGTTGTGGAAAAAATATTGAATCAATTGGTGAATGTTGTCAACACCATCATCGAAACCAACAGCAAGAAAGATGAAAACGGAAACATTATCGAATATTTTAAGTTTGATGAAATTCGTATTGAATTGGCTCGCGAACTGAAGAAAAATACCAAAGAGCGAGCTGAAATGACAACGAATATCAATGCTTCGAAAATTGAAAATGATAAAATCAGAAATACGATTATAAAAGATTTTCCGCATATCAAAAATCCAAGCAAAAACGATATTGTTCGTTACAAACTATACCAGGAATTGGCTTTTAATGCTTTCAAAGATTTGTACACAGATGAAAAAATTAACTACGAAAAATTGTACAGCAAAAACTATGATATAGACCATATAATTGCCCAATCTAAAGTATTTGACGATAGTTTTTCCAACAAAGTTTTGGTTCCGAGACAAGCCAATTTAGACAAAGGAAACAAAACGGCAAATGATTATATGGCCAATAAATCTCCCGAAAGTTATGAGAAATACAAATCAATTGTAGAAACTTTATTTAAAGAGAAAAAAATTACAAAAGCCAAATATCAAAAATTACTAAAACAAGAATCTGAAATCGGTGACGGCTTCATCGACAGAGATTTGCGCGACAGTCAATACATCGCCAAAAAAGCAAGAAATCTTTTGTATGAAATATGTCGTGTGGTTACTCCTACAACGGGTAGTGTAACCGATAAATTACGTCAAGATTGGGATTTGATCAACATTATGCAGGAGCTTAATTTTGAGAAATTCAAAACTTTAGGCTTAACCGAAAAGGTTCAGAAAAAAGACGGTAGTTTCAAAGAAAGAATTGTGGATTGGAGCAAACGAAACGATCATCGCCATCATGCAATGGATGCTTTAACGGTTGCGTTTACCAAGCAAAGTCATATTCAATTTCTTAATTTTTTAAATGCCAGAAAAGATGAGAATCATAAACTACATCATGCGATAGTTAGTATAGAAAATAAAGAAACAACTTGGATTTATGATGAGGACGGAAATAAAAAGAGAGTATTCAATTTACCTATTCCGAATTTCAGAGAATTAGCCAAAGAACATTTGGAAAACGTTTTGGTTTCTCACAAAGCAAAAAATAAAGTAGTTACCAAAAACAAGAACAAAACAAAGACAAAAAACGGCGAAAAAATCAAAGTCGAACTCACGCCGAGAGGTCAGTTGCACAAAGAAACCGTCTATGGAAAATATCAGTATTACGTCAATAAAGAAGAAAAAGTAAGTGCGAAATTTGATGAAACAATCATTCAAAAAGTAGCCAATCCTATTTATAAAAAGTTGTTACTTCAAAGACTTTCAGAAAATGGTAATGATCCGAAAAAAGCCTTTGCAGGAAAAAATGCTTTGAGTAAAAATCCGATTTATCTAAATAACGAAAAAACCGAAATGCTTCCTGAAATTGTAAAGCTGACTTGGCTGGAAGAAGATTATTCCATCCGAAAAGAGATTACGCCCGACAATTTTAAAGATGTAAAAACCATTGAAAAAATATTGGATGAGGGAATAAAAAGAATCTTATTTAATCGTTTAAAAGAATTCGGAAACGACCCGAAAAAAGCATTTTCCGATTTAGAGAAAAATCCGATTTGGCTTAACGAAGCCAAAGGGATTTCAGTAAAAAGAGTAACAATTTCCGGAGTGAAAAATGCTGAATTTTTGCATTACAAAAAAGATCATCTTGGCAATGAAATTTTAGATGAAAATGGAAAAAGAATTCCTGTAGATTTTGTAAGCACCGGAAATAATCATCACGTTGCCATTTACCGAGACGAAAAAGGAAATTTACAAGAAAGGGTCGTGTCATTATTTGATGCCGTTCAGTTAGTAAATGCAGGGGAATCTATAATTGATAAGAGTTACAATCAAGGTTTAGGTTGGCAATTTTTGTTTACAATGAAACAAAATGAATATTTCATTTTCCCGAATGAAAAAACTGGATTTAATCCGAACGAAATCGATTTATTAGACCCAAAAAATAAGAAATTGATTAGCCCGAATTTGTTTAGAGTGCAGAAATTGGCGACAAAGAATTATATGTTTAGACATCATTTGGAGACATCGGTAGATGATAAAAAAGAAATGAAAAATGTTGCGTTTATTCATATTCAAAGTTGTAATTTACTAAAGGATATTATCAAAGTCCGTCTCAATCATTTAGGCAATATCGTTAAAGTGGGAGAATATTAAATTTTTAAATGTATGCTCAAACGAACCATTTACATAGGCAATCCGGTCTATTTAAAACTAAAAGACAATCAACTTCAAATTATAGATCCCGATACTAAAGAAGTAAAAGGATCTGCACCCATAGAAGATTTAGGTTTCGTGGTTTTAGATCATCCGCAAATTACCCTCTCGCACCCAATAATTCTGCTGTTACAACAACAAAATGTAGCTATTATTAGTTGCGATGAAAGTCATTTGCCATTGGGTTTAATGCTTCCTATAAGTGGGCACGTAGAACATTCCGAACGCTTGAAGCATCAAATTAATTGTTCCGAACCTTTACGAAAACAACTGTGGAAACAAACCGTTGAAGCAAAAATTTTTCAACAGAAAGAGGTGTTACGCAAACTTAATATAGAGCACGAGTCATTGTTAAGGTATATGAACGAAGTAAAATCAGGCGATAGCACTAATATGGAAGGTATCGCAGCACAATATTATTGGAAACAATTGTTTGATGATTTTACCCGCGAACGAAAAGGCGATGCACCTAATAATTTTTTAAATTTCGGATATGCTGTTTTGCGAAGTATGGTAGCACGCGCATTGGTGTGTAGTGGCTTGCATCCCACCATTGGTATTTTTCACAGAAATAAGTACAATGCCTATTGTTTGGCAGATGATATTATGGAACCTTATCGTCCGTATGTCGATCAATTGGTCGTTGAATGGATGCAAAAGCCTGAAGCCACCCATGTTTTAGACAAACAAGCCAAAGCGCATTTATTGCAATTGGCAACAAAAGATGTTTACATTAACGGACTACAACGCCCGTTAATGACTGCTTTAAGCATAACAACCAGTTCGCTTTGTAAATGTTTCTTGGGAGAAAGTAGAATAATACATTATCCAATGATGTAATGAGCTTTAGTCGGTATAATGCGTATAGAATTATGTGGGTTTTAGTTTTTTTTGATTTACCGACCGAAACCAAAAAGCAGCGTAGTGTTGCCACTAAATTTCGTAAATCGTTGTTAGATGACGGATTTAATATGTTTCAGTTTTCGATTTATTTACGACATTGTCCCAGTAAGGAAAATGCAGAAGTTCATATAAAACGTGTGAAAAAAAGTTTACCGACGGAGGGTAAGGTTGGTATTTTATGCATAACCGATAAGCAATTCGGACAAATGGAACTCTTTTTTGCAAAAAAAGAAACCAATTTACCCAATATGCCCCAACAGTTAGAGTTGTTTTAATAGAACTAAAAAAATGCTTAATTCAAAATCAGAATTAAGCATTTTTTATCATTTTTTCTTTGTAGATTATACTCTTAAAACCCTTATTTTTCCTAGGATTTTGATGAGGTTGTAATTCGATACTGTAAATCTACAAAAAATTGAAAGGAATTCACAACGGAAAACCGAAAGTGAATTTTTTACCGTAAGTTGTAATTCGATACTGTAAATCTACAAAAAATTGAAAGGAATTCACAACAGATAAAGGAGCTATCCAATTGAACGAAAAGTTGTAATTCGATACTGTAAATCTACAAAAAATTGAAAGGAATTCACAACTATGAATATAAACTCTACCTCTGTAATTTGGTTGTAATTCGATACTGTAAATCTACAAAAAATTGAAAGGAATTCACAACTAACGATTTTAGTTATACAGGAATTGAAATGTTGTAATTCGATACTGTAAATCTACAAAAAATTGAAAGGAATTCACAACTATAGGGTTCTTCTGCCGGTTGCGCTGAAAGTTGTAATTCGATACTGTAAATCTACAAAAAATTGAAAGGAATTCACAACACGAAAAAAGAAGCTGAAAAAATTCTAAGAACTGTAAATCTACAAAAAATTGAAAGGAATTCACAACTCTTATGAATTAATAGAACTGGAAAAATTAGTTGTAATTCGATACTGTAAATCTACAAAAAATTGAAAGGAATTCACAACTAATAGTAATGATTATAAACTCATCGTTAAGTTGTAATTCGATACTGTAAATCTACAAAAAATTGAAAGGAATTCACAACTATTGCCAAAACTAAATAAGTAAAAAATTTGTTGTAATTCGATACTGTAAATCTACAAAAAATTGAAAGGAATTCACAACACATTAGAATATGTATATTGGAAAGGTGTTGTTGTAATTCGATACTGTAAATCTACAAAAAATTGAAAGGAATTCACAACACAAATCAATTCTAAATGTGATTTTCTTCCGTTGTAATTCGATACTGTAAATCTACAAAAAATTGAAAGGAATTCACAACAATTGACTTAAAAGAGTTGCACGTTTTAACGTTGTAATTCGATACTGTAAATCTACAAAAAATTGAAAGGAATTCACAACTCATCTATAGCTATTAGCATTTTATCTAAAGTTGTAATTCGATACTGTAAATCTACAAAAAATTGAAAGGAATTCACAACAGTAACTGCTCTAGTTCTTCTTCTGTCTCAGTTGTAATTCGATACTGTAAATCTACAAAAAATTGAAAGGAATTCACAACTGAAATAGAATTTATTGCATTATTTGTTAAGTTGTAATTCGATACTGTAAATCTACAAAAAATTGAAAGGAATTCACAACCTGCTGCTTTAACGCTGTTTCCGCACGAATGTTGTAATTCGATACTGTAAATCTACAAAAAATTGAAAGGAATTCACAACTGGCAAAAAAAATCATTCACGACGCCCCAGGTTGTAATTCGATACTGTAAATCTACAAAAAATTGAAAGGAATTCACAACCCAGAGGCTGCGGTTGCTAATGCTAATGCTGTTGTAATTCGATACTGTAAATCTACAAAAAATTGAAAGGAATTCACAACGGACAGAGCATGCAGGTGCGTGAAATCTTAGTTGTAATTCGATACTGTAAATCTACAAAAAATTGAAAGGAATTCACAACTGGCGAAAGCCGTGTTAATGTCTGCTGATAGTTGTAATTCGATACTGTAAATCTACAAAAAATTGAAAGGAATTCACAACTGACACCAAAAAATACTTAATCTTCTCTTTGTTGTAATTCGATACTGTAAATCTACAAAAAATTGAAAGGAATTCACAACTGTACTGCGTTCGTTTCGCTATATTCTTCTGTTGTAATTCGATACTGTAAATCTACAAAAAATTGAAAGGAATTCACAACTTCTTTTCCTTTTAAATCTGTTATACACATGTTGTAATTCGATACTGTAAATCTACAAAAAATTGAAAGGAATTCACAACCAATCTTTTGTTAAGATTTCTTTCTTCTTT
>NZ_JBSEFI010000033.1:0-28089 GCF_053570605.1 Flavobacterium sp. U410
TAGCGGTGGCGGAAACACCGGCGGAACACCGGGCGATGAGGATTATGATGACGGCTTGGTAGACCCGAAAACCTGTAAAGGTTGTGGTGGTGTGGTAACGGTACCTGTTCCGGAGTTGGAACAAGTGGAAGTTACCATTACACCATGTTCAGAACTTCAAAAAATATTAAATACACCTTATTTGCTTCAAGCGATCAATAGCCTTGAAACTTATACAAATGCTACAAAAGAATGGGGCTATGCCATTAAAACATTTCCTAACTCTACCACAACCGAACCGCCTCACATCATTGAAAGTGATTCTGAAGATCCAAATAAAATTAAAATGGGAGATTACATTGGGGGCGACTACTACGGAGCCTACCATACACATCCTAAACCTTCTACGGGTGTTGTTCCCATGTTCTCCCATGGTGATGTGAAATGGCTTTTTGACGTGGCCAAAAAACATAGTAAAAGTCCTAAGACACAACAGGATTATCATGTTTATTTTTTGACCCTCACCTGCGTGTATGGAACTTACGCTATTAAGATCAAAGACTGGGTGAAATTCAGTATCTTTATAAGTAATGGTTATGGTAATTTTTATAAAGAACTTGAAAAAAAATATGAGAAAATAAATGGTAGCGAAGCCGGTTCAACAACTCTGGAAAAAACCTTTTTATCTTTGATGAAAGAATATGATATGGGGATGGGCTTGTACGAATTGAATCCGGACAAAATCGGGTGGAACGAACTGACACTGAACGAAGATCCGGCTACGTTTTATAAGCCGGTAAAAGAAACCCCTTGTAATGAATAAAAAAATGAAACGTATGAAAAAAACAGCATATTTAACAATAGTACTAAGTTTAATGTTTACTTATTGTAAATCGCAGAACCTTGTATTGGGATTATTTGATGATTCTGTTGAATTTGGAGTTCAAGGAATCTATTATAAAGATGTAGATCATTATTTTGACCAGTTTGTGGGAACCTGGAGTTATACGGAAGGGACTACTATCCTAAAAGTTTCTTTTATAAAAAAGGAAATGATGAATGTTGGTAATAAATACTATGAAGACTTTCTTGTGGGGGAATTCCAGTATATAGAAAACGGAGTGGAAAAAGTAAATACACTTGCCAGTTTGAATAACAATTATACGGGATATAATAGTTATAATATGTGGTCAATAACAAGAATACGAAAAACGAGTTATCCGGTATGCGAGGAGTGTGGTACTGATGAAAAACGCTTACGAATGGTTTTTACCGAACCGGCAAATGATGATGATTGTTTAGATGCAAGATTTACAATGAGAGTTGTCGTTGAAGGCGGCGTTCAAAAGCTAAAAGTGCAGTTCAGATTAGAGACTAATTATTGTGGGTATAAAGAAGATGGAACACCCTCTGTGGCGCGTTCTTTTTCTGTTCCTTTTGGCGATTATACTTTAATAAGGGAGTAAAAGTGTAGATTCATTTTTTTTTTGTTTCAACGACTTTTTTTACTTTTCAATGATAAAAAACACATTTTAACAAAATATACAGAAAAACTGTACCAAGATTAACATTTGAAACATTAAGTTTGTCTCGGTTAATAGCAGTAATTTTATTTCTTATCAAAGAAACATTGAGTCCCGAATCCTTCGGGACTTTTTGTTTTTTAAAATGAATTTTTCTCTGTATTTTACACATATAAATGAAATATATTTATTTTTTTAATATTTTTTACGTATATTTGTTAATGGTTAATAGCAGTAATTTTTTTTCTTATTAAAGAAACATTTGGTCCCGAATTTATTCGGGACTTTTTGTTTTAGTTATATTGAAAATCTTATATTTGTATCACTATAAGCCAATTAAATTTTTACAAGCCATGCAACAGAACGATTTGTTCTTTACTCTTGCTTTATTGCAAGTGGAAGGAATCGGAGATACTATAGCTAAAAGACTACTACAAAATTTTCATACTGCCGAAGAGATTTTTAAAACTAAAAATACTTCCCTAGCAAAAATTGATGGCATCGGAAAATCCGTGATTCAAAATCTAAAAAAGACTGAAGTTTTCCAAAAAGCCGAACGTGAATTGCGCTTTATGGAACAAGAAAACATTTCCGTTCTCTTTTTTAAAGACGAAAATTATCCCAGTAAATTAAAACATTGTTTTGATGCTCCGGTTCTATTGTTTCAATCGGGAAATGTAAATCTTCAAGAACAAAAAATAATAAGTATTGTAGGTACACGAAATATTACTACTTATGGCTCGGATTTTTTAAAGAAATTTATAGACGAATTAGCGCCATTGGAACCAACGATAGTCAGCGGATTTGCGTATGGAGTAGATATTACTGCGCATCAATTAGCTATGGAGCATGATTTGCAAACCATTGGTGTTCTTGCTCACGGATTGAATCAGGTTTATCCTAAAGTCCATAAAAAGTATATGGCTAAAATGGAACAACATGGTGGTTTTTTAACCGAGTTTTGGTCGAATTCTAATCCTGATAGAGAAAACTTCGTAAAACGGAACCGTATAGTGGCAGGAATTAGCGAAGCAACTATTGTAATAGAAAGTGCTGAAAAAGGAGGTTCGTTGATTACGGCTCAAATTGCGAATGACTACAATAGAGAAGTTTTTGCCGTTCCGGGTAGAACAACTGATAAATACAGTCAAGGGTGTAATCATTTGATTAAAACACAAAGAGCACAATTGATTACTTCTGCTGCAGATTTGATTTATTTATTGAATTGGCAAACTAAAAAACAAGAAGTAAAAACCATTCAAAAGCAATTATTTGTTTCGTTGACAGAAGACGAACAAAAAGTGTATGATTTTCTGTTTCAAAACGGAAACGAACACTTGGATTTTATCTCCATTGCATGTGATATCCCAATTTTTAAACTTTCCGGAATATTATTGAATATGGAATTAAAAGGAGTTGTTCGCCCTTTACCGGGAAAATCTTTTGAATCGATTTAAAATAAAGAAACAGCTGTTAAGCTGTTTCTTTATTTTAATCCTAAATCACCATCAAAATTCTCTCGTTCATCTCTTGTTCTAGGTTTGATCTTCAGCAAGTCATATAGTTGATGACAAACAGCTTTTATTTCATGAAAATTATTTCTTTCCACAGCGCTGTCTCCTAATTCACATAGTTTGTGATATTTTTTCGTGTCTTTGTATTCGTCAGTGTCTTTAAACTTATAAAAGTAGTAGACCTGAATATAGCTTGAATCTTGTGAATAATAAATAGCTTCTAAAAGTTTATCTAATTCTTTTGTCTTGCTTTTAATGCTGTATTTGTTTCCGGATTGTAATATCTCTTTTTCACCGGAAACAATTTTTTCAAATTCTTGTTTTTGTTTATCTGTTGCTCCTTCTAAATAATTCTCAATAAGATCTCTAGTGTGTTGGTATTCTGAGATTTCATTTAGAACATGTTTAAATCGAACCAAATTATCAAACTCTTGAATGTAATTTCTCTTTAACTCGTCAATTTTATAGTTTTGATCTGTGATTGTTTCATCAGATAATTCAAGAGCTTCATTATACGTTTGTAAAAGACCATTTTGAATTCTTTTCAGCTTTGCCAGATACTCAAAATTCTCTTCTTGTTCTTCTTCTCTAATTTCAAGGCTGATTGCTTCGACGGTATTTTTGATCTCTTGAAGCAATTTTGAAATAGAAACTGTTCGCTCGTGTGGATTGAATGTTTCTTGTATTTCGAGATCTAAAGTTGGAATATATACTTTTACATTCAAATCTCTGGATTCAGAAATATGAAAATTTAATTCAATATCCATACCTTTAATTAAATCTTCCTGAAAGCGCTCCCCAGAAATTTCGACATATCCTATGGTCAAATTACTTCCGATCATTCCTCCGGAATTTCCTTCCTGAATATTAATGATTAATTTGTCAGAAGAGTTCTTTAAGATATTTTTAGAAATGGTTTTATAAACGGTTTTCTTTAAAGGAAGAATATCATTCTTTTTAAATATTGTTTCTAATTTGGTTTCTCCTTTGCTTTCATCAACTTCTAGTAAAATATCATTTGGCAAAGGCTGTCCGGATATATTGTACAACCCGTTTGTAATAACAACATTTGGATTGGTATAAATTTCTTGATCGTTTTCATCATACACCGAAACAGTAAATGAATTACTTACCTTTTTTAATAAGGGAACAAATTCATTGGCTTTTTCTGAAAAAGGAATTCTTCCGGTATCAAAGGCTCCGTCCCTTCTCACAATACGATATCTGCCATTTTTGACTTCCGGAGCTAAGATCACAATTAACTCTTCATTATCATTAGAATTAGGCTCAAAAATACTCTTAATATTGTATTGTTTTTGAATTTCTACAGTTTGAGCTTCTTCTTTAGCAGTTTCTTCTAATGCAGATGGTTTAGAGCCGGCATAGTATGCGGCACCTACCGTTACGGCTGTAGTAGGATCAATACTATGATCGACAATAATGTTAGTTCGTTTATGCAGTTCTTCTCGTATGAATGGAATAAAAGTAGTTCCGCCTACAAGAATAATACGCTCTATTTCAGAGAAACTTGTGCTGTTTTTTGTAAGTAAGCTTTCAAGAAGTTGGAAAGAAGTATCGAAATCTTTTTTGATGATTTCTTCAAAAGCAGCTCTTTCTATCGTTATATCAATATAGTCATCAATGTTGTCTAACTCTATTTCAACTTGAGATTCTTCTTTAACAGAAAGCTCTTTTTTTATTTCTTCCGCTTTTAAAAGAAGTTCAAAATAAAGTTTAGTATAAAAATTTGTATCTCCTTCTTTTTTGGTCATTTTCGACCAAATATTAGTTTCTCCTAATTTTTCTTCAATTTTAGGTACTATTAAATGCTCTATAATAGCATTATCAAAATCGAGACCTCCTAAAAAATTATTTCCTTGATGGTCAATAACATTTAATTCTCTGTTGTTAATGGCTACCAAAGTCACATCAAAAGTGCCTCCGCCATAATCATAAACCAACCATTTTAAATCGTTTTCGATTTTTAAACTTTGTTCGTTAGAATACGCCAAACAAGCCGCTATAGGCTCTTGTAGTAAAACAACTTCTTTTAATCCGGCAGCGTATCCTGCTTTTTTAGTAGCATTGGACTGAATGGTATCAAAAGAGGCCGGTATGGTAATAACAGTACTTTGAACTTCTTCACTTGTAAAACCTAAAAGCTCTTTTAAAATAGTAGAAGACAATTCGATAGGTGTCGTTTCTTTTTCCAAGCTGGGGATAAAATATGTTTGACTAGTACCCATTTTTCTTTTAAAAGAAGAAAAAACATTCATAGCATCAACACTAATGTGTTCTCTGGCTTTATCACCTGTTTGGATTCTTCCTTTTCTGAAGGAAACTACCGAAGGAAGAAAATCTTTAAACCCTATCGGATTTTTAAATAATGTTATTTTTCCGTTTTCATATTTTGCAATCCCCGAATTAGTTGTACCAAGATCTATTCCGAAATTTATGTTTGTCATGCTTATGTTATTCTACTATTACTACTCCTTTTTGAATTAAAATATATTGGTCTCCTTGCTTTTGAAAGATTACAGGTTTTATAACTTTAGTTATTTTTTGGGCATTTTCGCTCATAATGTTGGCCTCAACAGAGTTATCTCGTTCATCATAGTTAGCATGTAATGGGTTTACAATTTTATAACCAAGTTCTTCTAATTCGTGATAAATCCTACTGAAGTTTCGCTCAAAAATATCAATGCTTTGAGTATTTGCTTTTTTTTCGATCTCAAATAACTGATTAATGATGTTTTCCATGTCTTATAATTAATTTTTTAAAAGTAACTATTTTTCCTTATAAAAAGAATAATATATTTGCCAAACATCATTTTTCAGTAGGTAATGAATATTTTAGAGCTATTAAAAAAATTAGATATTGATTCTTCACGTTTTTCAGAATTAACACCTGAAGAAATTATTAGAATAGAGAAGCAGATCAATATTGAGAAAAGGTTAAATCCCGATTTAGATAATAATACAGTTGTCAATTTAATTAATGCTATAAAGAATGATGCTAAATCTTTAGGATTCGTATATCATCATCCCTTTTTTAGAAAACTGTTTTTAAACGAAAATCTCGCAAATATATCTCATATTCCGGATGAAAATGTAGTGGAAGAAGCTGATGTAAAGCATTTTTTAAATCAGTATCTGATAGATGATTTGACCCGATATTTCGAAGAAAAATATTCTGCTAATAGTTTTCAAAATATTCTGGAGCTTCTAAAGTACCAATCTTTTTTGCCAGAGGAATTTCTACTATCTGTAAAAAGAAAAATTTACCTCAGAATAGATTATGCCATACTCAACCTGAAAGAACTCAAGTATGATGCACAAAAAAATGTAGACTATATTTCATATAAATCTTTCTTTGATGTATTGTCAAAAATTAACTCATCAGAAACAGATTCAAAAGTATCAGATCTCTTAAGTGTAGTGGTTGATTTGTATAATGACAGGAAAACAAATGCATTTATAAAGAATGCTCTTGTTGCTATAACAAATTATGAAGCTATAGATTCTGAATTAGCAGAAGTATTAAAAAGCAATAGACAGGTTGTACTGAATACATATAGTAATAAGGGAAAATCGTCGAGTGGTGATATTCCGATAGGTCAAATTATTTGGGTTATTTTGATTATAGTGAAAATTATTTTTTGGACAGCAAAATGTTCAAATAGTAATAGCAGTAGTTATACAAAAAGCAACAGTTATGAGCATGTGATTAAAAGTAATGAGGACGTACGGAAAAGTCTTTTTAAGGAGAATTACAGGAAGGAAAAAGCATTTAAGGACTATCTGACAGTTTATGATACATTAATCCCTATTCAAAATATAGATACTTTAAAAACAGGAGATAATCCTTTTCAAAGATCAAATAGTGGAAGAATTGAATCTGCATCTATTAAAAAAGATAGCCTTTGGATTGAAAACAATACGAGTTTCGATTTCATCTTGTTGAATTACAAGTCCCTTGGAATAGATATTTATCTTTATGAAAAAGCGATTTACATAAAAGCGGGAGATAAATTAAAAATTGCTAATAATTCAGAACATTTAAAAAACTTGATTAGCTTTTATTTTGGTAAAAAACCGGCAATTTTTAGGTCAAATACATATTCAAATGATTACCTTAGAGACGATAACCTACCTCAGATCAGGTTTGCAGAATTACCTAAAAATATGGAAACCTATATTGAATTTTCTGTATCATTTGATCATAAATTAATATTGGAAGAAGAAGACGGATACCTTAATATTGTTTCAGACAAAATTGATTTACTAAACGCAAATGCAAAACTAAAAGAAACGCCTTATTTAAAATTTAAGATTGATTAAAGTAAAGTTTAAACGAATCTTTTGAAGCCATTTGAAATTTCACTACCTTTAAATGATTTTACAAAAGGAAAACTATGTATTCGTTACCCAAACTAGAACGTTTTAATCAAAACGTCGCTTCTAAGTACAACATTTACAACAGTATATTCATCACACTTCCGTTTGATGAAATTAATAACACCGGAGTATTATTGCCGCTTTTTGCTGAGGTTTGTGAGCAAGGATTCAAGAATAATATGAGTCCGGATGAAATTTTCAACACCTTCGTCAGCAAGTATTTGGACAATCCTACTGAAGAACAGAAAATTAGTCTAATGCTACGTTTCATTCAGTATGTGGAACGTCAAGTAGTTTTGTTTGATGCTATTGAAGACGCTGCTTTTTCGATAGTTAATAATTTGGAAGGTCGAGGTTCTTTACGCGACATGAAAGAAAACGCCGATCAGCGATCTAAACAAAAAGAATTGATGGAATTTCTAGAGAATTTTAAAGTTCGTGTAGTTTTAACAGCGCATCCAACACAGTTTTACCCAGGGTCGGTATTGGGAATTATCACCGATTTAACAGAGGCTGTAAAAGTAAATGATTTGAATAAAATTAAAGAACTTTTAGCCCAGTTAGGAAAAACGCCATTTATTAAAAAAGAAAAGCCGACTCCTTTTGATGAAGCGGTTAGTTTGATTTGGTATTTGGAGAATGTATTTTATTACACTATTGGTGAAATGATGCAATACATTCAAAAAAATATTGCCAAAGGAAACAGTTTGTCAAATGACTTATTGAATTTAGGATTTTGGCCGGGTGGTGACCGAGACGGAAATCCGTTTGTAACCACTGAAATCACACTGAAAGTGGCTGACAGATTGCGATCTTCTATTTTAAAATGCTACTATTTAGATGTCCGAAAATTAAAACGTAAACTAACTTTTTCCGGTGTTGACATTTTGGTAGCTGAGTTAGAAAATAAACTATATCGTTCTGTTTTTTATTCGAGTGGAAATATTTACATCACTAAAGACGAATTTGTACAATATTTGAATCAAATTAAGGCATTGGTCGTTGAAAAACATCAATCCCTTTATGTGGATGAAATTGATTTATTGATCAATAAATTTAATGTTTTCGGATTCCATTTTGCGACCTTAGATATTCGTCAAAATAGTAAAATTCACCGACAAGTTTTTAAAGATATTATTTCACATGTCCCTGAGATTTTTCCGGAAAATTACGAGCAATTAGATGAAGTTGAAAAAATAGAAATTTTATCCAAAGTAAAAGCCAATTTACAAGAATATGACTTTGATGATGAAATGACAAAAGCAACTATCAGTTCTATAAAAGCCGTAAAAACTATTCAGGATAAAAATGGCGAATTAGGTTGTAATCGCTACATTATCAGTAATAATGAAAGCGCACTAAATGTAATGGAAACTTTGTCAATGTTTCATTTGACAGGTTGGGAAAATCCTTCAGTTGATATTGTGCCACTCTTTGAATCGGTTGATGATTTAATTCATGCCGATCAAGTTATGGAACGATTGTATACCAATGCTGTTTATGCTGAACATTTAGCAAAAAGAGGGAATCAGCAGTCTATTATGTTAGGTTTTTCAGACGGGACAAAAGATGGTGGTTATTTGATGGCCAATTGGAGCATTTATAAAGCAAAAATGGCATTAACCGCTATTTCCAGAAAATATGATGTTAAAGTCGTTTTCTTTGATGGGCGTGGTGGACCTCCGGCTCGTGGTGGTGGAAAAACGCACCAGTTTTATGCTTCTTTGGGACCAAAAATAGAAAATAAACAAATTCAGTTAACCGTACAAGGTCAAACGATTAGTTCTAATTTCGGAACTTTGGATTCCAGTCGCTATAACATGGAAAATTTATTGAGTGCAGGAGCAAACAATCAGGTTTTTCACAGTGATGAAAATGAATTGACAGAAAAAGAAGTGAATGTTATTCAGGAACTTTCAGAAGTGAGTTACCAAAAATACATTGATTTTAAAAAGCATCCTAAATTTGTTCCGTATTTAGAGCAAATGAGTACACTGAATTATTATGCAAAAACAAATATTGGTAGCCGCCCTTCCAAAAGAAAACAGTCGGCACAATTGAATTTGGATGATTTAAGAGCCATTCCGTTTGTAGGTTCGTGGAGTCAATTAAAACAAAACGTTCCCGGATTTTTTGGTGTAGGAACAGCTTTAAAACATTTTGAAGAAAAGAACCGTTGGGAAGAAGTAGAAAATCTTTACCAATCGTCATTATTCTTTAGGACGTTGATTGAAAATAGTATGATGGCTTTGAGCAAATCGTTTTTTCCGTTAACGGCTTACATGAAAAAAGATCCTGAGTTTGGTGCTTTTTGGCAATTGATTTATGATGAGTTTTTAGAAACCAATCGTTTGTTGTTGAAACTTTCCGGATTTAAAGAGTTGATGGAGAATTATCCGGATAGTAAAGCTTCTGTAGCAATGCGAGAAAAAATTGTATTACCGTTGTTAACCATTCAGCAATTTGCTTTGCTAAAAATAAAAGAGTTAAAAGAAACTCCGGAAGAAAATGCTGAAAAAATAGCCGTTTATGAAAAAATCGTAACGCGTTCGTTATTTGGTAATATTAATGCCAGTAGAAATTCGGCATAAATTATAAACCTTCCCATTCCGAATAAAATTGAGCTAAAAAAAGTTCCATAAATCGGTGTCTTTCTTTAGCCATTTTTTTTCCGGTTTCGGTATTCATCTTGTCTTGTAGCAACAAAAGTTTTTCATAAAAGTGATTTACGGTGGGCGAATCACTTTTCTTGTATTCTTCTTTTGTCATGTTCATTTTTGGGGCAATCGCCGGATCATACATAGGTCTGTTTTTGAAACCACCATAATTGAATGTTCTGGCAATTCCAATAGCGCCAATAGCATCTAATCGATCGGCATCTTGTACAATTTGTAATTCAAGAGACGAAAATTTCGGTTTGAAATTTCCGCCCTTGAAAGAAATATTTTCAATGATAGCTACCACGTGATTTATGGTAGCTTCATCCGTTCTTTGTTCTGCTAAGAAATCTCTTGCAACTTTTGGTCCAATGGTTTCGTTGCCATTATGAAATTTAGAATCAGCAATATCATGCAATAAAGCTGCTAATTTTACGACCATTATGTTGCAAGTTTCTTTTTCGGCAATGCTAATTGCATTTTTGTAAACTCTTTGGATATGAAACCAATCATGACCCCCTTCAGCATTTGCTAATTGGTTTTTTACGAACTGAATAGTGTTGTCTATGATGATTGTACTCATATTACAAAGTTGCCGGTTGAACCCATTTAAAGATATGACTAGTTTCCGGAATAACCAAACGTTCCGAAACACGTGTCATTCTTTGTGGCAACTTCATTAAAAAGTCTCTTGCTTTTTCAGCTTCATCTGTTAGATTGCTGATTTTATCAATTTCCCACTTATCAATCAATTTTTGCATGATGTCTACATAATCATGAGCAGTATAAACACCAATACGTTGCGCTGAATCTGAAAACTGTTCAAAAGCCGTGCTAATTTTTTGACCCGATTCGCGTAAGAAATGAGCCGGCATTGTAATTTTTAACTTCATCATGTGTTGGAATGCTAACATCATTTGGCTAGGATCAACTTCAAAAATGTTTTTTACGAAAGTACTATACGCTAAGTGGTGACGCATCTCATCTCCGGCAATTAACTTACACATTTTAGCAAGTTTCACGTCTCCGTATTTTTTAGCCATTTGAGCTACACGATTGTGTGAAACATAGGTCGCTAATTCTTGAAAACTCGTATACACGAAGTTTTTGTAAGGATCTGTTCCCGTTCCGATATCAAAGCCATCGTTAATTAAATGATGCGTTGTTTGTTCTACTTCGCGCATATTTACTCTACCTGATAAATACAGATACTTGTTTAAAACATCTCCATGACGGTTCTCTTCTCCGGTCCATTGACGAATCCATTTACTCCATCCGTTTCTTCCATCTTGATCAACGCCTTCAACGCTCATTAACCAAGATTCATACGTTGGTAAAGCTTCTTCTGTAATGGTATCTCCTACTAGAACAACCCAGAAATCATACGGTAGATCTTTTGCGATTTCACGTAATTCTGTAACGTCTTCCAAAAAAGTTTCGCTTTCTGAATCAGGAAGCAAATCGGAAGGTTGCCAAATATTTTCAACCGGAATTAAAAATTCTTCAACGAAGCTGTCAATTTTCTTTTCCAAAAATTGCATCACTTCTAATCTAATGTTGTAAATTGACATTATTTCTTATTTAAGATTACTAACAATACTTTTTTCGGTTTTTTCAAAGATTTCTTCGAAAGTATAATCCGAAATTTTCAAAGGTTCGTGAACATCGAAATGCAAACGGTTTCCAAGTCCTAATGGAAATTGACCAAATCGAGTCATTTTCCAAGAATTATTAATGCTGATAGGAACAAAATAGGCATCAGGAGCAAATTTGTAAAGCATTTTTAATCCATTTACAGAGAATGGTTTAGGCTTTCCGGTTTTGCTACGAGTACCCTCTGGAAATATAACGACAGAATAGTTGTTTTTATTGATATATTCTCCAACTTTTTTTATTTCAGGTAAAGCTTGCTTAGGGTCTTTACGATCAATAAGTGCTGATCCACCATGTTTTAAATTATAGGAAATACTCGGAATACCTTTTCCTAATTCCTTTTTACTGATAAACTTGGGATGCCATTTACGCATGAACCAAATAATAGGTGGAATATCATATAAGCTTTGATGATTTGCGATAATAATTAGAGGAGCATTCTCTGGCAATTTTTCTCTTCCGGTAAAGGAATACGTTGTTCCCAAAACATGAGTTGTTCGGATTAAAAAACAGTTTAGCACAGCAACACTCCATCGATGTGCATTATAACCGAAAACTTTTAAACAGATTCTTTGAATAGGCTCAAAAATTACCAACCACAAAAAAAATAATGTGTAAAAGATAATAGACAGCGGTATAGAAATAATCTTTTGCATTTTAAGTTTAGTTTGTTATGCAAAAGTAACCTTAAAAACAAAAAACCATCATTTTTTTGATGGTTTTTTGTTAGGATACTATATACTGTAAGTTTTAGCTTAACAAAATTCGTCGTAAGCGTCTTTTAAGTTCTCTGCAATTAACTCAGCAGGGCGTCCTTCAATATGGTGACGCTCTAACATG
The DNA here is from genome assembly GCF_053570605.1 of Flavobacterium sp. U410. Classification (NCBI taxonomy): domain Bacteria; kingdom Pseudomonadati; phylum Bacteroidota; class Flavobacteriia; order Flavobacteriales; family Flavobacteriaceae; genus Flavobacterium; species Flavobacterium sp. U410. The sequence continues at coordinate 12,565 of NZ_JBSEFI010000033.1, forward strand.
TGAACTAATTCACCATCTTTAAACAAAGCAATACTTGGCGAAGAAGGAGGGAAAGGGAACATATGTTCTCTTGCTCTTGTAACGGCTTCTTTATCAACTCCTGCAAAAGCAGTAATTAAATGAGCCGGTTTTTTTGCATTATCTAAGCTCATTTTTGCTCCCGGACGTGCATTACGCGCAGCACAACCACAAACTGAATTGATTACTACTAAAGTAGTTCCTTCTTTTGCTAAAGCTGTTTCAACATCTTGCTCGGTATATAATTCTTGAAAACCAGCGTCCGTTAATTCGGCTTTCATTGGTTTTACCATTTCTTCTGGATACATAGTCTTTTTTTTAAAATTATAGGCAAATTTACGAATAAAAGTTTATTTTAGAATGTTAAACAATATCTAACATTCTAATAAAGAGTATAACGTACGCCTAAAAAGGTCCGCATTCCTTGGTTAGGAGCATAGACATATCCTGGATCAAAACTTAAAGCGTAAGGATTATTTGGTGTTGCGGCAATATTTCCATTGGTATTATAGTTGACATTTTGGTCAAAAGGATCATTTGCTCTGGCTATTAAAAAAGGAGTGCTTTTATTTGGTGTCCAATTTAACAAATTTTTGATACCACCATAAATTTCAAAATTGTCTATTCTTTTGTATGTAAACTGAATATTTTGAATACTCCAAATGGGAGAATATTCAGGTCTTGGGTCTAGATCGCTTAGTAAAGGTAATCGCATTGGACCATAAATATTCCCAGTATAATCAATAGATAAAAATGATTTGGGGATTTCATAACTAATATTCCAGGTTCCTGAAAACTTTTCAGTTAAAATAGGTATTGAACTTTCATTATCTCGCTTTATTTTGGGTTCTAAATAAGTAACACCACAGGAACTTTTTAATCCAAAAGGAAAAATGAATTCGACGTTTGTGGTAATTCCAAAAGTTTGAGCATAACCCGCTAAGTTAGAATAAATAATTTGGTTTGGGTTAGCGTCATAATCAGGAATAATTTGATTGTTAAAATAGGTATACCAACTTGAAATATCAAAAATTCCAACGGAACCATTTTTAAAATTGACTTTTGTGAGATAATTTAAGTTTATGTTATATGATTTTTCAGGTTTTAAATTTTCTGTAATTACGACATCGCGGGAGCCTGTTAAAGCTGCATGCTCTTCGGTAAATAGATTTACAACTCTAAAACCTGTTCCTGTATTAATTCGGAACACACTATTTTGATTTGGTTTCCATTTGTAAGCTATTCTCGGTGTAAAAATAGAACCGTGATTGTTGTTGTAGTCATATCGAGAGCCTAAAAGTATGCTTTTGTTTTCAGAGAGTTTGATTTCGTCTTGGAGAAAAATACTGTAAATTTTAGTTTTTTCAGCTTCAATTGTAGCTGTTGTGTTGTCGTTATAATATTGGTATCGGAAAGCACTTCCTAATAAAAAATCGTGGTTTTTAACTTTTTTATCCCATGTATATTGCCCGAAAGCAATTTTCTGATTGGCCAAATAAAACGTATCACCGTAAACTGAATTTTGATTATGATAGGTATAAGAAAATGCTAAATTCATACTTTCTTTTACAGGTAGTTGATAATTTCCGATTAATTCAAACCGATTAGTATAAATGCTTTCTCCATAAATTTCATTACCTCCTCGATAAGATTTATTCCATTGCATTTCTCCTCCCCAACGATCTTCATAAAAGTACCGTCCAGCTAAACTCATTCTTCGATTTTCTTTTCTGTTGAAATCAAATTTTTGAAAAATAGAAATTCGTTTTTGTAGCGTTACATCGGTAAAATTATCATGGTTGTTATCAATAGGGTTATTGTAATTATAATAGTTAATGCCCAATAATGAATTTATGTTTTTTCCAAGTTTATATTTTGTGCCAATATCAACATTGTTTTCTAACCAGCTTGTTGAGAAAATATCAGCTGATACAATGGGAGCGGTTATTGCATTCTTGGTAATAATGTTGATTAAACCGCCTACTGCTTCGCTACCATAAAGTGATGAGGCAGGTCCTTTGACTATTTCAATTTTATCAATTAAAGAATTTGGTATTCCAGATAAACCATACACCGTTGATAATCCACTAACAATAGGCATTCCATCAATAGTAACCATAGTATAGGGACCTTCTAAACCGTTAATATGAATGTCACCCGTATTACAAATGTTACAATTTAATTGCGGACGAACACCATTTACACTTTGTAAAGCTTCAAAGACATTTGAGGTTGGGTTTTTCTTTAAAAAGACAGTAGTGTAAACTTCAACAGGGATAGGTGTTTCTAATCGTGATATGGGTTTTAATGTTCCGGTTATGGTGACTTCGTTTAATGTATTATTTTCTTTTAAAACGATTGATAGTGTTTTTGTTTCGTTTTTTTTTAGAGTGATTTTTTTTATTTGAGTTGTGAACCCAATGAATGAAAAATGCAGAGTATATATTCCATCGTCTAAATTTTTAATTTCGAAAATTCCATTGATATCACTTTCAATTTCGTTTCTTTTTTCGATTATTACAACTGATGCAAAGGCGATTGGTTCGCCACCATCGCTTTTTATAATTCCTTTTATACCTGATTGCGATAAGATTATATTCGAGACTAATATTGCAATTGTTGGAAATAATATTTTCATTATACATAAATTTAAATTTAGACAAACCTAAAAATTAAATTTGGTTATACAAAATATGTTTTTAAATTTGCTAAACAATTTGATGATCAGATCATGACTATTTCAGAAGAAAACTATTTAAAAGTAATTTATCACTTGTCTTTAGTGTCACCAAAAGGAGTTAATACTAACGCTATTGCGGGAATGTTAGATACCAAAGCTTCATCGGTTACCGATATGATTAAAAAACTAGCCGAGAAAGAATTGGTAAGTTATGTAAAATATCAGGGTGTTTCTTTAACCGAAAAAGGTTCGTATGCTGCCAAAATGATAGTAAGAAAACACCGTTTGTGGGAAGTATTCTTGTTTGAGAAACTAAAATTTTCTTGGGATGAAGTTCATGAAATTGCAGAAGAATTAGAACATATAAAATCAGAGAAACTAGTTAATCGTTTGGATGAATTTTTGGAATTCCCGGATTTTGATCCGCATGGCGATCCTATTCCTAATACCAATGGAGAAATCAAGAAAATTCATAAAATGCTTTTGATGGAAGGCGATTTGAAAACTACTTATTTGTGCATTGGCGTGAAAGACACTTCTTCTGATTTTTTACAATATTTAGACAAACAAAAAATAGCATTAGGTTCGGTAATTACCATTTTGGATAAAGACGATTATGACGATTTAATGAGAGTTGAAATCAATGGCATACAATCGGTTATTTCGACTAAAATTGCCGGGAACCTATTTATTAAGAAGCAATAGCCTATGAAAAATAATCATTCGTTAGAAGAAGTACACAATACGGTTGACACCGGGGCAAAAACCTCAGTGTTTAAAAAAATATTAGCGTTTTTTGGACCGGCTTATATGGTTAGTGTAGGTTACATGGATCCCGGAAACTGGGCTACTGATTTGGCTGGAGGAAGTCAATTTGGTTACACTTTACTTTGGGTTTTATTGATGTCAAACTTAATGGCGTTGCTATTACAAAGCTTAAGTGCCCGTTTGGGAATTGTTCGCCAACGCGATTTAGCACAAGCTTCGCGTGATACGTATTCGAGACCGATTAATTTTATTTTATATTTTTTAGCTGAAATTGCCATTGCTGCTTGTGATTTAGCGGAAGTATTAGGAATGGCCATTGGGTTAGAATTACTTTTTGATATTCCATTGCTTTGGGGAGTTGGTATTACACTTTTAGATACTTTTTTGCTTTTATTTTTGATGAATAAAGGCATAAAAAAGATGGAAGCTTTTATCATTACACTTATTGCTATCATCGGATTTTCTTTTGTTATTGAAATATTTTTTGCCAAACCTGAAATTTCGGAAATGGCTAAAGGATTGATTCCTTCAATTCCTAATAGTGAAGCGCTTTACATTGCCATTGGGATTATTGGTGCTACGGTGATGCCGCACAATTTGTATTTGCATTCGTCTTTGGTACAAACCCGAAAATTTGATCGTTCTAAAAAAGGAATTAAACAAGCTATTAAATACAATTTCTTAGATTCAATAGTAGCCTTAAATTTAGCCTTTTTTGTAAATGCCGCCATTTTGATTTTGGCAGCGGCAACTTTCCATAAACACGGCATGTTTGAAATTGCTGAAATTCAGGATGCGCATAAAATGTTAGAACCGCTTTTGGGAACCAAATGGGCAGCCGCATTATTTGCTTTAGCGTTGATTGCAGCAGGACAAAGTTCTACGATTACAGGAACTTTAGCCGGACAAATTGTGATGGAAGGCTATTTGAATTTGAGAATTCAACCTTGGGTGCGACGCATTGTAACTCGTTTGGTTGCTATTGTTCCTGCATTCTTGGCAATTTATTATTTTGGAGAAAGATCAACCGGAGAACTCTTGATTTTGAGTCAGGTGGTTTTAAGTTTGCAATTAGGTTTTGCCATTATTCCGTTAATTCACTTTGTGAGTAGCAAAGAAAAAATGCAAGGTTTTCAAATTTCGTTGCCTACAAAAATTGTTTCGTGGTTAGTAACCTTAGTCATTGTTTCGCTTAACGTGAAATTAGTGTATGACGAAATCCACAATTGGATTCAAAATACTGAAAACCCCATTTATATTTGGATCTTTATTGTTCCGTTGGCGGTATTTTTCTTGTTCTTGTTGCTTTATATTATGTTTAAACCCTTATTGGATAAAACCAAAGGACATGCAAAATTAGTTCCGCATATCGATAAAATTATTGTTTCGGAAGACAATCGATCTGCAAGTTTCTCGAGTATTGCCATTGCGTTAGATTTTTCGGAAATTGATAAAAAAAGTATCGAAAGTGCGTTTCAATTAGGGGGAAAAGAAGCTAAATATGTGTTGATTCACATTGTAGAAACGGTTGGTGCTTTTGTTTATGGTGACGAAGCGCATGATTTTGAAACCATGAGTGATGCCAAATATTTAGAAGAATACAAACGGAAAATTGAAGATTTCGGGTATCAAGTAGAAGTTCGTTTAGGCTTTGGAAATCCAAAAACAGGAATTCCGGAAGTCATCAACAACGGAAACTTCGACATTTTAATTATGGGCGCTCACGGACACAATTGGGTAAAAGATTTACTTTTTGGAACTACCGTTGGTGCTGTTCGTCACAAAATAAAAATTCCGGTTTTAATAACAGTGTAATATGAAATATTTTTTAAGCCTTATTCTATTGACCCTTTTGAGTTGTAAAAGTACTTCGAGTTTTACCAAAGATGGTTTTCTTGCCATTGGTACACAAGAAAAAGTACAAACTAAGAAACATACCTTTTTGAAAATAGAAAAAATCCTTTCGGATAGTCGTTGTCCGGAAGGCGTGAATTGTATTAGAGCCGGTGAAGTGAAATTGTTGTTGCAGATCAATACGGAAGAAGATGTGATAATTGTTCCAATGACCATTGATTATAAAAATTATGAAGCCAATAAAAAACTATTGGAACAACACATTCAATTAGATCAGGAAACTATTACAGGCATTCAAATTCATCCCAATGTAAAAGATGGTGAAAGAAATCCCTTTGATTCGTATTATTTGAAGATTCTTTTAGCCAAAAGTAATTAATGACAGTTACAATCTTCACCGCAAGATTTGTCGGATTTTTTAATTTTCTTTTTCCAAAAGAACTTTTTAACCAAAAATCCAATAGCAAGAGCCAATGTTACGTAAACTAAAATTTGTTGCATTTTATTTTAATGTTTGGTAAGCAATTAAAGCCACAGTATAGGCAAAACCACTCATAAAAACTAATTGAATGATAGGCCATTTCCACGAATTAGTTTCTTTTTTTACAATAGCCAATGTAGAAATACACTGCATGGCAAAAGCATAAAAAAGCAAAAGCGAAATTCCGGTGGCAAAATTGAAGATTTTCTTTCCGGTAACGGGATTCACTTCGGCTGCCATTCGGTGTTTGATGGTCAATTCTTCTTCGCTGTGACTTCCCACACTGTAAATAGTCGCTAAAGTTCCCACAAATACTTCGCGTGCTGCAAATGAACTCACGACAGCCACGCCAATTTTCCAATCGTATCCTAAAGGTTTAATCACCGGTTCAATTAGTTTTCCGGCAAGACCAATATAAGAGTTTTCTAATTTATACGAATTGATTTCGTCTTCCAAATCGATTTCAGAATTATCTTGATGTTGCGCTGTAACGATAGCTTCGGCATTTTCAAAACCTTCTTTTGGTCCGTGCGAACCTAAGAACCATAAAATAACAGAAAGTGCTAAAATGATTTTCCCGGCTCCGGTAACAAACGATTTTGTTTTTTCAAGCACATTGATTGATACATTTCGGAACATCGGAACTTTATACGAAGGCATTTCCACTACAAAATACGATTTGCAGTTCAGTTTTAATACTTTGTTTAAAATGTAAGCTGAAAGAATGGCCATTCCGAATCCTGCTAAATACAATCCCATTAAGGTTAAACCTTGTAAATTTAGGAATCCAAAAACTCGTTTTTCGGGAATAATCAATGAGATTAAAATGGCGTAAACCGGTAAACGAGCCGAACACGTTGTAAATGGCGTTACTAAAATCGTAATCAATCGTTCTTTCCAGTTTTCAATATTTCGGGTTCCCATAATAGCCGGAATAGCACAAGCCGTTCCTGAAATTAGAGGCACGATACTTTTTCCGGATAAACCGAATTTGCGCATGATTTTATCCATCAAAAAGACTACACGACTCATGTATCCACTTTCTTCCAAGATGGAAATGAAAAGGAATAAAAAGGCAATTTGTGGAATAAAAATAACGATTCCTCCAATTCCCGAAATCAATCCTTCACTAATGAGATTGGTAAATTCGCCTGCCGGTAGATGTGTTTTGGCATACGAGCTTAAATTGGCAAAGAATTCGTCAATATAGTCCATTGGAATGCTACTCCAGTCAAATAAAAACTGGAAAATTAGCATTAAAATTCCGAAGAAAATGAAGTAGCCAAAAACCTTGTGAGTCAAAACACGATCTAATCTGGCGCGTAAATCGGTTGCTTTTGAATGGTCTATTTTTTGACCTAATTTTAAAGTTTCGTTGATAAACTGATAGCGCTTTATGGTTTCTTTTTGTTGTAAACGCTTTAGCTCGGAATGGGATTTGGTAAACGAACTTTTGATCTCATTTCGTTCCAAATTCAGGAAGTTTACATCTTGGGTAATAACCAACCAAAGTTTGTACAGCAATTGATTAGGGAATGCTTTTCGTAGTTTGTCGAAATATTCAGGATCAATACTTGAAGCATTCAAACACGGTTCAGTTGGTAAATCGTTATAATTGGAAATCAATTGTTTTAATTCATCAATTCCTGTTTTTTTTCGGGAACTAATTAATGCAATTTTTGTTTTTAATTGTTTTTCTAAGACGGCAATATCGAGCTCAATTCCTTTTTGTTTCATTCGATCGGCCATATTGATTACCAAAATAGTAGGAATCTCTAAGTCTTTAATTTGGGTAAATAAAAGCAGATTTCTTTTTAAGTTTTCAACTTCTGTAACTACTACAGCAACATCCGGAAAGTCCTCATCATTTCGGTTTAAAAGCAATTCAATAACCACATTTTCATCAATAGAACTAGCGTTTAAACTATAAGTTCCCGGTAAATCAATGATTTTTGCTTTAAGAGAAGGCGATAATTTAGCATAGCCTTGTTTTTTTTCAACCGTAATTCCGGGATAGTTTCCCACTTGTTGGTTTAAACCGGTTAATTGATTAAAAACAGAAGTCTTTCCTACATTGGGATTTCCAATAAGGGCAACTTTTAAAACTTTATTTTGCATTTTCGTGTAACGAATTTTCGAGAACGACGGTTACTTCATTAGCTACTTCCTTTCGTATAGCCACGTGAGAATCATTGATGTTGAAATAATATGGATCACCAAAAGGCGCAATTTGTACCAAGGTTACTTCATTTCCGGGCAAACATCCCATTTCTAGAAGTTTCAACGGAATTTCATCTACATTAACATCAATAATGATGGCTTTCTCACCAATTTTTAATTCTGAAAGGGGAACCGACATTCTTATTTAGATTGAATTAAAATACAAATATACGCTATATTTGGTTACTCAGTACGCTATTTGTTATTAAATTTATTCGGAGCATAAAAAGTTAATATCTTCCGATAGTTTTTGTATATCTTCTTTCTTTGTTCCATCATAAAACCCTCGAATCCTTTTCTTTTGGTCAACCAAAACAAAATTTTCGGTATGAACCATATCATACATGTCTTCGGGTTTACCTGTTTTAACAACCAAATATGATTTTCGGGCTAAATAATAAATGTCTTTTTTATTGCCTGTAACCAAATTCCATTTGGAATCTAACACCCCTTTTTCTTTGGCATATTCTTTTAAAACCGGAACACTGTCAATATCTGGCGTCACCGAAAAGGAAAGCAATTTTACTTCAGGATTGTCTTTTATTTGGTCTTGTAACCACACCATGTTGGTTGTCATTTTGGGACAAATAGTTTGGCAAGTTGTAAAAAAGAAATCAGCCACATATATTTTATTCTCATAATCTTTTTGAGTAATTGTTTGACCATTTTGATTGGTAAAAGCAAAATCAGCAATAATGTGATTATATCCAATGTGTTGCACGGTAGAATCTACTAATTCCGGATTAACATCACGAGGCGTGAATACGGGAAGTGTTTTTCTGGGGATAGATAATTTATAAATCGCTAAAAAAATGATAATACATAGAATTCCAAAAGCGATAAAAAAGAGCTTATATTTTTTAAATGATGAATCCATTTTATTTTTTTGCAAAGGTACTAAGTAAGTGTTTAGACTTCAAAATATATATCCGAATAAAATAGCTTAATAAAATTTTAAAAGAAGTTTATTTAATTTAAAATAGATTATTTTTGTTATCTAAGCCAACTTGTTTTTAACAAAAAAATAAAATTAACCTCACTATAAAGTATGAAAAGAACGTTTACATTACTATTGATTTCCTTTAGTTTATTAAGGTTGTCAGCACAAGAAAATAAGCTTCCGGCAAATCAAAGGTTTATTAAAATAGAAACAGCAAATACTTCGGAGCAACAAGCGTTAAATGAATTTAAGAAAGAATTCAAGATTGATGAAAAAATACAGTTTAAAAGCGTATACTCTTCTCAAGATAAATCCGGTACTATTCATCATAAATTTCAACAATATTATAACAATTTAAAAGTTGAATATGGCGTAGTTATCACCCACGGAAAACAAGGGCAGGTAACAAGTGTAAATGGAGAATTATACAATCCTGGGAATTTGGGTACAATGCCTCAACTTTCTGTTGATCAAGCACTGGAACGAGCAAAACAAGATATAAATGCTATAGCTTATTTGTGGGAGAACGTAGAAGAAGCAAAATTAATGAATTATCAAAAACCAACAGGAGAATTAGTCGTTTTTCCAAATTTAAAAGATAATTCTGTTCATCTAGCCTATAAGTTAGATGTTTATGCCTCTCAACCTGTATCTAGACAAATTGTATATGTTGATGCGCATTCCGGAGAAATTCTATTTAAAAATGCTGTCATCAAACATTTAAATGAGTATGCACATACTTCATCAGATAAACATTTTGGTAAAAAATCAAGTGCTTTAATGGCTGGTACGGCAGCTACTCGTTATAGTGGTTCAAGAACGATTGAAACAGATTATACAGGAACAAATTATAGATTAAGAGATTTTACCAGAGGAAATGGAATTATCACATTAAATAGCCAAACAACAACAAGCTATCAAGGTGCAGTTGACTTTACCGATAATGATAACAATTGGACTTCGGCGGAATACAATAACAGTGCTAAAGATAATGGTGCTTTAGATGCGCACTGGGGAGCAGAAAGAACCTACGATTTTTGGTCTGATGTATTCGGTAGAAACAGTTTTGATGATAATGGGGCAGCTATAGTTAGTTATGTACATTATGATACTGATTTCAACAATGCATTTTGGAATGGAGCAGGAATGACGTACGGAGATGGAAGTAGCGGAGGATTCGATATTCTAACTTCTATTGATGTTTGCGGACACGAAATAGGTCATGCCATTTGTACATATACAGCTGATTTAGTGTATGAAAACGAATCAGGCGCTATGAACGAAGGATATTCAGATATTTGGGGAGCATGTATAGAGCATTATGGAAGAACGGGAAGTATGTCAGGTACTGTAAGTAGCGATATTTGGCTAATAGGAGAAGATATAAGTTCAACTTATTTGAGATCTATGCAAAACCCTAATTCTAAAGGAGATCCGGATACTTATTTAGGAACTTATTGGTATTCAGGAACAGGAGATAATGGAGGAGTGCATACCAACTCAGGAGTGTTGAATCATTGGTTTTATATTTTAGCAGCTGGTGAAACAGGGTTTAATAATGCCCCGGTTCCTGATGTTTATAGTGTTACCGGAATAGGGTTAGCAGAAGCTGCTGAAATTGCTTATATCATGGAACATGATTATTTAACACCAAATTCTACGTATGCTGATGCAAGAAAAGCATCTATTGAGGTTGCAAATATTTTATATTGTGGCAATAGTCCTGAAGTAATGGCAGTAACTAATGCTTGGTATGCGGTTAACGTTGGAGAAGCTTATGAATCAGCAGCAGATGATGTTGCTTTATCTGTGTTAGAAGCTCCCGCTTCAATTAGTTGTAATGGAGCTGCAGCTAGTGTAAGTACACTCGTAACAATGAGAAACCAAGGAACAAATACTATAGATACTGTAAATATAAGTTACACAATTGATGGCGGTACTGCAACAAATGTAAATTGGAATGGCTTAATTAATCCTTGTGAAAGTGTAGTCTATAGTCTGCCGATTACGGGAATGGTAAGAGGGGCTCACACTATTCAAATAACTACAACTGTGACTAACGATGGTAGAAGTGATAATAATACGCGATCTGTGATAGTTTTGATCGACGATCAAGGAACAATAGGAGTAGCAAATCCATTTACAACGGCAAATGATGTTTTGGTTACATATAATGAAGATTCAGCAGATACGCCTTGGGAAAGAGGAATTAGAACCGGAGGTCAACTTTCAAGTGGAGTTAATAATTATGTGTATACAACTAACTTGACAGGAAACTACAGCGATATGACCAAAAAATATTTAGTTTCTCAATGTTATAACTTATCTAATGTCAGCAACCCGATGATTAGTTTTGATATGAAATATGATTTGGAGCTGAATTGGGATATAGTTTATCTAGAATATTCTACCGATTTTGGTGCTACATGGAACGTATTAGGAACTAAAACAACAGGTTGGTATAATAGCGACAGAACTTTAGCCTCTTCAGGAGGAAGTGATTGCTATAATTGTCCCGGAGCTCAATGGACAGGAACTAGTACAACAAACACAAATTATTCTTATCCGTTGACAGATTTGAATAATGAAACCAGCGTGATTTTTAGGGTTGTATTCCATTCTGATGAAGCGGTTAATCAATTAGGGGTAAATATTGATAATTTCTTAATTAGCGGAACTCTTTCGTCTGAAAGTTTTGAGACCAATTCAGTTATGGTTTATCCAAATCCTTCAAAAGGTACTTTTACATTGAGTTTAGGAACTCTAGAAGCAAAAAGTGTTGAAGTATATGATATTAGCGGTAAGAAAATTTATGTTAGAGAAGGGATTTCTACACCCGAAACGACTTTAGATCTAACGTCCGCTGCTCAAGGGATTTATTTCGTAAAAATCAATACAAATACACAACCTGTAGTAAAACGAATTGTTAAAGAGTAATGTGTTTAGAGAGTTAAAAGAACAAAAGCTTATATTTGTCTTTTAACTTTCTTTAATTCACGTAAATGAAAAATTATAGTATTAAAGGAAGCTTAGGCTTCCTTTTTTTGTCTTTAGCACTTTACTCTTGTAAATCTTCTCAAGAACCAGTAGCTACAACAGAGAAAACATCTTCTCAGCCTAAAATCGGAATAAATACTGATTATATGGATACTTCCGTTAACCCAGCTGATGATTTTTTCAGATATGTTAATGGAAAATGGCTGGACAAAACTGAAATTCCGGCCGATAGAACTCGTTGGGGAAGTTTTGACGAATTGCGAAAAAATACCGACGATGATGTTATGGCAATTTTAAAAGAAGCTTTAGCAGACAGAACAATTGAACCTAATTCAGATCAAGGGAAAGCCCTTAGTTTATACAAATCTATTTTAGATACAGTTACACGTAATAGAATGGGAGTAGAACCATTAAAGCCTTATTTGACTAAAATTGAAAATATCAAATCAGCAAAAGATTTAACGGCTTTAATTACAGAAATGGAAAGAGAAGGAGGAATTGGTTTCTTTGGAAGCTATGTATATACAGATGCAAAAGATAGTAATAGAAACGTTGTTTATGTAGGAACGGGAAGTTTAGGATTACCCGATAGAGATTATTATGTTTCTGAAGAGGAAGACATGAAAGAAAAAAGGGCTAAATATGTTGCTCATGTTACCCGAATGCTTCAGTTTTTAGGAGATAAAGAGACTTCTGCAAAAGCATCAGCAGAAAAAGTATTGGCTTTAGAAACAAAAATGGCTACTGCAACTTTAGATCGTGTAGCTCGTCGTGACAGAAGAAATACGTATAATCCAATGAAAGTTTCGGATTTGCAAAAGTTAGTTCCCGATGTAGACTGGAACAATTATTTTGAAACGAATGGAATGGGAAAATTGGATTCTATAGTTGTTTCGCAACCAAAATACATGGAAGAGTTAGAAGCAATCCTAAAACAAGGGGATGTATCTTCATGGAAAGCTTATTTACGTTGGACTTTATTAAATGATAATGCCGGATTACTTTCTACAGAAATTGCAGATGCTAACTGGGAATTCTACGGGAAAACATTAACAGGAGCCGTAAAACAGCGTCCGGCCGAAGAGAGAGCATTAGCTACAGTAAATGGTAGACTAGGAGAAGCATTAGGTAAATTATATGTAGCTAAAAAATTCCCGCCGGAAGCAAAAGCAAAAGCTCAAGCCATGATTGCTAATGTAATGAAAGCTTTTGAAAACAGAATTGACCGTTTACCTTGGATGACCAAAGAAACTAAGGAAAATGCAAAATTAAAATTAAACAAACTTACGGTCAAAATTGGATATCCTGATAAGTGGAAAGATTATTCAAAATTAACGGTAACTAGCCCTGAAAACGGAGGAACTTATTTTGAAAATTCTAGACAATATGCTCTTTGGTCTCACGAAAAAAATATTGATAAACTAGGAAAACCTGTCGATAAAACCGAATGGGGAATGTCGCCTCAAACTGTTAATGCTTATTTCAATCCATCAAATAACGAAATTGTATTCCCAGCAGCCATTTTGCAACCCCCTTTCTATGATTATAGAGCAGATGAAGCCGTAAATTATGGAGGAATTGGAGCAGTAATTGGCCACGAAATTTCACATGGTTTTGACGATTCGGGTTCTCGTTATAATTCTGATGGAAATTTAGTAAATTGGTGGAGTGATGAAGATTTGAAACAATTTACAGATTTAGGAGGAGCTTTGGCTGACCAATATTCAGCGTTACAGCCTTTACCAGGAATTTATGTAGATGGTAAATTCACTTTAGGAGAAAATATTGGTGACTTAGGTGGTGTTAATGCTGCTTATGACGGATTGCAGATATACTTACAAGAAAATGGAAATCCGGGATTAATCGACGGCTTTACTCCTGAACAACGTTTCTTTATTTCTTGGGGAACCATTTGGAGAACAAAAATGAGAGATGAAGCCATTAAAAATCAGGTGAAAACAGATCCACATTCTCCGGGAATGTATAGAGCTTCGGTTCCATTACAAAATGTAAACGGTTTCTACGATGCTTTTAACGTAAAACCAGGAAACGGAATGTATGTTGCTCCTGAGAAGAGAGTGAAAATCTGGTAAAAATAAATTTTAAGTAATTAAAAAAATCCGACTTTATAGGGCCGGATTTTTTTATGCCTATAAATAAAACATGCTTAAAACATTTTAGTACAGTTGATTTTATCTAACATAAACTTAAGTAATTCTATTTGCTCTTTTAAAGAACGTATAGTTTCCTCATATTGCTGAGTTAGCTTTTCAGAATAGGCAATATAATTATATCCATTGTTTCCAATTGAGCTGTTGATATTAAATATATGTCTATTATCGAAACCTAAAATTTCAAAAGCACTTATTCCTAAAATCCTACTAATTTCATTAAGTCTGTTTATAGTAAGTTGAGTTTCCCCTGTCTCAATTTTAGAATATGCTCTTATACTCAATCCTAATTGGTTAGCAATATGCTCTTGAGAAAGGTTTTTTAGCTCACGTATTCTCTTTAATTTTAATTCAGGATGTTCTATCATAACGTTTGTGTTAAAAGTTCAAATATAGAAAAATAAGTTCAAAATAAGAATAATATATTCGCAATATTTTTTAAATTATTATGTATCTTACAGCCTCATTACAATAAATCTATAAAAAGGTAAAAAATGGAACAAAAACCTGCACCAATTGATAAAGAAGTAATGTGGGACAAAACAGCCACATTGATGAGTAAAACAGACAAACACGGTACTATTGAATATGCTAATGAAGCATTTATAGATGTATCAGGATATGAAGATTATGAGTTGATGGGTCAGCCTCATAACATTATAAGACATCCTGATATGCCAAAAGTAGTTTTCAAAGTCCTATGGGACAGTCTAAAAAAAGGTGAAAATTTTAATGCCATTGTCAAAAATTTGTCTAAAACAGGAAGATACTATTGGGTGATTACTGACTTTGAAGTTACCAAAGATAACAAAGGAGAAATTCTTAAATATGTTGGTAAACGAAGAGCTGTTCCTCAAGATGTTATTACTAAAATAATAGAGCCTCTTTATACAAGACTACTACAAATTGAAAAAGCAAGCGGTCTTGAAGCTAGCGAAAAATACCTTACAGGTTTTCTAGAAGAACAAGGAAAACATACGATCAATTTATTGTAGATGCATTTGTCAAGTTTGATGAAAATAAAGTTGAGGTTAAAGAAGAAGCAAAAGGATTCTTTGGGAAATTTTTTGGGAGATAATTATTTAATTCTATTGCAAAAAAACATATTTTAACAAAATATACAGAAAAACTGTATCAATATTAACATTTGAAGCATTAAGGTTGTCTCGGTTAATAGCATTAATTTTATTTCTTATCAAGAACATTGAGTCCCGAATCCTTCGG
This sequence comes from Flavobacterium sp. U410, assembly GCF_053570605.1. NCBI lineage: Bacteria > Pseudomonadati > Bacteroidota > Flavobacteriia > Flavobacteriales > Flavobacteriaceae > Flavobacterium > Flavobacterium sp. U410. The sequence continues at coordinate 27,918 of NZ_JBSEFI010000033.1, forward strand.
GACTTTTTGTTACAAAACAGCCCTTTGTAATAGATAAAATATAAATATTAACATTAATAACAAATAAAATTTGTTATTAATAAAAAAAATACGATATATTTGAGCCATAAAACGTTTCAATTTATCTCTTAATGAAACAACAACTATTCAAAAAACTCTCACTACTCTTTAT
>NZ_JBSEFI010000034.1:0-27694 GCF_053570605.1 Flavobacterium sp. U410
AATGGAAATCCTTACACAACAGATGACGATCAAGATGGTATTCCTAATTATTTAGACAATACGAACGGAAATTATCAGGTAACAGGCCCCATTGCTATAGAAAATTATGTATCTTTAACGGGTGACAAGCGTTATGAGTTAGCGAACCATTTAGGCAATGTATTAGTCGTTATCAGCGATAAGAAGATCCCTGCTTTACTTCATGGATCACTTCTTAACTTTAACGCAGACGTTCTTAGTTATAGTGATTATTATCCTTTTGGTCAGTTACTGCCTAACAGACATGCAAGCTCACAATCATATCGTTACGGTTATCAGGGTTCTGAAAAAGATGATGAAATCAAGGGTGAAGGGAATTCGATTAACTATGAGTATAGAATGCATGACCCGAGAGTCGGAAGGTTTTTTGCTGTGGATCCGTTAACTCATAATTATCCTCACTATACTCCATATTCTTTTAGTGGCAATAAAGTTATAGCTTTTATTGAATTAGAGGGGTTAGAAGAACACGAGGCAACTTATGACCGTATGACTAGAAATATGCTCAATGAAAGAAATATTCAATATAACAAAGGAGATTTAAGAAAAGGAGGCAAAATTCTTTTATTAAGTGAGGCAGCTGTTGTTGACGCTATATTTTTTAGAGGAATGGGTTTTAGGCTTTTAACAGGAGGATCTTTTATAGAGGCAATCAATGGAACAGAAAGAGGTTATGATGCTCGGGCTGATGGGAATGAAGAAGAAGCACAAAGGAGGTTTAAAAATGCTGGCGAAGCTAGCAAATTGGCTATTTTAGAAGGAGTTGGATTTGTTGCGGGTCAAGGAATCTCTAAAATCTATAATTTTACTAAGACTTCTGTAGATGCTTCTACAAAATTGAAAGCTATTAGAGAAGCATTTAGAATCGGAAAAGGTAGGAATATTGCTTGGGCTGAAGTTAAAATTGGAAAAGAGCCAATTGAGGAAATTATTGCTCATTCGGGGCAAAACTCAGCAAAAGGGACTGTTGAAACACCAAGTATATCTAGAACATTTAGAACAAATGTTGTTAATAATAATTCTTATGATTCTGAAATAAAGATTTTAGAAAAATTTGCTCAAAAATATAAAAATAATCCAACAGTAAAAGGAGAAATTAGGATATTTTCAGAAAGAGAGTATTGTGATTCTTGTAGAGATGCTCTTTTTAAGCAATTTAATGAAAAATTTCCTAATGTAGAAATAAAAGTTGGTGCTGATGGTATAAAATAATTAAAATATGTCTATAATTAGGATAATAAAAAAGATTGAAGAATTAGGTTATAAAATAGAAGGTATTAATGAGGAAGAGATAAATGCAATTGAAAAATACTACAATGTTTATTTACCTTCTGATTATAAGTTTTTCTTAAATAAAATGGGAAAAACAGGAGGGGGATTTTTAAGAGGAGAAGATTGTTTTTATGATAGAATTTTTGAATTGAGAGAATATGCAAATGAATTATTATCAGATGATAATAGTGAATTTAAACTTAGAAAAGAACATTTCGTTTTTTACTCTCATCAAGGTTATATTTTTGCTTTTTTAGATACTCTCTTAAAGGAAAATTCTCCAATATATTATTATTTTGAGGGAGACCTAGAACCAAAAATTAAGTACGATTCTTTGGCTTCCTTTTTAGAAGATAATCTAAATAGGGTAGTGGGTCAAAAAAGCACCTATGATGAATAATGATGATTTGTTATTTATAATCATGGTAGTATGGTAATTGAAAAACAGTGTTTAGTATACAATCTAAATGCTGTTTTTTGTTATACTTATCTATGGTTTTAAAAAGGGATAGTTTGTTAAAAGGCATAAAATAAGGATGTTGTTTTCTTTCGTGTAGTAAATTAGGGCATGGAAAAATGTATTGCCTCATATAAAATGACAATTCAATAGTTTTCTAAGAAAATTCAATTAGTACAATCAATATGGAGTATAGCGCCTTCGAATCGAAATTAGATTTAGAACAATATATTATTAAAAACTTTAATTATGATGTGATTTCTAAAATGACATTTGATGATTATAAGAAGAAAGTATATCATTTTTTCACTGAGTTGAATAAATTGAAAGAAAATGGATTAAAAAAAGGAGATATTGAAGATTTCCTCAGTAATCATTATAGTTCTGTTATTGATGTATCTGATGATGATGATATTTTGTTTGAAAGAAGGTTTACAATCATCATTGAAGAACTAGTTGAATTTTGTCCAGCCCCCTTTTTTTGGGATATTGAATTCTCTGATTATAAGAAAAAATTAGATATTTATTTTGAAAGTTATTGGTTAAAGCAAGTCACACCTGATAGTAGTAGTGGGTAATTACAAAATGATGTAAAGTAGTAAACTAAGGACATGGAAAAAATACATTGTATAATTTGTAGAAATCGTGTTGTTAAAAATGGTTTTCAAAGTGGAAAACAACGTTATAAATGTACTTCGTGTAATAAAAAGTTTATTTTGAAATTTAGCTATCAAGCCTATAAAGAAGATACAAATAATTTAATTGCCTCCTTATTAAAGGAAGGTTGTGGAATAAGAAGCATATCTCGAATATTAAAGATTTCGACTAAGACTGTTTTAACAAGAATGTTAAAAATTAGCAAACAAGTAAAAGTTCCATATTTTAATTCGAAGGGATGCAAATTTGAAATGGATGAAATTTGGAGTTTTGTTGGGAAAAAAAGTAATGTCAATTGGATAACCTATGTTATTGAAAGAGATTCTAAAACCGTTATAGATTTTATTGTCGGAGCTAAAACAAAAGAAAACATAAAACCACTAGTTGATAAATTATTATTGTTAAGCCCTAATAAAATTTACACCGATAAACTAAATATTTATCCAAGTTTAATACCTGAAAAGATTCATAAACGCTTTCAATATTGTACAAATAAAATAGAACGAAATAATCTCACATTAAGGACACATGTGAAAAGATTAAACAGAAAAACAATTTGTTTTTCAAAAGAAAAAGAAATATCTCGAGGCTCATTTAAAAATTTACTTTTGGGAATGATTTTTCTTAAAAAGTATAATAAAATAAAATCATCAGAATTCTTTTGTAAGTTCCGAAAATAGGATTTAACTCCAAGTTAGGTTCCAACCTTTTTTAAAAATAGAAGCAAATAAATGGGTTGAATTTAAAAAGATAAATTTTTTTACAAAACCACTCTTTTTGTAAATATTTAAAAATCAGTTTCTTATTTTTTTTTGTGAGAAAATAACATTTTTTTTACACAAAATGTGCGATAAAAATTTGTTTAAAATTTTAAAATAAATATTTTTGTTTTTATAATTTTTTTAACAAAAATAATCTTGTTTAAAATTATTAATAAATAATCATAACATTTATATTTTTAATTTAAAGAGAAATAACTCATTTTTTTTAATTTAAAGTGTAAGTTATAATGATTTGCTTTATTTTTTTAAAATAATTCTTCTTTATATAGGAAAGATTAAAAGATCATGAAAATAAAAAGTGCATTTTTTGAAATCTACAAAGTCTTTTTAAAGATAGTAGATATGGAGTAGAAATTTGTTTATAACAATAATTAAAAAGAACAGTTCATAAAATTCAGTTTAAAGACCTCTTACAGAAACACAATTATGAAACAAATCAGAACCAGTAAATTTTCTAAACTAGTAGCTTATTATTTAGCTATGATGATGTTTTTACAAATTACGCAACCTATACAAGCATATGCTTTGACAGAAGGGCCTTCTCAGCCGGAATTTAATGCTTTTACGCCTATAGGTACTTCAGACATGGTAGATTTAGCAAGTGGAGATTTTAATTATAACATTCCTGTAATGGATGTTGGAGGATATCCGATCAACTTAGCATATAATTCAGGAGTAACAATGGATCAAGAAGCTTCATGGGTAGGTTTAGGCTGGAATTTGAATATAGGTCAAATAAATAGACAAATGAGAGGAATTCCTGATGATTTTGATGGAGATGTTATGACCTATGAAAATAATATGAAAGATAATATCACTGTCGGGGCTAATTATGGAATACAAGCTGCGGTTTTTGGTTTCGGAGAGGCAAATGAGCCTCCTCAATTAAAATTGTCAACAGGCTTAGGAGTAAAATACAATAATTATGACGGGATAGGATTTTCAGTAACAGGAGGACTAAGCTTTGACATTAGTAAATCTTTAAGTGTAGGTATGCAGATGGAGTCTTCAGTTCAGGATGGTGTTTCAGCATCGCCATATGCTTCTTTTTCTGGAAAAATGGGAAGTAAAAAGTTGTCAGACTATAACCTTGGGGCTTCTGTCGGAGTTTCTTATAACAGTAGAAAAGGAGTGGAATCAATGACCTTTTCTCCTAGTGTGAAAAGGAATTTACAAACCAAATGGGCCAAAAGTGAAAATAATCCTAATGGAAATAAAACGGTTTCAACAGGAGGTAGTATTTCATTTAATCCGGATGCTACATTTACTCCTTCAAAAAGAGTAGGAATGAAGTCCTCAAACTATATGTTCAACATGGATATTGGTGGGAATATATGGGGATTTGAGCCAGGTACAAAATTTTCAGGATTCAGAACAAAACAAGGAATTGATGATTCTGAAAAAGTAAAGACAGAGAAAGCTTTTGGATATGAACACACATATGGTGCTTCCGAAAAAGATATACTGGATTTTAATAGAGAGAAGGATAGAGCAGTAACACGAAATTCAACAGTGTTGCCAATGACAAACTACACGTATGATATTTATAACATTCAAGGTCAAGGAATAGGAGGGACTTTCAGACCTTATAGCGGACAAGTAGGATATGTCTTCGATAATTATATAGAAGATAAAAGTACAGGAGGAAATTTAGGAATTGAAATTGGAATAGGAGCAAGTCAAGATTGGGGTTTTAATGCTACGGTGACTTCTGCAAATAGTAGCACACGATTATGGAGTCAAGGAAATCAGGCATTACCAAGATTCAAAGAGAAAGCAGATAATGCTCCTGATTACGAAAAAATTTATTTTAAAAATATTGGAGGAACACATGTAGATACTGAATTATCCATATTGAATGATGATTTAGGAAAATATAAAGCAATTAAATTTTCGTTGGCAGGAGGGAAATTCGGTAGAAACACTTCTAGAGAATACTACAGTTATAATGCAAATACAGGAACAAATATAGTTGGTGGAACAGGAAAAATAATACGAACTGAAAGAGTAAGGCGAGGACAAACAATTCAAAAACTTACTTTAGCAGAAGCTAAAAAATTTGGATATAGCAAGCAATTCAGTACGTATGCAAAAGACCACCATACAGCAGAAATAAGAGTGCTGAAAGAAGGAGGAGAACGATATGTTTTTGGAAGAGCATTATACAACACTATAAAAAAAGAAGTGACTTTTGACGTGTCGGGAAGAGCTAGCGATTGTGCTACAGGTTTGGTAAACTATTCAGGAAGTGACAATACAATTAACAACAATAGAGATGGGGATCAATATTTCAATAGAATTACTACACCCGCTTATGCACATACATATCTTTTGACAGAAGTTCTGTCTTCTGATTATCAGGATGTTGATGGCGTTTCCGGGCCTTCTGATGGAGATTTGGGAACTTATACCAAGTTTACATATGAAGATCAGACAGGAAATAATCTTTATAAATGGAGAATTCCGTTTGAATCCAATAAAGCAAATTATGATGAAGGGCTAAAATCTAATTCTAAAGATGATAAAGGAAATTATTTGTACGGAGAAAAAGAACTGGCATATATCAAAAAAATAGAAACAAAAACGCATATTGCCATTTTTGAATTGTCAGAAAGAAAAGATGCTTTCGGAGTAACTGGTGAAAACGGAGGTTTAGGAAATAATTCCAAATCCTACAAATTAGATAAAATTTATCTGTACTCTAAGCCGGAATACCAAGAATTCGGGAGTAATGCAAAACCTATAAAAGTAGCACATTTTGTTTATGATTATTCTTTGTGTCCCGGAATCCAAAATAGTTTGAATTATGAAAATTTTAAAGTGAATCCTAACACTCCGGATTCGGGAAAACTAACACTTAAAAAAGTATACTTCACTTATAGAGATTCTAACATGGGGAAATATACCCCCTATGAATTCAACTATCAGAATAACTACAAGTATGATATGAAGGCATACGACATTTGGGGAAATTACAAACCAACTCCTGATAATGTTAGTTGTAAACCTTTTAATTCATATCAAGATATGTCAAATGCAGAATTCCCTTATGTTGATCAAACAAATAGGGCTTTAGCAGATGAATATACCACAGCATGGCATTTAAATAGCATAGACTTACCCTCAGGAGGAACAATAGAGATAAACTATGAAGCAGATGACTATGCCTTTGTACAAGATAAAGAAGCTATGCAGATGTTTAAAATTATTGGAGCAGGTAACGGTAGTTTTAATCAAGAAGTTATTTCCAATCGACTTTTTGATAACTATTTCTTATACATTGAAATACCTTCAAGTATGTCTGTACAAGAATTTAAAGAACAATATATAAGGAATTTAATTAATGATCCGGTTTATTTCAGGTTCCTTCTAAATATGTCAGATCCTAATCCGCTTCCCGGAGCAAACCCTTCAGATAAATACGATTATGTTACAGGCTATTTAGAACTGGCAAATGAATTTAGAATAGGAAGTCTTAGCGGAAGTAATCAAAATCTAGCCGCAATCCGGATAAAATCCGTAAATAAAGGAGATGGATTAAACAGCTCTAAACAAGTAAATCCAATATCAAAAGCCGGTTGGTGTTTTGGTCGATCTTACTTAAATAGATTAGTTTATGGAATCACAAATGAAATAGACTCTAATAATCTTCAAAGTGTTGTGATGGAGCTTGTAGGAACCATTCCTTCTGTATTACAAATCTTTCAGAGTCCAAATGGTAGATTGGAAGACAAGGGAATAGCAAGTCGGTTCATTACAGATAAATCATGGATCCGATTAATGCATCCGAAAAAAAATAAAATAGGAGGAGGAAGCAGAGTTAAAGAAGTAAAGCTTCATGACAAGTGGGACGTGATGACAGATCATGAAGATGATGTTGCTTATGTACAGTTTTATGGACAACAGTACTCTTATAAGACAGTAGATGGAAATACTTCAGGAGTAGCAACATACGAACCATTGGGAGGAAAAGAAAATCCTTTAGTAAAACCTTTTTATGATAAAAATGATCCAGGGTTATTGCTGGGACCAGATCAACAAAATTACGTAGAAGAACCTTTAGGAGAGTCGTTTTTTCCTTCTCCTAAAATAACATATAGTAGAGTTGAGGTGAAAAATCTGTCCAGAGAGAAAACCGTTACAGAAGGCTCTGTAACAAAAAATTATATTGTGAAGAAACATGCTACGGGTAAAGTTGTAACTGAGTTTTTTACGTCTAAAGATTACCCTACCGTTGTGGATTATACTCCGATATCATCTCATTATGACAAATCTCCTTTAGGAAGTTTACTCAGAATTAATGATAAACAACATCTTACAATGTCTCAGGGATTTAGTGTTCACACAAACGATATGGATGGTAAAATGAAGAGTCAACGAGTGTATGCAGAAGGACAAACAGCAGCTATTTCAGGAGTTGATTATAAATACTTTGATAACACTTCAAATACTAAAGAAAACGGATTATTAAATAATGAAGTGTTAACTATTGATAAAGAAGGATATGTAAAGAAAAATATAGTAGGAGTTGATTATGATGTAATAAATGATTTTAGACAAAACAAATCAGTGAGTCAAACTCCTGGTATTCGTTTTAATAGTGAAGGATTACCTTTAGCATTGATTTATTTAGTTGTTCCCACACCACTTCCAACATATTCCAGACATGAAGAAATGTTGAAAACAGCAGCAACCACAAAAGTGGTGCATTCATCAGGAATATTAAGAGAAACAATCGCTTATGATGCAGGAGCGGTAGTGTCGACTAAAAATCTAGCTTGGGATGCAGAAACAGGACAAGTTTTGCTAACTGAAACTGTAAATGAATATAATGATAACTATTTTAGTTTTAATTACCCTGCTTATTGGTCAAGTGATTATAAAGGGATGGGAGAAGCAGCAGTAAATCTTGACTTAGCATGGGAAATAAAACAAATATCAAACGGGAATTATGCATTAAATAACTTTGAGAATCAGAATATTGATAAGTACCTGCTTTCGGGAGATGAAATCTGGATAACACAAAATAGGGTAAATGGTTATGTAGAGCCTATAATCGGAGACAGACCAAGACCTTTTAAAGCATGGGTATATGAAGTGTCAAGCAATGGTATGATTAAACTTTTAGATGAAGAAGGAATTCGTGTAGATCAATATAAAGTAACCAATGGATCATTTAAAATAATTCGTTCCGGTTATAGAAATATGCAGGAAGCTAGTATGGCAACTGTAACCTCTATGGTAAATCCATTGTATAAGAATGGACAATTAGTACAAAACATTTCAAATGATGTTAACAATCCTTTATATCAAACATCATTTACAAATGATAAATGGAAAGAATATAGAATTATAAATTCATCAGCTATTGAATATTCAAATTTCTGGGCAGGACAATGTGAATGTAATTTACCGAGTATAGAAGTTGATGAGAATGGGAATTTGGTTTTAAACATAGAACCCATTAATTATAATGATTTAGATTTTGATGTTGTAGGTTTTATGGAGCAAGCGTACAATCCGTATGTATACAATATACTAGGAAACTGGAGAGCAAAAAAATCATATGCTTATCTCACAGGAAGATACCATTCGGAACATGTTACGCCTCGTATATCCGGATTCTATGAAGATTTTTACCCTTATTATAAGTTAGATGGCAGTAAAAAATGGGTGAAAAACACAACCTATCTAAATAAATGGACCTTTGCTTCAGAAGTTACACAGTATAATCCTTATGGACAAGAAGTAGAGAATAGAGATGCTCTTAATAGATATTCTTCTGCTTTGTATGGATATAATTATAGATTCCCTTTAGCAGTAGCATCTAATACCAAATACAGAGAACTAGGATATGATGGTTTTGAGGATTATGATTTTTCAACATGTGATTCTTTATCTCATTTTGGTTTTGAAGGAAGTTTAGATGCTAATAATATAAAAGTATCTAACAGTTACTCCCACACAGGAAGAAAAAGTTTACGTGTTGCACCATCATCTGACGAAAATGGAAGAAGTGCATTATTATCGAAAAAAATAATTTCTTGCGGAGCCAATGCGACAACAACAAAACAAGGAAAAGCTAAACGAACTATTAAATAATATGATGAAAATGAAAAAAAATAAAATAATTGTTTTAGTAAGTTTTATCTGTTTATTTACAATTAACAGTTTGTTCGCACAGCATCTTTCTGATCAAGAAATAGGTTTAAATGTTGAGAGAATTACAAAAAGATTAAAAGAGAAAAAACTTAACGAAGAAGAAATAAAAATTGAAATTAATCAATTAAGAGAAATTTATACGACTCAATACGTAGAGCAACAAAGATTGCAAGAAGAATTGTTTAAAAAAGATTTTAATAATAATGGTGAAAGTTACCAAAGAAATATCAATACAATTAATTCAATTGTTCCCCAAGCGGAAAGGGATGCTTTAATAGCATTATATAATGCTACTGATGGTAATAATTGGACAAATACAATTAATGGTCAAGGAGTTTGGCCAGTTAATGACCCTTCTGTTGAAGTTGAATCTTGGAATTCATCTACAAATACAGGGTGGTATGGGGTTACGGTTTCTAACGGGCATGTAGTGGCAATAGCTTTAAATGGGGTAAACGGAACAATTTCAAACTTATCTGCATTGACTTATTTAGAAAGTTTGTCATTAACAACATTAACGTCTACTCAAACTTTGTCTGGAAGTTTAGATGGATTACAAAATTTATCCAATTTAAGATTTTTGAACATTTCTGCGAATTATCAAAATAATTTTAATTCAATAATACCGATCTGTGGATTACTGAATTTAGAGACACTCTATTTAAGTGGAAGTAATTTTAACCAAGAGCTGCCTATTGAGTTTTTTAATTTAACTAATTTAAAAAAATTAAGATTGTCCGGTTGTAACTTCACTCTTGCTTTGCAAAATGTAGGAACTTATTTGACGAATTTAGAAGAATTATGGCTTTCTGGTAATTTTCAAGAGACTTCAATTCCTGCGTCATTTTTAAACTTAACAAATCTTAAAAAAATATACCTTGGTATTGATAATTTATCAGGAGGTTTAAATGTTATAGGTAATTTAATATATCTAACACACATTAAATTTTATAGTTGTAATTTTAGTGGGGCATTACCTAGTAATTTTGCAAATCTTCAAAATTTACAATTTATAAATTTTGATTTTAATCATGTAACGGATATTTCTCCATTATGTAATGTTACATCTTTAAAATATCTAAGTTTTAATTATAATGAAATTGATCAATTTCCCACAAACTTCAACAACCTTTCTAATTTAAAATACATTGGTCTGTCTGCAAATAATTTAGAAGGAAATATTCCGACCTATTTTACAAATATGGTTATATCTACTTTATTCATAACAGGAAATGATTTAGAAGGAGTTATACCACCATTAACATTTGATGGGACTTTAGGTTATATGTTTTTAAGTGAATCAATAACAGCTGTTGGTACTTTTGGTATTTCAAGACTGTTTTATCTAGGGGGAAATAAGTTTACATTTAAGGATTTTGAAGCTCAAGCATCATATTATGAATCATTCATTCAAAACTATTTTTTATATGCTCCCCAAGCCAAAACAGATTCAATTGTTAATGAAAATGCTTCAGTCGGTTCATCCTATACGATGACCATGCATGAAAATGGAAATTATTCTTCTGTAGAAGAATACCAATGGTATAAAGGAACCTATCCTAGTGGCATTGCTATTTCAGGAGCAACTTCAAGACAATATATTATAGGTTCTGTTTCTACTTCAGATACAGGAAGTTACTATTGCTTATCAACTCATCCGGACATAACAATTTCATCAAATAATAGTAAAAATTTAGTTTTACAAAGAGAACAAATTAATTTAAGTGTAGCTGATTCATCATGTACTGTTTCTAATCCTAATTCTAATTATGTACAAGGATTATTGGTAGATTTATTAGCGCATCTAATACAAAGAAAGCAGAATGGTGATCCGGACTCTGCAATAGAAGGGTCTACACCTGTTGAATTGATTGCTTTAGCTCCTTATATTACAGACCCGAATCCGGTAGGAATTTATAATTTTCATTCTGCTGTAACTCCAACCGGAGTAGTTGATATTATACAATTTTCATTTTCCTTAAATCATACTGTTGATGTTCTTCTGGATAGTGAAGCCTATGTATCGACTGGTCTTAATAATTTAAATTCGAATAATTTTCAATTTGATTTGTCAGAATATGATAATGCAGAAGATGGAATAGAATTTTATACAGAGCCATATTCATATGGAGATTTTCATATAAAAGGAATAGGACTAAAGCATATAGAATTCTGTCCGGATGAATTAGTTTCATGTACCGCATCTAATCCTAATTCTGATACAGTAAAGCAATTGTTTATAAACCTTGTTAATCACTTAATAACGCAAAACAGCCTTCCTAACGGATATACTTGTCAAGAATTAACGTTGTTAGCTCCTTATGTACAACCTGATAGCCCGGTAGCGATTTATAATTTTACAAATACAGGTTACTATTTAAGGTTTTCTTTTGCTGACCATGGAAGTAATTTTGATGTCCAAATCCCATATAATGGTAGTACAGTAGTAGGTATCGATTTACTTAATTATACTTCGTATGACGAATCAATTCAAATTAATACTTATCTGAGCAATGGACAAATAGATACTTCTAAAGGATCTGTTAAGCATATAGAATTTTGTCCTAATGAGTTAGCAGGTTCTTGTACTGCAACAAACCCTAATTCAGCCATAGTAAAACAGTTGTTTATAGACCTAGTTAACCGTTTAATAGCACAAAATAGCCTTCCTAATGGGTTCAGTTGTCAGGAATTAACGTTGTTAGCTCCTTATGTACAACCTGATGATCCGGTGGCGATTTATAACTTTATAAACACGGGCGACTATATACGATTTTCATTTGCTAATCATGGAAGAGATTTTGATGTTCAAATTCCATATTATGGAAGTACAGTAGTAGATATTGATTTACTTAATTATATTTCATATAATGAATTCTTTCAAATCAATACCTATCTAAGTAATGGAGAAATTGATACTTCTAAAGGATTTGTCAAGCATATAGAATTTTGTCCTGATGAATTATATTGTAAACATCATGTAGCTATTGTTATTGACGAGTCTGGTTCAATTGACCTTTATGAAGCTCAGAATGTGAAGAAGCAACTTAAGTCTTTTATTGATAAGCAATTATATGATAATGACAACTTAGGGACAAATATGTATGTTTCCTTTATTGGATTATCAGATTCGGATACTAACTCTAGAACAAGTGGAATTGCTAATGGAGGTAATAATATTCTGAACCAAAAAGTGTCATCAACAAACATTCAGCAATTCTATAGTTGGATATCAGGATATAGATCGGGGAGAGTTTCTCCTAGCTCAGATTACTGGAAGAGTGGACTTGATGTTGCTTTAACTACAGATGCTGAATTAGTTATTTTAATTACAGATGGATCTCAGACTAGTAATACTCAGGGACTTTTTAATACTGTAAGAAGTTTTAATAATAACAACGGAGGTAATGGAAATTTAAATGCACCTCATTTGTACGTGATAGGTATAGAAGATGGCTTTTATGTAGACGATCCTTCCAGTGCAAGTAGTGCTTATAATAGAATATCGGATCCTAATTTGAATCCGGAATTAAGACAAAGTCAAAATTCAATTAATGGTAGAGTTACATCATATTTAAGAAAATCTTTAAAATACTTAATGGGCTACCTAAATACAGATTTTCCTGTTGAAGATAAATATAAAATACATTATAATCTGAATGGACAAATGGTAGATTATTATGGGGATGAAGATTTTAGATTTCTTATGTTGGAACCTAACTATATTTCTAATGCACTTGTGGATGATCCAGACGTACAGTATGATGATAATTATGCTTTGAGTTGTGGAAATATTATTCCGTTGGAAAATTGTAATAATTGTATCAACTTCCAATTAGATAAAGGAAAAGAATATATTTTAAGTGCTTGGGTAAAAGAAGAACAAAATTTACAAGTTAAGAGTTTTGATAACCCCAGAATTTTTATAAACTTTTTAGATATAAACGGAAATAGAATACTTAGTCCTAATGATCCTTATGACCCTGGTATTTCAGGAAGTATCCCTTGGCCTTACTATGCAGAAGGAAAAACAAAAGGAGATATTATTGATGGCTGGCAAAGAATATTTCAAAAATTTATTGTGCCAACAAATGCGGTGTATATCAATGTCGAATTGATTAATAAAAGCCAAAATATACCTGCCTATTTTGATGATGTTAGAATTCATCCAAAAGAAGGAAGTATGAAGTCTTTTGTTTATGATCCGGAAACTTTTCGTTTGATGTCAGAATTGGATGAAAATAACTATTCAACTTTTTATGAATATGATAAAGAAGGGGGATTGATAAGAGTTAAGAAAGAAACGTCAAAAGGCGTAAAAACAATTCAAGAAACACGTTCAGGTAATGTGATAAAATTGAATTAAATAAAAGAAAATGTATAAGTCACTCTAATTAATCTAAAAGGCTATTGATGTTTTTTAAATAGATGAGGATTTGATGTAAATAAATGCTTTTTAAAGGTGATTCAGTTATCATATACAAAAGAATTATAATGGTTGCTCTTTGACAACCATAAGAGAAAAAACAATTAAGTAAAAGATATAATTTCAATAAAATGAAAAAATTGATTTCAGTATTCAAGGTTTTAATTTTATTTTTTGGTCTGTTATCCTATGGCCAAGAAAAAGTTGTTGTAACATCAACAGTTTTAAATGCTTCGGCGATTAACAATGCTACGATTAGTGTTGCAGATCCATTGTTTAATACTCTTAATGGTTATATTACAAATAACACACCAAACAATTCTTTTGCATCTTCCAATCCGGCAGTGTATGTCCATTTTGGATTTAACGAAGACTTAAATGATAGTAATAAATATGCATTTATATATTCTTGCGAAGCAAATATTACTATAACAGTACATAAACTAGGAGGAGGAGTCCAAGTATTTAACAAAAATTTGGATCGAATTTATCACAATAATGTGATAGATGGTATGACAAATAATGATTATACCGTTGTTAAGATTCAAAATGCATATAAAGCTGATGTTGTAGTTAACAGTATAAGTTATTATGATGTAAACGGTAATTCTCTGTCGACGATCAACAATTCCGATAATTCAACCTATTTAAAATTGACGTTTGAGACAGATAGGTATTACAATATAGCATCTACAATTGTTAGTGCACACCATACTTTTATAGGGTATAATCTAGGAAACGAAATCAATTTAGGTTCTGGTCTTACTTCAGGTTCAGCAAAAGAAGTTATAATAGAATGGTCGTTCACCGGAGCAAAACCTGTTGAATATGAATTAGAATGGACATGGATAGATAATTATGGGGAAGTTTCAGCAAATACACTTCAAGCAAATGAAATAGCGTTGACAGAAACAGATTTTTTAAGAAATAGTACTAAAGTTCAGACAAGGGAAACAAGATATAGAATACCTCTGGTTTATAACAAAGGCTTCTTAGTTTATAGAGTTAGACCTATAGGGAAATTTTTAGATAATCTTTCCGTAAATTATTACGGAAGTTGGACAACTTTTCAGCCACAAACATATACTACTATTGCAGATTGGAATAACTATTTTAAGATCACAAATGAGCATGAACTAGGAAATAAGAATTGGCAATATCAGGTTTCTTATGCAGAAGATGGAAAGAAAAAAGATGTGGTGAGTTATTTCGATGGTAGTCTTAGAAATCGTCAAACAGTCACAAAGATAAATACAAATAATCAAACTTTAGTAGGTGAAGTTATTTATGATAATCAAGGAAGACCGGCAATTGAAGTTTTGCCTATCCCTGTAGGAACTTCGGGGATTCAATATTTCGATCAATTAAATAAAAAAGAAGATAATTCTACCACTTATTCACATCACGATTTTGATTGGGATGATGAAAATGAACAAAATTGTGATCCAAATCAGATAGAAGGAATGGGGGTTGACTCAGGGGCGAGTAAGTATTATTCTTTAAATGCTAATAACGGAATTCCTCAGAACAATTATCAGGATTTTGTACCCGATGCAGAAAAATTCCCTTTTTCTCAAATTGAATATACTCCTGACAATACCGGTAGAATAAGAAGAAAAGGAGGAGTGGGATTAGAGCATCAAATAGGAAACGGGCATGAAATGAACTATTTCTATTTAACCCCTAGTCAAGAAGAACTAAATAGACTGTTTGGATATAAAGTAGGAGATTTTAAGAGATACAAAAAGAATATGGTGGTAGATCCTAACAGGCAGGTAAGCATCACTTATTTGGATCCGCAAGGGAGAACTATTGCTACCGCTTTGGCAGGTGAAAATCCAGAGAATCTTATGCTATTAGACGGTATAGACAACGAAGGAGAAATAGGCGTGAATTTATTAGGAAATAATTCTCCTTATGTGTCTGGAAATAATGGAGTTTTATATGACGGAATTCGTTTAAATTCTCAAGTTGGGGTAGCTAAAGATGATTCTTCTTTATCTTTTACGTATGAATTAGACAATGCAGAAACAGGAAGTTTTGTTACCGATTGTAATAATATTCAATACCCTTTTGTTTATAATGTAAGTTTCAGTCTATTAGATGATTGTGGAAATGAACAGCTTATAGGAACTTTGAATAAGAATCTCAATTCGCAAAGTTTACCTAATACAACAACCTTATCTACAGATCCTTTAAAGATAGGAAGTTATACATTAAATAAGGATTTGAGTATTGATCTGGAAGCAATAAATAATTATGAAAATGAATATAGAACGCTTCTAAATACAACTTGTAAACCTGAATTTAATTTCGATTCTGGTAATGATATCAATGACTGTAATGTTTCTTGTCATTCTTGTGAACTCTCTCTGGGAGAAAGATATCTGGATGAGAATAATTATCAGAATTTCCAAAACTTTTTCGACGTAGTAGAATTCACTCAAACTCAAGAAGATTTTTCTACTTATGAAGATTATTTGGCGGCATATCAATTATTCTTGAATTCTTCGGCATATACAAATCAATTTAGTTTAGGGAATATTCAGACAAGACAGAGCTATATAGATCTAATGTTGAAAAATTATGTGATTGAAAATTTAGGGATTCTTTTCCCGGATTTCCAATTTTCGTATAGTGGAAGCAATTTAGTTATTCAGCCTACACCATTACAACAAGAACAAGCGCAAATTAATATTGCAGAATCTCAATTACAAAATGAGTTTCTATTACTGCTGCAAACATGTAGAGATTTATGTAATCAGCCATTAAATACTTGTAATGTCAATTATGAAATGCTTTTGGTAGATGTTAGTCCTATGGGGCAGTATGGTAGTATAGAACAGTTTACAAGTGATATCGAGGGAGAAGATGATGGCGAGGAAGATGATGAAGGAACTTCTACAGTGAATACAGATCCGGATTATCAATCATTGAGTGTTTTTGACGAATATAACGGACTTATTTATGGAGGCGTAAATACAACAACACCAAATTATACCAATTATAGTTGGAGATATCCATTCTCACCTTATGCTGATGAATTAGGAGTAGAAGCATTTATAGAGGTAGAAGAGATAAGTGAAGATATTTATGAACCTCAAGTTCTGGATCCTAATTATGTTGTTGATGGAAAAGTAAGACCACAATATTTGGCAAGCATAGAGGATTTTTTAAATTATTGGCAACCATCATGGGCAAATTCATTATTACCATATCATCCGGAATATCAGTATTATAAATATTTTAATGCAATATGTGATGAAAAATTTTCAAATGAAAACTCAGATGGATTTGATGAAAGACTTCGTTCTATAGAAACTTTTGATGAAGCCTATAATAATGGAAATGGTATAATTTATACTATTTTAAATCAAACTCAAGATCCTTTCTACAATATACAATATACCACAGAGAACGGTACTTTTTTCCAAATTCGTAAAAATTTGATGAAAGAAGCATTGCTTTACAATTATGATGGATTTGAGTTGGAAAACAATATGGGAGTATACAAATTACCGGCTTTATTTGTGGCTTACTATACTGTAGTTTTAAGTAATGGATTAGCTCCGCAAAGTGCATATAATAACTTATTTACTTCTTCAGGACCTATAGATAATAGTTCTCTTTTGGTAATAATTAATAACTTGAATGATTTCCAGAAAAATAGAATTTGGGATACTTTTAGAAGTTATTACCTTTCTGTAAAAGAGAAAACAAAAACGGTATTTTCTCATTTATATGCTATTAATCATAATGGGTATAACGATTGTATAGGTAATCCAGAGAATACAGACACTTTTGTTACATTATTTAATAAATTCAATTATAACTTGGTTCCTGATTTTACTTATGGAGGATCTTATAATAATTATACAAAACTTTTAGAGATAATAGATAATGCTTTCAATAGTACACCAAGTGGTTCCGGGGCTTTTGAAAGTCCTGTTTGTCAAAATTTCACACTACAGTATTATCAAGAAAAAGAAAAACGTTTTATTCCTGCTGATTATGGCTATGATTCAGGCGTTCCGGATAGTGTGGCTTCTGCAAATTCGGAAGCTGATGGAGATTCAACTTATTTCTTAGAAACAGGCAAATGTCCATTATTGTTTGATATAGAAAATCTTTTGAACGGATTAATTGATACTAATTGGAATGCAACAGGTTTAAATATACATTATGGACAACTTCCTCTTTATTCTATGCCATATTTGGCGCAAGATTTATATGTAGCTTTAAACGGTTCTTCATTGCCTTTAACAAGTGATGAATATATTACGGGGCAGATGGATAGCCAAGAAATATGGACGTTAGTAGTTGGGAATAGTGAGAAGATTTTCTTGGACATAATAGAATCTACAAATTACTATAATTGTAATCCTAACATTACGGATCAGCCTTCTTGGGAACTTTACAATAGTGGAGAGTTTTTTATTACAAAATTTAAAAATATTTATTATTTACCAGGGACAAATTCTAAGTTTAGAGTTTTAGCTGAAATTCAATGGTCAAATCCGGCACTTAATATTGAAGGATGCCCTACAGAAGAAATATTAATAGAAGGAACAACAATAGCTCCAATAGGAGATTGTCAGTTTGATACAGCAGAGGGAGGATTGAATACAAGTTCAGAAACAGAGGCAGGAAGCGGATGTTTTAATAAGACTCGTTTTGAAAAAGGATTGGTGAAGTTGATGAACTATTTATATAATAACGGTGAATTAAATAATAAGGATTTATATGATGCTTCAAACCCTGTTCAGTCAACTACTTATGAGCAAGGAATGATACCTCAAATTTTAGGAGATAGTAATTTTGACGGTATTTGGGGAAGTAACTCAAACGGTTATACAATTAGTTTAGGAGGGACTATTTTAATGAGTCTCAACATTAGTTTACCTAATGACTTATTTAAAATTACAAGTATCCAAATTGGGAATACTCCAAATGCTAGCGGACTATTATCAGTTTCAATGTATTATTTGAATAATGCTGGAGAACTAAATGAGATTCCTGTTTATGGAACTATAACAAATTTAGAATTTGGATGTCAGTGTACGGAAAGAATCTATACGGGTAGTGATTTCAGTGCATATTACGAGAATTTTAATAAATTTTTTAACGAATTATGGCATCAAAGTCAGTCAGGATCTGTTGCTAATGGTTGGGGCGATGGTTTTGGATTCATGAACGACATTTTTACGACTTATGACGGTGTTTTTGGTTTCAATCAAAATCAGTATAATGGAATGATATCGTATGGATTATTTTTCTATTTAGATAAAAAACAAAATTGTAAAATTAACCTTCCTTTGAAAAATTATCCGGATAGGTGCGATATTAGAACAACATTTAATGAGAGTATAACACATTTTTCAGATTTTGAAATAACAAATGTAAATCCGGACGGAACATTTGATTTCTGTATTACAGTACACCATAAGGATTATTTTGAATGTATATGTCCGGGCAAAGAAAATCCATGTGATGAAAAACAAAGTTACATAAAAGAAGGTTCTTTTGTAGCATGTGGGACAGGTTCATGCCTTATGTTCAAAGAATGTAAATCTATGATTCAAGCGCAAAATGGATTATTAATCTTATTACAAGAGATTATTAATAACCCTGATTTAGCAGATGGAGAAACACCAAAAGGATTTGAGGATATTGCATCGTATATTACAAATTCTCCCAAAGGAGTATACAACGTCTATGTTGCAGAAACAGAACAGGGTACACAAATAGGATTTGTTTTCGGAGAAGATTCTTCTTGTGAACTTGTTTTTAATGTTCCGAGGTTAACAATTGAAGAATTACAACATTCTGAATTTTTATCTTTAGAGTTTGATGAATATTTAAATACGTTTACTATTCATATCCTTTTTAAAGATAAAGAGTTTATTGGCACAGGAAATATTTCTTGTCTTGAATTAGAAGAATGTTATCAGGATATTTTAGTTCCTTGTGAAACATGTATTCCTACTGCAGTAGCGCCTGTAGTATGTAGTGAAAAATGGTTAGAATTTATTAAAAAAGTACCAAAAGCTGTTCTAATTACTAATTTTTCTAGTGTTATTGATCCTGAAAATGGTGTCGGTGACAAAGAAATGATGATAATGAACACATTCTTTTGTGAAGCCAATTACGCATATATTGCATCTGATTATTTGTATTATTTGGAAGCGTTCCATTTATCTGATGATATTCCTAATTCATACCCTTATGGAGATGGTCAGACAATTGATACGGAAAACGGTCTGTTTCTAACTTTAGGAGAGTTTGGTGCATCTAAATTGAATTATGGCTATGCAGGAACCATAGACGCTATAAATGAATATAAAGATTATATAGACAATCAAATTACAAATCCTTCAGGAAGTACTTTGACATGGAATGAATATATAGATCAAATTTATACGATACAAAACCAAATATGTCCGCCAGCACCAATGGTGCCAAGTTTTGGAGAACTTAATATAGAGATTTTAACCCCTTGTGAGGTATTTACAGCTAATGTTCAAGCAACCTATAGTTCTCAGTTATTGGAAGACTATATAAACATTAAAGTAGCTCAATTCAGAGCAGATTATATTAATGCGGCAATAGATAATGTCAAAGAAGTTTTCATTAAAGATGGCTTCGATGGCGAATATCAATACACATTATATTATTATGACCAGGCAGGAAATCTTATTCAAACAGTTCCTCCTAAAGGAGTTAATAGAATAGATGATGCCTCAAATAATGCTGTTATTAACGGAATAAGATTGTCAGGAAATGAGCAGGATATGCTTGCCGATGGAGTAGGAAATGGACAAACGGTTCCTAATCATACATTAGAGACAAAATATAAATATAATTCGTTAAATCAGTTAGTTTGGCAGTCTACTCCGGATGGTGGAGAAATACGATTTGCGTATGATGAATTAGGAAGAATTATTGCATCTCAAAATGCTAAACAGAAGAATAATTCTTTACAGCAAAACAGCAATATTTACAGCTATACAAGATATGATGGATTAGGAAGAATTTTTGAAGTAGGTGAATTTACAACAAGTACGGATATTAGTATTAATAATAAAGGAAAACTAGTTTACAGTAATGGAAGTTTAGTACCTGTAAATTCTATTGATGATAGTTATCCAAATAATCTATCTAACGATTTTAAACAAGTTACAATTACTCACTATGATACTTCTTTTGCAAATTCAAGCAGTCTTTTTGAAAGTTATGAAGAAGATAATACGCATAAACGAGTGACAGGAGTATTATTTCATAAAGTAAAAACAGCAACTACAAATGAAGAAGATTATGACAATGCTATTTTTTATGATTATGATGTACATGGAAACGTAAAAGAATTGGTAAGTCACGTAAAAAATGCAAGTCTTATAAATGGACATGATACTAAAAATATCACTTATGAGTATGATTTAATTAGTGGTAATGTTAATAAAGTAATATATCAGGCAAATAAAAAAGATCAGTTTATTCACAAATATGAATACGATGCAGACAATAGAATTACTCAGGTTTATACTAGTAAGGATAATGTAATATGGGAAAAAGAAGCAAATTATTTATATTACGATCATGGACCGGTAGCAAGAACAATCATAGGAGATAAGCAAGTTCAGGGATTAGATTATATCTATACTCTTCAAGGCTGGTTAAAAGCAGTTAATACAGAAAGTGTTAACCAAACTACAGATATTGGTAAAGATGGCTTGAGTGTTGCTCAGGATGCTTTTGGTTTTGCTTTAAATTATTATAGCGGAGATTACAAATCCAGATTCAACAACGTTGATCCGTTTGTTTATTCTAAAGGACAAAATCAGGAGCAAAATCATGATTTGTACAATGGAAATATTAAAGAGATGGTAACTTCTCTGATAAATGAAAATCAAAACCTGTTACCAACGCAATATAATTACTATAGATATGATCAATTGAATAGAATAAAGTCAATGAATTCCAAATCATTAACGAATTCATCAAATACTAATTCGTATTCAAGTACATATTCTTATGATAAGAATGGTAATTTAAATAGGCTTACCCGAACATTACAGAATGGAACATTAATGGATAATCTTACCTATAATTATCCTTATGGTAATAATCAGTTAGGGCACGTAGATGATACTCAAGCTCCTTCGGCTACTAATGACATAGATGATCAAAATTCATATAATTATGAATATGACGAAATAGGTCAATTGATAAGAGATAATGCAGAAGGACTGAATATAGAGTGGCGTGTAGATGGTAAAGTTGATAAAGTAACCAAGGATGATGGAACGGTAATAGCCTTTGAATACGACGGGTTAGGAAATAGGATTGCTAAACGTCACACTACAGTGAATGGAACAGTAGTTACCTATTACCAACGAGATGCGCAAGGCAATGTATTAGCCGTATATGAACTGGATTCTAGTGGTAATTTGCATTTAGTAGAACATCATATTTATGGAAGTAGTCGTTTAGGGATAGAACAAAAAGACGTACTCTTAAATAGTTTTGCAGGAAAAACAATTAAAGAAGAATTAACAAATGCTTCTGTAGAAAGACAAACTACACAACCTGTAATAAATAATCTTACGCCTCCTAATATTTATGGTATTCAACTAAATGGATCTAATTCAACATATTGGACGGATACAGAATCTTTTAGGGATCTTAATTTTTATTCAGAAGCAGGAACAATAACGGATGAAATTGAGATATCTACAAACTTTAAAATACAAGATGATTCTTCTTGGAGTAACTCTACTGAAAGAGTCTTATCTCTAATTCAAGGAGAGAAGAAGATTCAAAAGCCGGAAAACGAAGATATTTATAAGTCTCTGAAATATTATAATTCAGTGATCTTATTAGCTGTCGAAAAAACAAATAGTGGTTATAAACCTGTAATTTATGTAGAGAAATATAATAGAAGACACGAGCAAAAAAGAAGAAATTGTAATGGCAAGAAAAGAAGTAGACGATATAATAGATATTATAGTTACCTATATTCAACTAAATATATCTTAAATAATTCTATTCCGGCTTTACCTGAAACAGAATGGAGTTATGAGCTAAAATTATCGTATAATGCTTCAACAGACACTTTTGAGCCTAAATTAACTTTAAACGGAAACGTATATGCGCTAGGGAACTTTACGATAACGAAGCAGACTAAACTAAATAATAATCAGAGTAATACGATTAGGAGAAGTAATAATAGTAGCAGTTTGCTTCCAGTTGCCATAAAGAATAAACTAGGGAACGTTTCAGATAAGATTTATGGGCAGTTATGTGGAGGAGCTCAAATAACATTGCCAATAGTTCAAGGAATTAAAGCAGAGGTGTGTGATTTTACGTATGCAATAGATAAACATCTAAAAGATTTAGAAGACCCTTCTTTTGAAAATGAATTCACATTTGATGACAATACGAACCCTACAATTGCTGAAAATGGATTAGCAATGAATACTAGCGGTGTTCCGTTTACTCAGTCTTATTGTGGCTCTGGACCTATGGATTCTGATGGAGATGGAATTGTAGATAGTATAGATAATTGTCCGTATACATACAACCCATTACAGGAAGATGCTGATGGAGATAATGTAGGTGATGTTTGTGATAATTGTAAATTAATTGCTAATTATGATCAAACAGACACAGACGGAGATGGAGTGGGCGATGTTTGTGATAATTGTATATCAACATCTAACTATGATCAAACAGATACAGACGGAGACGGTGTGGGTGATGTATGTGACAATTGTCCAACAATAGCTAATGTAAATCAGTTAGATAGTAACCAAAATGGAGTAGGTGACGTATGTGAAGGTTTAGATCAAGGGAACTCATTAATAGACCAGACAATTATACTTGAGGATTCTTATTTAAGAGTCGTAGGGGATAAAAATTATGAGCTATCTAATCATTTAGGGAATGTATTATCTATCATTTCGGATAGAAAATTAATTAAAGTCGATGGTAATGGAGAACCATTATCAGCAACACTCTTCCCGGATGTTATGGGTTATAATGATTATTATCCATTTGGAATGACAATACCTGGACGTTCTTATTTTAGCCAAATATATCGTTATGGCTTTAATGGAATGGAGAAAGATGACGAGATTAAAGGGGAAGGAAATAGTATAAGCTATACAGAAAGAAATTATGATCCAAGAATAGGAAGATGGACAAATCCTGATAGATTTGCTCCTATCATAGCTAGTCAATCTCCTTATAGTTATGCTTTGAATAACCCGATTTATATGGTGGATCAAGACGGGGATTATCCTAAACCGTCGGAACTTTTAGCTAAATTTGGTGTTGAAATGCCTCCTTTAGCAGCTGGAGTTCTTGATGGAATAGTAGACGCGTCGCCTTTAGGGACTTTAGGATTTATGTATGATTTGGCAACAGATTCTAAATTTAGAAGTGATATGGTTGAAACATTTAAAATGATGGCCTCCGATCCTGTTGGCTTTGCAAAAGCAATGTTGGCAGATAAAGTAGAGATGTTCGAAAAAGCAATGAAAGGAGATCCAGATGCACTGTATGAGTTGGGAGAAGAGTTAGGTAGTACTTTAACAGGATTGGTAACAGGTAGTTCTGCTAAAAAATTTATTGATTGGGGTAAAAAAGCCAAACAGACCAAATTAGCAAAAACAATGAAAAAAATTAATTGTGCTTGTTTTACCGGAGAGACAAAAATTTTAACATCAAGTGGGTTAAAAGAGATATCAGAGATTAAAGTTGGAGAAAAGATTCTAGACTATGATTATGTGAATGACAGGATTATTGTAGAAGAAGTCCATGAAGTAAAAGAAATGATAGTGAGAGAAGTTTATGAATTAATGATTGAGGGAGAAATAATCAGAGTAACACCAGATTTTAATTTTCTTGTAGAAGGAATAGAGGTGAATGTTTCTAGTTTAAAACAAGGACAACAGGTAATGTTGTATAATGGTAGGAAAGTGACTGTTCAGAAAATTACATTATTACAAGGAGAGTTTAAAATGTATGATATAACTTATAAAGAAAACTAGTTATGAAAAAACTGATGATGTATCTTTTACTGTTATTTGGATTATTCCAAATAACAGCTCAGGAAATAGCAAGTATCAATAGTGAGATAGTTAAAATAGAAGACAATCATAGTCCTTCGTTTGTCTATTATCGACCGACAAATGTTTTTACTAATCCTTATTTGTTTTCGGATAATTTTATTGTAGAGCCTATACCTGTAGAATACTATACAGAGAAAGAAAAAGAAATACAAAAGAAGTTAAATGAGCAGGAAGAAAGTATTATTGCCTTTTCATTAAACGAGTCTTTTTACGAAGAACAGGGTATAGATAATGAAGAAATAACGCCTTATACATGGAAATGGGTACATCTTCAAGTTAAAGAAACAAACGGGAGCTATACAAATATCCATTTGAGAAGACCTAACAGTTGGTTTTTAGAGAATAGTGCAACAAAAGCTGGTGATAAGATCTATATCTCATTACCTCAGATAGGTATAGATGGAGAAATTCCTATTGTTAAGATTTATCCCAATACGTTAGATACTCGTTTTTGGGATTACTACTATGATGAAAGCCATGTAAAGAGACCAATAACAGGAAAAATAGAGCACTCGGCTAACAATGTAGTTGATATTAAGTTTAATGATAGCGAAAAGATAATTTCACCTACAACAAATCATTTGCTCTGGAGTGCAGACAGAGAGGGTTGGGTATCTGTGGGGGAATTGGGTATAGGTGAGCATATTACAACAAAAGAAGGAATATTAACACTCACCAGTAAAGAACCTAATGAAGGTTGGCACGTTGTGTATGATCTTGAAATATACAGAGATCATAATTTTTTAGCGGGTGAACAATATGTTTTGGCTCATAATTGTGAAGTTACCTTACAAAGGATGATGAACAAAGCTGAGGCTGAACTTACAAAGAAAAAAGGATTAGTTCCACACATTGAAGGAGACGGGGCTAAGTGGGTTGCAATAAGTACCAAAGCAAATAAAAAAGCTAAATTTGGGAAAGCAGCTAATTATACTCATAGAGCAGAGTTTACTATGAAAAAAGGTACTTTAGAATGGTTAAAAGAAAAGGGTATTAATTATGAATTTTTAAAAGGAGAAAAAGGAGCTCCTGATAGGATTATTTTAAAGGCAAATGAGCCAGGCAATTTTGGAATAGGTAAAGATTTGCTTCCAGAGTTTAATAAAAGAATTGAGAGTGTAAAAATTTATGAGGTAAAAAGATAAATGACAATAAAGGATGATTTATTGAATCGTTTTTTGAAAAAAGTAGAAGAACGTTTTATAATTAATGAAAGAAAAAAATTATTTGGGTATTTTAATAATATTGATGAACAATCATTGTATATATTAGAAATTTTTGAATATATACAAAGTGATAAAATATTAAAATATCTAGAATTAAAATTAAATATAAAGAAAAATAATCTTAAAAATATTTTTTCAGAAATTAATTATGTATTTCTAATCTACTTCGACTTTAAATTAGTTAAGAATTCTTTGGTTCAAAGAATTTCAATAGAATTTTTAAAATGTTTATTATTTTGTGACTTTTCAAAAAGGGATAAAGTAAAAGTGAATAATCGTATCATTCAAAAATTATTTGAACTAAACTCATGGGAAGAATCTACATCTCTTAAATGCAAGATTATAAAAAATAATCAAATTAATTTATTTTATAAAAATATTGATTTGATAAAATTATTTGAAAAAATTTATTACGATGACGGCATCATAGATTTATTACCATCTAAGTTTAAAAGAGAAGAGGTTTTACTAAATTTTAATCTTTTACTTAGTTTATTAAATGGAATCATTAATTATAGTGATAAAAATACTTATATTAAGGATGATATAGAAGAATTACAAGATGCTTTAAAATTCTATTTTGTGTTTGACTATTGGCAAGAAAATCAAAAAATGCTAGAAATAGATGATTATTTAAATATCACCCCAATAAAAAATATTATGGATATTGACAAATATCTAAAAGATCTGCCTAAAATATCTGATTCTAGTACTGATGTTGAAGTGATTTACAAAAGTAGTTATATAATGACTCGCTTTATAATTCAATATTGTTTTTTAAATATAGAAGAGTTACCTTTAATTTTAAATTTAATAAAGGACAATAAATTAAAAAAAATTTTTATGATTGTATTAATCCATCATGACATTTATAATTATAAAGAAAAATATGAAATTTATAACATGAAAAAAGCTTTACCTACAGGAGCTTGGGAGCTTTTTTTTGAATAAAATTTTAACCAAGTATATTTTTTTAAATTATAAAGAATGAAAAAAATATTATTTTTTTTAAGCCTATTTACTATATTAAGTTATAGTCAGCAGAAAACGACACAGAAAGATTTATTGATAGATAAACTATTTAGAATAAATAAAACAGAAGAGTCTTGTAAAATATTAATTGATCAGATTGTTAGTCAATATAAGAAAAAATATCCTAGTATAAATGATACAAAGTGGAAAACAATAACAAATAAAATAGATTATATTTCTTTCATAAAGAGTTCAAAAAATATATATTATACTAATTTTACAGAAAAAGAGATTAATGAACTTATAGTTTTATATGAAAGTAATGAAAGGTCTAAGTATACTGATAAAACTCAAAAAGTCAGCACTCAATTATATCAACTTGGAAAACAATTTGGGCAAGATGTTGCAAGATTGATTAATCAGGAAATTATAAACTAGTTAAAGTAAAAAAACGAAAATTTATTTTACAAAAATAAAACAAAAATCCACTTTCATTATAATTCTAAAAAAGTAAGCAATTGTTTTTTGTTTCAGAAAAAAAAGTATATCTTTGCAATCCTAAATAACAG
>NZ_JBSEFI010000035.1:0-24633 GCF_053570605.1 Flavobacterium sp. U410
ACTACCAGCACCACCTGTTGCTACATTTACAGCAGCAGCACCGTTTGAGCCCCCATTACATGAAACATTCGTTTGAGAAGAAGGTGTAAGAGCTAAAGTTGTTGGTTCTGTTATAGTTACAGAAGTTGAAGCGCTACAGTTATTAGCATCTGTAACGATTACAGTGTATGTTCCAGCTGACAAACCAGTTGCAGTAGCCGTAGTGATTCCTGAAGGGGACCATGAATAATTAAAAGGACTAGTTCCGCCAGTAGGTGTTACAGTAGCAGCACCATTTGTTCCTCCATTGCATGCTACATTAGTTTGTGAAGATATAGAAGCTGTAAGTGCAGGATTTACATTAATAGTTATTGTTGCACAAGTTCCAGGTGTTACACAACCACCTTCGCCTCTGATATAGTATGTTGTTCCAGATCCAGTAGGGTTAACAATAAATGTTGTTCCATTTGTAGTTCCGATTAAAGAGCCACCACAAGAGCCAGTATAAACTCTCCATTCAGTAGCATCATTCAGATTGCCGGAAATATTTAAAGTACTAGGAGATCCTTCTCCACAAACTACGTTTGAAGTTGCTGTAATTGTAGGTACTGTTGGTGCTGTACAAGATGCTTCAAATAAGCGGAAGTTGTCTACAGCTATTTCTTCTGTTGCTGAACCATTTGCAAAAAGATTAAGTCTTAAATCTAAAGTAGTTCCTGTTCCTGTTAAATTTGCAGAAAACTCAGCAAAAGAATAAGTTAAAGCTGCGCCATCACCTATTAAATCTCCATTCGTATCCAAATTTAGAGTAGTAGATTGTGAACTTGAGCTTGCATAAAATCCTACAGCCTTTTGCCATGCTCCTCCGTCGATTCGATATTCGACAGCAACAAAATCTTGATTAGCTCCAAAAGATACTCCTTCCCAATTGCTTCCAAAAGAAGAATTTGCAGCAAATAAACCGGAAAAAGATAATCCTGATTTACCAGAAATATTGATGCCAGACCAAGTAACTTGTTGATTTGCAGATACACTTCCTCCGGAACAAGTAGGTCCTTGATCTACATCTTCGGCAGCCCAAAATTTGCTTCCTTGAAAAGAACTATATGATCCTGATTGTAAAGCGATACCTGTTAAATCTGCTCTTTTAAAATAAGCATTTGCAGGATTTCCTCCACACGAAAATTCTGTAATAGAAGGAGTTCTTGTTCCAGAACTTGGAGCACCTGTGTCTTCAAAAGTGTCGCTCCAAAACTGAGTTTGCGCATTTCCATTTAAACAAATAAAGGAAATGAGGAATAAGAGTAAAGTAATTTTTTGTTTCATACTATTTTTGTATTAATTTTTATACAAATATACTATTTAATTGAATGCTAAATCTATTAAATTATATTTTGTAAGTAATTGTTTTATAGTTTGTATGCCTTCTTCGGTTTGTATTATTGTAATACCTATGAGTTGATTATCTGATGTAGCAATATGAATTTCATTACCATCAACAATTTCTACAATCGTACCTGAAAAGCTATTATGATGTGGTTTATTTATTATTTTAGCATCAATTAATTTTGCAGGTTGTCCTAAAAAAGTAGTATCAGCTCCGCCATTCCATGGATTACATGCATGTATTAAAGCCACAATTTCATTTGCATCCATTCTTTTCCAATTAATATAAGTGTCTGATAAGGTTGGTTTCTCATAATAATAAGCCAAATCTTCATCTTGAACAACACTAGGGATCGAATTAGCATATTGCAACATATTAGCCATATTAAGTGCTACTTGGGCTATTCGATTACTTAACTTTACAGTTAAGCTGCCATATGTTTCAGTTTCATTGATGTTTATAGGATCATTAAAAATAATATTTCCTTCATCAAAATTGGAATTCATAAAATGTGCACAAATAGCGGTTTGTTTCTCTTGATTTTTTAAAACTTCAAAAATTGGCATTACGCCTCTATATTGTGGTAATGGACCTGGATGGAAATTAATAAATTTATCACTGCCAAAAGAGAGTACCTCTTCCGGAATCAAAAAAGGAAATGAAATGGAAAATATATAATCCGGTTTTATATGATTAATCCAATCTTTCATTTCTGCCATACTTTTTTTATTAGGGAATGATTTGAAGGCTATTTCATTTTCATTACATTCATTTTCTAATACATCTACAATAGAATCTGAGCTTTTTCCAATAGCAACTGCATATAAAAATTTTTCAAATGCCAGTAATTGTAAAGCTTTGAAAGCAAATCTACCTCCACAGAGTAATACTATTTTTATATTATTTTCCATTTTAAATACAAGTATAGCTATTATACCAAGCTGAGTTTATGTTTTCTAATTCAAGAGAAGTTAGTTTTTCAAATTCTTCTTTATAATTAGAAATGTTTTTTTCTATTTCAATTTCGCAAAAGCCATTTTTTTTAACAATTTTGGCTTCAAATAATGGGCTTAAAGTAGTATTAGTTTTAGAATCAAAAGAAACAGTACCTCTTGGACCATCAAATTCAAAATCTTTTAATCCGTTAGAGACTTCGATTATGTTGTTTTTATGAATGTCTAATAAGTTAAGTATTTTTTCAATTATGAAAGCGCTTTCCCAACTTATCAATGAAAATATATTGGGTTTTTTTTCGGATTTTTCTAAGGTTTCAATGAAGGTTTTGTTTTTTGAATTATTTATTTTTTTTGACCAAGAAATAACTCCCTTTACATTATTACTAGGAAAAACAGCTTTTTCTAACATCGATTCTTCCATGCCAAAAGGGGCTAAATAGATAGGTAAATTATGATTCTTAAAATATTTTTCAATTTCTTTAAAATACCATTGTACAAAATCACCACTAAAAAGTGACAAAAGAGCAGTATTAGGGTAAGTATTCAGATGAGACTGCAAGGGTTCCATACTAAAGTCTTCTGTTTTGTAACCTGTTGCATGATTAAAAACGATTTTTCCATTAAAATCTTCAAAACTCTTACTGATGCTATAGGTATGGAGATAACCACCATCATAATAACCTGTTATTAAAGCTCCTTCTTTAAATCCATCATTTACTGCTTTTAGAGCTGTAAGCCTAGCTCCTAAGGCATTGTGTAAAGAGTGATAGAAAATATTTGGGCAAGAAGGCCATTCATTCGGTAAATTGGCACCTGCATCTAAAACAAGTAATATTTTATTTGCTGCCAAAAATAAAGGTCTTAATAATTCTGCTGTTCTATGACCGATAAATGCTATTACAATACTAACATTTTCTTCTAATAATAATTTTTCGGCTGCTCGGTAACATTGCTGTTTATCAGCGCCAAAACCGATATTTTCTGTTATGATTTTATACTCTTTGCTTTTTAAATTTTCTAAGCCTGATTTAAGGCCTTGATAAATATCAAAGCTAATAGTTTCATAATAAGTAGATCTTGGTAAAAGAACTCCAATTTTTTGCATTTTTTATACTATTTATAAAGGAAACATTTTTAATGTTTCCTTTATTCTTAAATGATATGTTTAATTTCTACTTGGAAAAATTCCTATAGTTGCAATTGAAAAATTAATGGTTAGGTAAGGATTCATGATACTTACTGGGTAATTACTACCTGCTATATCAGTTGTTCCTGAAATTTGTGCACCACCTGTATAGGTATTTGGACTAGGTCCGTTCCCTGTATATACAGGAGAATTAGAAATAGCCGGATAGTTTCCTATTGGAGAACTTTCATCTGCGGTATCTGTTGAAGCTTTTATCATAACATGAGTATTGTTCATAGTATGTACATGTGCCGGCAAGTTTGATGAATTTAGAGTTACAGTTGTTGTACCTCCAACCTCTCCCATAGAATAGTTTGGTAATCCAGATCCTTGTCCTTGTCCAATTGGCATTCTTCCTTGTAAATCGGGAAGAGCAAAAGTGGTCTGCCCATTACCTCCGTAGGTAGTACCAATTAATGAAAACAAAGCTGTATTTTGAGCTATTGAAAGTAGTTGACCCTGACAAGTCATGTATCCTCTTGGAGGAAAGTAAAAGCCGAAAATTTTAATTTCTCCTATAAAAGGTTCTGTTGACATAATTATATATTTTAAAGTTAAACTCTAATTAATTTCTACTTGGAAAAATTCCATAAATAGCAATCGAATAATTTATAGCTAAATAAGGATTCATGATACTAAAAGGTATATTAGCGCCAGTTATATCAGTTGTTCCTGAAATTTGTGCACCACCTGTATAGGTATTTGGACTAGGTCCATTCCCTGTATATACGGGACTTAACGCTATAGCAGGAAAGTTACCGCCAGGGGCGTTTTCATCTGCTGTTCCGCTATTTGCTTGTAATTTAACCTGTACTGAGTTTAATGTATGTATATGTTGAGGCATGTTTGAACTCAAAAGCGTTGTAGTTACAGTTCCTGCCATTTGCCCTATAGTATAACTAGGTAATCCAGGTCCTTGTCCTTGCCCAATAGGCATTCTGCCTCTTAAATCAGGTAGCGCAAAAGTTGTTTGTCCGTTACCTCCATAAGTAGTCCCTAAGAGAGAAAAAAGAGCCGTGTTTTGAGCAATAGACATGATCTGTCCTGCGCATAATTGATAACTTTGAGGAGCAAAGTAAAAACCAAAAATTTTGATTTCTCCAATGAATGGTTCAGTTGACATAGTGATTAGTTTTTGTGTTTAATATACTTACAAATTTATCACTAACATAAATTGTATTTACACGTAGAAATACCTGTTTTTTTATAATAAATAGGAAATATATTTGTTTTGTAATATATTTGTCTAATACTAATCTTAATAAAACTTTGTTATTGTATGGCAAAAAACACGATTACCTTGGAAACAGCTCAAGCATGGGCAAACAGATGGAAACAAGAAGAAGGAACTTATAATAAACATAACAAGCTTAAAGCTTTTCTTGTTCCCGGAATAGACTTTCAACAAGTAATGCAAGAAGAAGGAGTTGTTAATGTAAGAGCTTATTTAGGAGTTGATGAAAATCAAGTAGAAAGATTAATGATCGTAGGAG
Organism: Flavobacterium sp. U410; assembly: GCF_053570605.1. NCBI lineage: Bacteria > Pseudomonadati > Bacteroidota > Flavobacteriia > Flavobacteriales > Flavobacteriaceae > Flavobacterium > Flavobacterium sp. U410. The sequence goes on from NZ_JBSEFI010000035.1 coordinate 5,002, forward strand.
TTGATGCAGCGGGTAATGATATGATATCTGAAGAAAAAGGATATTATATCTATGACTTTTCAGAACCATGTCCAAATACTTGTAACCAGAAGGCTCCATTTATTAGCTAAAATGGTAAATTGTTAATTGCTTTTACTTATATAGGATATCTTTTACTGGGTACAAATTTTATTTTATTTCTTTTAGGACTTAAAAAGTTTGTATCCAGATCTTATTTTATATTTACGTTTTATTTATCTGTTATTATTATAATTCAGTTCTTTACAGCCTTTTTTAAAAGAAATGGAATTAATAATTTATTTTTGTCTCATCTATATTTTATATTTCAGTTTGTCATTTTAGGTCTTTTTTATTTATCTATTCTAAAAAATAGTGTTCAAAAAAAGATTATAAAATATAGTTTGTTGATATGTCCTGCTGTTTTAATTGTTCAATATATACTAGATGTTGGTCTTTTTCTGAAGTTTAATCTTTTGGAAATATTTCTCACGTCTTTTTTGTTGATAATTTTTTCGATGTTTCATTTCTATAATATTCTGAACGAGAGAAAAACATATTATTTTATAAACATGGGAATTCTAATATATTTATTCGGTAGTACTGTTGTTTTTCTTTCAGGAAATATAATTATTGTATTAAATTCTTCAGCAGGAAAAGTAATTTGGGGACTTAACTCGGTTTTATATGCAATATATCAAGTATTAATAATGATTGAATGGTTTAATATAAAAGAAGAAATAGATGAATAATGCAGGGGCTATTAATGATAAGGAGCTAATTCTGGCTATTATTTATACGTTTATAGCATTTATTTTGATGACTATAGCAGTAGTAGTATTTGTTTATTATTCTCGAAAGAAAATTATTCAGAAAGAAATTGAGAATAAGGATATGGAGATTAAGTATCAGAAAGAGATTCTTAAAGCAATCATCTTAGCGCAAGAAGAAGAAAGAAGTAGAATTGCAAGAGATTTACATGATGATATCAGTTCAAAGTTGAATATTATCTCATTGAGTAGTTACATGTTAAATGCTGAAGATTTATCAGATAAAGAACAGAAAGAAGTAACAGCGAATATTATTAATGTCTGTGGAAAAGTATTGCAAAGTACCCGAAGGATTTCTTATGATCTGTTGCCGCCCGTTTTGGAAAATTTTGGATTAGACGTCGCGATAGAAGAATTGTGTAATAACTTTTCTATTGCAAATAAAATTCAAATAAATTATAAAAATACATGCAAACAAACTATATTTGAAGATATACCTATTAATAATCATTTACATCTTTATAGAATATTACAGGAATTAATTAATAATTCTATTCGACACGGTGATGCAAGAAAAATAGATATACAATTCACAGTTGAAGATGGAAGGCGGATTTGTGAATACATAGATAATGGAAAAGGATATGATGTAAGTGATATAAAAAAACAAAGAGGACTTGGAATAAAAAATATTGAAAGTAGAACAAGTCTCTTAAAAGGAGATTTAAAAATAGAAAGTGCTATTAACCGAGGAGTACGAGTAATTTTAAATTTCTAATAAATATGGATGCTGTAGTAAAAATAGTATTGGCAGACGATGAATTGCTTTTTAGAAAAGGCATTGCATTTTTACTTGAAAGAGAACCTAATTTTAAAATTATTTTTGAAGCCTCTAATGGAAGCGAACTCGTAGATTATTTAGAAAATAATACAGACAATTTACCTGATTTAATTCTCATTGATTTAAAAATGCCTCTGTTAAACGGGGTTGAAGCAACAAAAAAGATTCATGGTAAATTTCCGGATATAAAAATAATAGCTTTAACAAGTTACGAAACAAAATCCTTTGTTTTAAATATGATTCAGGAAGGAGCTTCTTCCTATTTGGTGAAGAATACCTCTCCTAAAGAAATGGTAAAAACGATTAATGAAGTTGTAGCTAAAGGATTTTATTACAACGATATGGTTATGGAAATTATTTATGAAGGAATATCTTCAGGAAATAAAAAAGTAAAATGCAATATCGAAGAAGACTACCTTACTTCAAGAGAGAAAGAGGTATTAAAATTAATCTGTATGCAACATAATACAAATGAGATTGCAGAAAAATTATTTATTAGTCCGAGAACGGTAGATGGACATAGGAATAATTTGCTATTAAAAACTGAAGCAAGAAATATAGCAGGTTTGGTAGTTTATGCCATTCAGAATAAAATTGTAGACATTGAACAAATCAGTCAAAAATTTTAATAAAAACAATAAGGGGCTGTGAAATCAGCCCCTTTCTTCTTTAGCTAATGAGATTTGCATGTTCGTTTTCCCAATTATCAGTAGTCTGAATTGTTGAACCGTCTTGGTTGAACATGATAGCAGCTTTCTTAATCCCTGATACTAGATCAATGTCAAGAATTACTCTAAAAATGACAACTTCTTTACCATCAATAGTGACAGTAAGCGGACTCATATCCGACATAAAAGCTAATATACCAGCTATTCCAAGAGGGTGAAGCGTTAAGTTTAAACCAGTATTCTCAATACTTTCTAACCGGGCAAGTCCCATATTTTTGTCAAAGTCCCAATTATAGCTAAAAGAGCAGTTTGGATTTTCTAAAACAGGTGTTCCTTTAATAGGTTTATTAAGTACTAAATCAAATTTTGCTTTTGAGAAAATTGTATTTAGCATAATATATTTCTTTATAATTATTCAGAAACAAAAGTGATGATTTAGTTTTGCTTTTCAATAGGTGAAAATGATAGATATAAAAATAAGGTTTAAATACCTGTTTTATTAGGTGTTTTTGCCTGTTTGCCAAACCAAATTAATCTTATTATCTTTGAATAAAAATGACATGAAAATAACTTCATTCTTTATATTTTTATGGTCTTTATTCCTTGCGGTAGAAGTTAGCGCATCCTCTATATTACTACCTATGGATGCTGAAGGACAGCAAAATCATTTGAAGGCTTATGGAATTACCTATTGGGCTTTATCCAAAGAGTATAAAGTAAGTTGGCTTTTAAATTACAAAGGAGGATCTTTTTTATTGCCTGATGCTTCAGAAATTAGAAAAGAATGCCAAATCAGAGGAGTAAGTTTTGAAGTATTATCAGATGCTGCTGCAAATTCCATTCTGGATATGATTAGCAGTCCCTCTCAAAACATGGAAACAGTAGTTTTAGAAAAAGCTCCTAAAATTGCAGTTTATACTCCAAAAGGAAAACAACCTTGGGATGATGCCGTGACAATGGTATTAACGTATGCCGAAATTCCATACACAGAAATTTATGATGCAGAGGTATTAAGTGATCAATTATTACTATACGATTGGCTGCATTTACATCATGAAGATTTTACCGGACAATATGGGAAATTTTTCGGAGCTTATCGAAATGCCCCTTGGTATATAGAACAAAAAAAACAAGCTGAAAATTTAGCGAAGAGTTTAGGCTACGAAAAAGTATCGGAAGAAAAATTAGCCGTAGCCAAAAAAATCAGAGATTACGTTATCGGTGGCGGATTTATGTTTGCTATGTGTTCGGCTACTGACAGTTTCGATATTGCCCTTGCAGCTGATGGTGTTGATATTTGTGAACCCATGTTTGATGGGGATAATAGTTCGCCAAATTACCAAGCTTCAATCAATTATAACAATAGTTTTGCGTTTAAAGATTTTGTTTTAGAACGCAGTCCGATGGTTTATGAATTTTCAGATATTGATACCACTAATGATAGAGTAAATAAAACAATTCCATTTGAACAAGATTATTTTTCTTTAATGGATTTTTCTGCGAAATGGGATCCGATTCCTACAATGTTGTGCCAGAATCATACGCAACTTATCAAAGGTTTCATGGGACAAACTACAGCATTTAGAGGAAGCTTAATAAAAAGTAATGTCCTTCGTTTAGGAGAATGTAAAATTAACGGTGAAGCCCGATACATTCACGGAACCAGAGGAAAAGGGATGTTCACTTTTTACGGAGGTCATGATCCTGAAGATTATCAGCATAGAGTAGGCGATGCTCCTACAGTATTAGATTTACACCCCAATTCTCCAGGATATCGATTGATTTTAAACAACGTTTTGTTTCCTGCAGCTAGAAAGAAAAAGCAGAAAACATAGTATGAAATTAAAATCACTTGGCATTTTTTTATTTCTTTTATCGATAATACCTGTCACAGCTCAGTTCAATCAGGATTTTCAGAAAGGTATTAGCTATTTAAAAATATCTAAAATAGATAGTGCTGTATATTTTTTTGAAAAAATTAAAAATGATACAGAACTTTCTAATGATTCCATTAAAGGAATTTATAAACTAAATTTTGGAAAAGTATTAAAGTTAAAACAGAATTATCCGGAGGCCTTAAAATTCTATGAAGAAGCTGAAGCAATCTTCAATAAATTAAAATTATATAATCTTTTAGCCGAAACCTATTTGAATATTGGAGAATTTTATAGGGCTAAATATGATTTGAATTTATCCTTGGAATATCTTAATGAAGCAAAAAAGATAATAGATAATCACCGTGTTTCACGCGAAACAGAAGCATATTTTTGGAATAGAAGAGCAGCTATTTATATTGAAAAAGAAGACAACTACTATAATTCTATACTTTGTTCTCAAAAAGTATTAAATATACTTAAAGATAAAGAGGCAAATTCTCTACAAGCCTCATCTTTAAATGAAATAGGATATGCTTATGAAAATCTTGATAATCCTATTGCTGAAAAATATTATGAACAGGCTTTAAAAATTTATAAAGAGATTAATGATGAATTGTATGAAGCCAATGTGCTAATTAACATCATTCGTTTATACGACAAACAGAATAGAGTGCAAATCACGAAAGCTTATGTTGACAGAGGGTTAGAAATTGCCCGGAAGAAGCAGTATAATATTTATCTTAAAGATTTTAGACTTTTAGAAGCAAAATATTTTGAGAGAACAGGTCATTATAAAGAAGCTCTTATTGCTTATGAAGCTTTTCATGATTTGGAAAAGGCAGATTTTATTAATAAATGGAATAAACAAATTATTGAAGCCGAACGAAAATATGAACTAGAAAAAAAAGATTCAGAATTAGAAATTAAAGAATTAAACTTAAAAAATCAGACAAACAAACTTAAAAGTTCCCGAGCCAATTTTTTTATTGTTGTAGGTATTCTTTTTTTTCTTGTAATGTTAACCTCAATGGTTCTCTATTTTTTTAGAAAAGCTAAAAAAAATAACAAAGTATTGGAAAAGTTATCAAAAGAGAATGAATTTCTTTTAAGTGAAACCAATCATAGAATCAATAATAATTTACAATTAATTACTATTTTAATTGCCGATGAACTAAGAAAAACAAATACCGATTCTGAAAATATACCGATCCGAAAGATATTAGCAAAAGTAGAAACCATAGCCATTCTTCACAGACATTTATATCAATCAGCTGATAAAAGACAGGTAAATATAAATGAATATTTAAGCGAAATAGAAGTGGTGTATGATGAGGTTTTTAAAGAGAGAAATATTGCAATAGAATTAAAAAATGATTCTGTTTTATTGAATTCAGATACGGCTATGTTTATAGGATTATTAGTTACAGAACTGATTATAAATTCTATAAAACATGCTTATCTACCGGAACAAGAAAAAACAATTTTGATTTCTATTCAAAAAGAAAAAGACATGCTTCATTTTTTATATAAAGATAATGGTGAAAAACCTAAAACTATTGAAATAAACCCTAAATTAGTGGCACAATTGTGTTTGCAATTAGAAGTAGAATTTATAATTGATGTTTCAAAAGGATTTGAAATATCTTTTTCAAAAAAGATAGGATAAATGACGAAAATACTTATAGTTGAAGATCAGGTATTGATTGCAAATCACATTAAAAATATCTTGAACGAAAATCAATATACTCAATTAGAAATTGCTTATAAAATTAATCAAGCAATAGAAAAAGTAGAATCGTTTAAACCAGATGTCGTTTTATTGGATATCAATGTCGAAGGAAGAGATACCGGAATTGATTGGGCTAAACAACATGTGAAAGAATCAAAAATTATTTTTATCACAGGTCAATCAGAACTTTCTACTTTACAAAAAGCTTTAGAGGTAAATCCGGTATCTTATTTAACGAAACCGATACGAACAATGGATCTGTTAGCAGCTATTCAATTAGCAGATTTTAAAACAAAATCAAATCAAATAATAATTAAAGATGGTTTTCATGAAATAACACTTTCTAACGATGATCTATTGTTTATTAAAAGTGATGGAAATTACATTGACCTATTTACTAATTCAAAAAAAATTACAATTCGCGAATCATTAGAAAGGTTTTATGAAAAATTAAATAAAGAACAATTTTTAAGAATTCATCGCTCAGTAGTTATTAATAAAGATAAAATTATAAGTAAAACGTCATCCAGTGTTTTTATTAATGACACTGAATTGCCTATTTCAAGAAACTACAAAAAAACATTTAGTTGTCATTCACATACAAAAATCTGTATTCTATAACATTTAAAACACTACAATTCTTTTAAAAAATATTTTTGCTTCATTAATTTTTAAATAATTAAAATGAAACAGAGGTACTTATTTTTTTTAGTGATTATTACTATATTTCTTTCGCTTTCTAAGTTAAACGGACAAATTGTTATTTCTGAAATTATGTATAATCCACCAGAATCAGGAACAGATTCTTTGGAATATATTGAATTGTACAATAGGGGGAGTGTTACTTTGAATTTACAAGATTATAACTTTTCACAAGGTGTAACATATACTTTTGGAAATATTAATTTGAATCCAGGAGAATATTTTGTTTTAGCAGGCAGTAGTTCAAAAATAGATAATTTATTTGGAATTGGAACAGCTGATGATCAGTGGGCTTCAGGAGTCTTATTAAATGGAGGAGAAACAATAGAATTGCTTGATAATCTTGGAGCACAAGTAGATATTGTTACTTATAACAATATAGCTCCTTGGCCATTAAATGCAGCAGGGTTGGGTAGTTCAATTAAATTATGCGATGTTAATTCTGATAATTCTGATCCTGTAAATTGGATTGATTCAAACGAAAGTTCTGGAGTTTTTATAAATGGTCATGAAATTAAAGGTAGCCCAGGGAGTGCAGGTGTATGTTCAACCACTCAAGCAACTCACTTGAATTTTGACGGAGCTAATGATGGAATCACAACCGCATCTAATTTAAATTTTGCAGATCAATCTTTCAGTATAGAATTTTGGGCAAGAAGAGAGACTGTGGGGGACTTTCAATACATATACTCATCTGGGACAAACTCTTCCAATAATTTTAACGCCATGTTGTTTAGATATGGAACAAATAAAATTTCGTTCTCATTTTGGTCCAATGATTTAGATTCTAATGCATCAATTACAGATAACAATTGGCATCATTATGCATGTACATATAATGCAAATACAAAATTGCAATCAATATATATTGATGGTGTTTTAGATGCAACAAGAACTTCTACTTCAAATACATCTGCAAATACAATATTGTATATTGGCTCAAATTTAAATTTAGCGACTCAACGTTTCAATGGAGATTTGGATGAATTCCGTATTTGGAATAAAGATAGAACAGCAGAACAAATTGCAGGTTCTATGAATTGTGAGTTACAGGGTAATGAATCAGGCTTATTAGCTTATTATCAATTCAATCAAGGAATAGATCAAGCCGATAATTCAACTGTTACAACTTTGACTGATGCTACTACTAATGCAAATAATGGAACATTAACGAATTTTGTATTAACTGGATCAACGTCAAACTGGTTGGCAGGTTCACCGGTAACTACTGGCTCTGTAGTTCCAAGTGCTCCAACGGTTTCTACACCTGTGGTATATTATCTAGGGGATACTGCTTCTGAATTAACAGCTACACAAGGAGCAAATGCTACTGGATTATTATGGTATACTTCAGCAACAGGTGAAACAGGAAGTACTACTGCACCAACACCTTCAACTTCTACATTAGGATCTGCTTCATACTGGGTTTCTTCAACTAATGCAAATGGTTGTGAGAGTGAAAGAGTTCAAATTATAGTAAATGTTTATTTGAGTAATGACGAATGTTCAGATGCTATAAATTTAACTGTTGGTAGTAGTTCTTTTAATGATCTTCCTGAGGATGTTTTATTGACAGGAGCAACAGGTTCTTCAAGTATTTCAAATCCAAGTTGTGGTAATTATCAAGGAGGTGATGTTTGGTATACAGTTACTGTACCGGCTTCCGGTAATTTAGTCATTGAAACTGATGGAGTTGGAATTTATGATTCAGGGATCGAAGTTTACACAGGTGTCTGTGAAACATTGAGTTTAGTTGCTTGTGATGATAATAGCGGAAATGGTAATTATTCAAAAGTATTTTTACTTGGTCAAACTCCCGGAACAGTATTTTATATTAGAGTTTGGGAGAATTTTTTGGGGGCTTCAAATGCTCAATTTCAAATCTCTGCTTATGATTATGTAGTTCCTGCTACTCACTTAAATTTTGACGGAGTTAATGATTTTGTAGAAGTTCCCAAACCTTTTACTTCTGATTTTACAATTGAATATTGGGTGAAGACTTTATCAACCGGAACTACTGGTGCACAATGGTATAATGGTCACTCAATTGTTGATAATGAAATAGGAGGAGTAACTTCCGATTTCGGTACCTCTTTAATGGGAAGCAAATTAGCATTTGGAATTGGAGGACCTGATACTACGATACTTTCAACAAGTGATATTAACAATGGAACTTGGAATCATGTAGCTGTTACATGGAAACAATCGACAGGACAAATGCAACTATACATAAATGGCGTTTTAGAAAGTACGGGTACATCAAGTACAGCAGCAAGAACAGCCGCAAATTTTATAAAGATAGGAACATCAAATAATTTTGGAAGTTACTTCAATGGAGATGTTGATGAGTTGAGAATTTGGAATGTTGTATTATCTGAAGAAGATATTGTTGCTACAAAGGATTGTGAATTACAACCTAATCAAACCAACTTATTAGCTTATTACAAGTTTAATCAAGGATTTGATCTGATTAATAATGCTTCAGTAACAACTTTAATAGATGAGATAAACTCTAACAATGGAACATTAAATAATTTTACTCTTAATGGAGCTACATCAAATTGGAAATCAGGATCAATAGTAACAACAGGTAATACTTGTCCTTTAGTTTTAGGTGCTTCAAGTTTTAGTGAAAACAAATTTGCAATGTATCCAAATCCTACAAAAGGAATATTTAGTGTGAATACTGAGGAGGCTTTAACGATTGAAATTTATGATATTGTTGGTAAGCTCGTTAAAAAACAAAAGATAGAAATAGGAACTTCAAGTTTTGATATTACAGCTTTAAACTCTGGAATGTATTTAGTTAAAACTATCAATTCAGAGAATATTTCTGAAGTATTTAAGTTAATTAAAGAATAGTTTGTTTTAATAATGGGAAAAGAGCCCTCTTAAGAAAGAGGGCTCTTTTTATTTAACCAATATTTTTAAATTAATTATAAAATATTGGTTAAAATATTTATTTTAGCTTAATGAAAAGGTTGTTTTATTTTTTTATTTTTATATTAATCTGTATTTCTAATAATTTTTTGTTAGGACAAAATCCTGTTATTGACAGTTTAAATAGAGAGTTAGCAATAGTAAAAAACCAAAAACATCTTTCTAAGATTTCTTCTGATACTCTTCAAATAAATATTCTACTATCTCTTTCAAAAGAGCTAGAAGATTCTAATACAGATGAAGCAGTTGAATTTGCTGAAAAAGCATTAAGCAAGGCTCAAAGTATAAATGCAGAAATTTTTGTCATGAAATCTAATTATTTATTAGGTAAAATCTATAATAATAAGAGTGATTTTGATTTGTCGGATAGTTATTTAAAGAAAGCACTTTCTATCTCACAGCATTTCAAGAATTATGTATATATAGGAGATAGTTATTTTTATTTGGCAAGGGGAAAATTGATACAGAACAATTTTCCTGAAGCAATGACAAACCTCAATTTAGCTCTACAAGCTTATGAAAAAATAGAGGATAAAGTAAAAAAAGCACGAGTATATAACAGTAAAGCAATTCTTTACGGAAAACAAAATCAAAAAGCATTAGAAGCGAGTTATTACAATAGAGCATTACTATTACTCGAGGGAAATACTACTGCAAATGCAAATTGGCTAAAAGACATCATTACTACAAATTTAGCTTACAGCTATTTAGAGAATAAGAAATATCAAAAAGCGTTAGATATTTTTTTAGATTCCTACCAAAAAACGGCAAGTGAAGAATCTAACCATACTGGAAATGGAGCCAGAGGAATAGGTACAGCTTATATGGAGATGGGGAAGCTAAATCTAGCTTTGGAATACTTTAAAATAGCACTTAATATTTTCGAAAAAACAGACAATAAATCAGGTCAGGGAGACATTAATCGGGAAATAGGAAATGTTTACTTTTTAAAGCAGGACTATAAATTAGCAGAAGAATTTACATTATCCGGGTTAAAAATTTCCAATCAAATTGGAGAGCTGGAATCCATTAAATTTTGTTATGAAAACTTGGCAAAGATTTACGAAAAATCAGGAAAATATAAAGAAGCTTACGAAAGTCAGAAAGGATTCCAAAAATATAGCGACTCAATGTTTAATAGTGAAATTAACAACAGAGTGTATGAATTACAAAAGCAATACGAGTTTGAACGTGAAAAAGAATTATTAGCGCAAGAACAATTGCAGAAAGAAAAAACCAGTAAAATAAGAGCGGAAAAACAGGAAACATTAATTTATATTATAGCAGTAAGTCTTATTATATTAAGTTTTCTAACAGCTGTGATCTACTACAATTCAAAAGAAAATAAAAAACAACGAAAAATTGTAGAACAACAAAAAGAGGTGATTGAAAAATCATTAAATGAAAAAGAGACTTTATTAAGAGAGATTCATCACCGTGTTAAAAACAACCTTCAGATTATTTCAAGCTTGTTAAATATGCAATCTTCTGAATTACATAGTGAAGAAGTTTATTATATGTTAAAAGAAGGGCAAAATAGAATTCAGGCTATGAGCCTAATTCATCAAAAATTATATCAATCTGAAGATATAGACAAAGTAGATATTGAAAATTATGTCTCTGATTTATCCTCTTTTTTGTCCCAAACCTATGTCGGAGATTCTCAAAATGTTGAAGTACAAATTATAGCTCATAAATGCAGATTTGATTTTGAAACAGCTGTTCCTCTCGGATTGATAATTAATGAATTAGTTTCAAATGCTTACAAACATGCTTTTGTAGATCAAAAAAATGGAATTATAAGAATAGAGATAAATACATTAGGAGATATAGATTATCAATTAAAAGTAGGTAATAACGGAAAACCTTTACCGGAAGACTTTTCACTTGAAGAACAAAAATCATTAGGGTTAAAAATAGTTTCCATACTAAGCCGTCAATTAAGAGGCAGCTTCAAAATTAATAGTACAGATGAATTCACTACTTTTGTAGTGACATTTAAGAATCTAAAATTATACAAGAAAAGAAATGATTAAAATTTTGATCGTTGAGGATGAGTTAATCATTGCTGAAGATATAAAGTCTATTCTGCAGGAACAAGGTTACCATGTAATAGGTATAGCTATGGATTATAAAGAAGCCCTCAGAATTCTAAATCAAAAAGAGAAGCCGGACTTAATTTTACTTGATGTAAACTTAAATGATAATAAAAATGGAATTGATTTAGCATATTATATCAATGAACACTATAAAATCCCATTTATCTTTGCCACTTCTTATTCAGATAGTCAAACCTTAGAAAAAGCTAAAGAAACAAAACCTGTTAGTTATTTAGTAAAACCCTTTAAAAAAGAACAATTACTATCGACTATAGAAATATCCATGTATAAAATTGATCAGAAAGACGAGAAAGATTCCGGTAATTCAGATATAGTAATAAAGGATGCCGTTTTTTTAAAAGATAAATTTAAATATACAAAAGTGTATCTGAAAGATATCCTTTGGATTAAATCAGACGGAAATTATTTGGAAATAAAAACAGGACAAAAAAAAGAAGAATTAATAAGAGCATCTCTTTCGAGCTTTATAGAAAAATTAAATAAGGATCAATTCTTCAGAACTCATAAATCATATATTGTAAACTTAAACCATATCACAAATATAGAGACCAATTCTGTATCTATAGGTGATACAAAAATCCCACTTTCTAAGCACTATTACGAAGATTTAGTTAAAAAACTAAATATCATTTAAAAGAAATCACAAATACATTAACTTTCGTAACAACTGAGGTCGATTTCAAACCTTTTTTTTGCTTATTTGCTTTAAAAGTCGTCACTTTACTATGATGCTTTTAACCAAATTACTTCAAGATGATTTACATATTCAAAAAAAAGTACATAGGAGAGAACATTTTTCTATTACTTAAAACAATAGGTTTAGTCATACTCGCAATTGTTATATTGCTCTACTTCTATTTAGTCATTCAATACATTTTATTATAAGGATAAGTGAAGGGAGATTATTGCTATTAATCAAAACCCCTTTATATGCCAAAATCCCAAGAATTTCTTGGGATTTTGTGTTTGTGTTTTTTTCAGTACTTTTAGCAAAGTTTTAATTTAGTTTTATGATGAAAAAAATACTATTCTTCGTTGGTTTTGCAATGATTAGCTTTAGCTCTATAGCCCAAATTCCAACAGTTTCAATACAAGAATCAGTTCCTATATGTAATCCGGGAGATTGTGTTGATTTGACAGCTACTTATTCTGATGTAAAAGAAACATCTAGTTATAGTGTGCAATCTATTCCGTTTAACACTCCTTTTGCTTTAACAGGAGGTACTGTTATGGATAACACGAGTGACGATAAATGGTCTCCAACTTTTAACCTCCCTTTTAATTTTTGTTTTTACGGACAAGTTTATAATAAATTATTAGTGGGGAGCAATGGTGTTATAACTTTTGATATTGCTGGAGAAGTACTGGGAGGAACGCAGTCGCCTAGTGGAATGTGTCCATTTAGTTTTTCTACATCTATTCCAAATTCCTCTTTTCCGATTAAAAATGCTATCTATGGTGTTTATCAGGATACTGATATCAGAAGTGTTCTTTTGACTAATCCTGATGTACAAAATGTCAATTATTATATAGAAGGGAATGCGCCTAATAGAATAGTTGTAGTAAATTTTAATCAGTTACCTCAATTTCAATGCAACAATTCAGTCGGCTTGCAAACCAGTCAAATTGTACTTTATGAAACGTCAAATGTTATTGAGGTTTATGTTCAAAGACGAGAAGCTTGTACTTCTTGGCAAGGTGGAGTGGGGGTAATAGGTATTCAAAATCAAGCTGGGAGTTTAGCTACAGTTCCTCCGGGTAGAAATACAGGGAATTGGTCAGCGACAAATGAAGCGTGGAGATTTTCTCCTGATGGTATAAGTAGCGGTCAAATTTCATGGTACGCAAATGAAGTGTTAATTTCAGGAAGCGAAGGGCAAAATACAATTACCGTTTGTCCAAATGACAGTACGACGTATAAAGCAGAAGTAAGTTATCCTCAATGCGATAATTCAGAAGTAGTGATTTTTGATAGTGTTGTTAAATCACCGGAATCTTTTGTTTTGAATAATGAACCTAAAGATTTAGTGTTGTGTACCACTGCTTCTGCACCTTATACTTTTGATTTGACCAAAGAAAGTGAATACATGTTGGATGGTGTAGAATCTTTCTATTATGACATAGTTTATTTCACATCTTATGATGATGCTTTTAATTACACTGATCCAATTCTTTCTCCAGAAGCTTATCTTTCCAATGGAGCAGAGGAGATTTATGTTAGAGTAGATGATTTATTTATAACTAGTTGTACACAGATAAGATCTTTTAATTTAATTGCTCAGGAATCTTTTTCAGGAACAATTAATTATCCTGTAGCTTACATATGTAATGATATACCAGGGACGTACTTACCACAGAATACGGCTCTTGCCGGCGGAACATATCAAGCAATACCTGCTGGTTTAGCAATTGATTCTATTACTGGTGAAATTTTGCCTAGCGCTAGTGCTGTAGGAACCTACAATGTATATTATCATTTAGATGCTACAGATACTTGTTCGGCCTATGATACGCCTTATTTTGTATTTTCTGTATTAGAAAGTACAGAAACACCAACTATTTTATCTAATCCTGCAACTTGTACAACAGATGGGACAAGCTTTATATCTAATTATAATCCTGCATTAGTTTATATTATTAACCCGATTGGACCATTTGTAAATGCTTCTGGGCAAATTTTAAATATGATGAATGATGTTTCTTATACAGTTATAGCAAGCAATGGTGATTGTGATTCAGCAACAAGTATTCCTTTTATGAAAGAGGAAATGTTGGCTAATTCAGTTGATCCTACAATAGCGCCAACCACAAATTGGACGGAACAAATCTTTGCAGGTAACACAGTTTCTTTATCCGATTTACAAATAGAAGGAAATAGTATAAAATGGTATGATTTAGCTGTTGAGGGAAGCGAGTTGGCAAACTCTACTTTATTGATTGATAATGTGAGTTATTTTGCCTCTCAAACCACTTGTGATATCGAAAGTACCAATAGATTAGAGATTTTAGTGAATAGAATTTCAGATGATATTCAAGTGTTAGCACCAGGAAGTACAGTAGGAGATTTAATTGCTTCTCCCTCATCTGGTAGAATTGCTAGATGGTATTTAACTGAAACTGATGAAATACCTTTAACAGATACAGAAACTTTGGTAGACGGTATTTATTATGTTGAAGAATATTCTGCTTCTGTGCGTTCATCGGCTAACGTTCAAGAATATATTTCTAATAGAGTTCCTGTTGAAGTGCAAGTTTCTGCTTTAAGCATATCAGGTTTTGAAAGTAAACCATTATTGATTTATCCCAACCCGTCAAGAGGTATTTTTACTATAAATTCGGATATGGAATTATTAAAAATTTCTATCTATGATATTTTAGGAAAAGAAATACAGAGTAGAATAATTAATAGAGGGGAAACAACTATTGATTTGACTAAATTCCAATCAGGAATCTATCTTTTAAAAGCTTTTTCTGAGTCTAAGGAACCATTTGTTTACAAAGTAATAAAACAATAAATAATCGATGCACTTGTTTTTTAACTTTTTTTTGTAGGAAATATTCATTTTTTTATTATATTTGGTATAATAAACTATAAAAATATGTCTTGTCCGAGATGCAACAGAAGTAGAGGAAACAAGAATTCTATTAAAGATTTAATTCCTACGTTAAACTATTTTAAATGCTTCAACTGTAGAAAGAAGTTTATTTGGTTTACTATGATGAACAAAACTTATTTTATACAGAAAGCTTCACTTTTAAAATAGAAATAAAAATCCCGCACTGCGGGATTTTTATTTTAAAATATTTGAATTGAGGATGTCAATTACACCATTGTCATTATTACTTTTAGCGATTTGTGTCGCAATAGCTTTTAATTTGGGATGTGCATTTTCCATAGCAATAGAAACTCCCGCTTGTTCAAACATTTCTAAATCATTCAAATAATCTCCAAAAACCAAGGTCTCTTCTTTAGAAATGTTATGCAGTTTTTGAATGTAGTTTATCGCATTTCCTTTATTAATATTAAAAGGCATAATATCAACCCAAAACTCACCTGATATTTTAACCTGCAAATCTTTTTTGAATTGTTCAAAATGTGGGTGTAAATTAGTTTCAGCACCATGAGGATTATAAATAGCGATTTTGAAAAACGAATCAGAGCTATCTTTTAATACATTATCAACTAAGAAATATTGCGAGTAAAACTCTTTGAAGTAATTGATAAATTCTTCGTGATCTTGTTCAATATATGCGCCATTTTTGCCACACAAAACAATGTAAGTATCAGGCAGAGTTCTTGCGTGTTCAATAACACCTTTTAATAAACGGATGTCAATAGCTTCTACAAATAGTTCTGTGCCGTTTTTTTTAATAAAAGCACCATTTTCAGCAATAATTGTAATATCGTCTAAAATAGGAGTGAATTTATCGGCAATACTAAAATATTGTCTGCCACTGGCAGCCATAAATAGGATGTTTTTTTCTTTTAACTTGATATATGTTTCAAAAAAAGAAGAGGCCAATTTATGGTTGGAATCTAAAAGTGTCCCATCCATATCGGAAACAATTAACTTGATATTAGAAAATCGAGGCATAATATAAAAAGGTTAAAATAAAAATCCCACTCAAAGAGCGGGATTTATTTATATAAGTAAGATAAGGTTTGACAAACGTTTATTATTTAACTTGATTCACAATAGCTGTGAAAGCCTCAGGGTGGTTCATTGCTAAGTCAGCTAAAACTTTACGGTTTAACTCGATGTTGTTAGCTTTTACTTTCCCCATGAATTGAGAATAACTCATACCGTGTAATCTTGCAGCAGCGTTAATACGCATAATCCACAATGAACGGAAATTTCTCTTTTTTTGCTTTCTGTCACGGTAAGCATAAGTCATTGCTTTTTCTACCGCGTTTTTAGCTACTGTCCAAACGTTTTTACGTCTTCCAAAGTAACCTTTGGCTTGTTTTAAAACTTTTTTTCTTCTTGCTCTTGAAGCAACATGATTTACTGATCTAGGCATAATCTTTTGAATTTTTGTAGTAAGGCGGAATATTATTTCACTTTTAACTTTTCAGTTGCCCACTCCAGGGTTATTAATAATTTTTAAAAAACCGAGATTAGAATTATACTAATCTTAATTGTTCTTTCACACTTCTTTCGTCAGCTTTGTTAACTAAAGCAGAGTGAGTTAAAGCTAATTTACGCTTTTTAGATTTTTTAGTCAAAATGTGACTTTTAAAAGCGTGCTTTCTTTTGATTTTTCCAGAACCTGTAACAACGAAACGTTTTTTAGCTCCAGATTTAGTTTTCATTTTAGGCATTTTCTTCCTGTTATTTGTTTATCTTACTTATTTTTTGTTATTCTGAACTTGCATCAGAATCTTAATTATTTTGCTTTCTTTTTTGGAGCAATATAAATAATCATACGTTTTCCTTCAAGAACCGGCATGTTTTCTACTTTTCCATACTCTTCTAAGTCTTGAGCCAAACGCAATAATAAAATCTGACCTTGCTCTTTGTAAATAATAGAACGTCCTTTGAAGAAAACAAACGCTTTTAATTTAGCACCATCTTGTAAAAACTTGATAGCATTCTTCTTCTTGAACTCATAATCGTGCTCATCCGTTTGAGGACCAAAACGAATTTCTTTCACGACAATTTGGGTCGATTTTGCTTTAAGCTCTTTATCGCGCTTCTTTTGTTGGTACAAAAACTTCCCATAATCCATTATCTTACAAACCGGCGGAGCAGCGTTTGGTGAAATTTCTACCAAATCCAATTCTTGCTCAGTTGCCATTCGTAAAGCTTCAGCAGTCTTATAGACTCCGGTTTCAATGTTGTCACCTACTAAACGCACTTCAGGCACGCGAATTTTTTCATTAATTCGGTGTGCGTCTTTCTTTTCTTCTCTAGGAGTAAAACCCCTTCTGTTGTTTCTAATTGCTATGGCTATAAATTTTTAGTTAGACTTAAAATTGTTTTAATGTTTTGTCAATTTCTTCCTGAATCAATTGGGAAAACTCTTCAATCGTCATACTTTGATTCGATTTTCCTGAATCACCATGACGTCTCACCGAAATCGTTCCGTTTTTCTCTTCTTCCTCACCTACAATCAGCATGAATGGGAACTTTTGAACTTCTGCCTCTCGGATTTTCTTCCCAATAGTTTCGTTTCTATTGTCAATTTGGGCGCGAATTTCGTGATTTTCTAGCAAATTTAAAACTTTTTGAGCATATTTTTCATATTTCTCGCTTAAAGACAAGATAATAGCTTGCTCAGGCATTAACCAAATTGGGAAATTACCTGCTGTATGTTCTAATAAAATCGCTACAAATCGTTCCATGCTTCCAAAAGGTGCACGGTGAATCATAACCGGACGGTGTAACTCATTGTCGCTTCCTTTGTAAGTCAAATCAAAACGCTCCGGTAAATTGTAATCAACCTGGATTGTTCCTAACTGCCAACTTCTGCCTAAAGCATCTTTAACCATAAAGTCTAGTTTTGGTCCGTAGAAAGCAGCTTCCCCTGATTCAATTATATAATTTAATCCTTTATCTTTTGCTGCACTGATAATTGCATTTTCTGCTTTTTCCCAGTTTTCAACGCTTCCTATATATTTATCAGGATTGTCTAAATCTCTAACTGAAACTTGAGCAGTAAAGTTTTCAAATCCTAATGATCCAAATACATATAACACTAAGTCAATTACATTTTTAAATTCAGCGTCTAATTGATCTGGTGTACAGAAAATGTGAGCATCATCTTGAGTGAAACCTCTTACACGTGTTAAACCATGTAATTCTCCTGATTGCTCATATCTATATACAGTTCCAAATTCAGCATAGCGTTTTGGTAAATCTTTATATGACCAAGGTTTTGCATTGTAAATCTCACAGTGGTGAGGGCAGTTCATTGGTTTTAGTAAAAATTCTTCTCCTTCAGCTGGCGTGTGAATCGGTTGAAAACTATCAGCACCATATTTTGCATAGTGACCAGATGTTACATATAATTCTTTTTGACCAATATGAGGAGTAACCACTTGCTCGTATCCTGCTTTTTTCTGAGCTTTTTTCAAAAATTGCTCTAAACGATCGCGTAAAGCAGCTCCTTTTGGTAGCCATAAAGGTAAACCTTGACCTACTTTTTGTGAAAAATGGAATAATTCTAATTCTTTACCTAGTTTTCTGTGGTCACGTTTTTTAGCTTCCTCTAATAATTGAAGATAATCCGTTAAATCCTTTTGTTTAGGAAACGAAATTCCATAAACACGAGTTAACTGTTTGTTTTTTTCGTCTCCTCTCCAGTAAGCACCTGCTACCGAAAGGATTTTCATGGCCTTGATAATTCCTGTATTCGGAATATGACCACCACGACACAAATCAAAGAAGTTAGAATGATCGCAAAAAGTAATCGTTCCGTCTTCTAAATTCGAAATTAATTCCGTTTTGTATTCGTTGTCCTTATATATATCTAATGCTTCTGCTTTAGAAACCGAACGCATTTTGAAATCATGTTTCTCTTTCGATATTTCTAAAACTCTATCTTCAATAGCTTTAAAGTCTGCATCAGTGAATTTCTCATCACCAAAATCAACGTCGTAGTAAAAACCGTTTGCAATAGCTGGCCCTAAAGTTAATTTAGCATTCGGATATTTTTCTTCAATAGCCTGAGCCATTACGTGTGAAGTAGAATGCCAAAAAGCTTTTTTGCCCTCGTCGTTGTTCCAAGTATATAATATAAGAGAACCATCCGTGGTCAATGGAGTAGTGGTTTCAATGGTTGTACCATTAAAAGAAGCTGAAATTACATTTCTAGCTAAGCCCTCGCTAATACTCAAGGCCACATCCATAGGAGTTGCACCTTGTGCAAACTCTTTAACCGAACCGTCTGGTAATGTTATCTTAATCATCATATTTAAATTAGAGTGCAAATATATAACATTACAAAATCACACACAATAATATATTATACGAGTATTTTAGATA
>NZ_JBSEFI010000036.1:0-17658 GCF_053570605.1 Flavobacterium sp. U410
TCAGGAAAAAGATGATGAGATTAAAGGCGAAGGGAATTCTTTGAATTATACTTTTAGAATGCATGACCCTAGAGTGGGTAGGTTTTTTGCGGTTGACCCGTTACAAAAGGCTTTTCCTTGGAATTCTCCTTACGCCTTCAGTGAAAACAGAGTAATAGATATGATTGAATTAGAAGGAGGAGAAAAACTTTCTTTTCAAAAACATCTTCAAATGAATCCAGGTTCAGCAGCTTTAGGAACAATTAGTTACATTCAAGATTGGTATTATGATAAGGGAGAAAGCAAAGTTTTAGCTGTTGGTAGAGGACTTGACAATTTAGCAAAAAATATTGCTCCGATAAGACCACTTACAGCTGAGGAAAGCAAAAGTCTTGAAGAAACGGGATATATTGAATATTATAAAAACGTATTACAAAATATACCTAAGATTCCTGAGAATATAAGTAATGCTATTGATGGTTATGTAGAGGTCATGGAAAATGGTACTACTGAAGAAAAGTTAGAAGCCAGTACCACAGTAGTTGGAACAATAATTGCATTTGTAAAAGGAAGAGGCACAAGAGGTATAACAAATGTAGCTTCAAATAGTTTTAAGTTTGAGACAAAATTATTGAAAGGAGCTGGACAAATTTTTAAATGTAAAGAATTTGCAAATGATTTTGTAAAGTCATTTAAAGAAACTCTAGTTACAGCAGGTGCAAAAGTAAGGCATTTAGAGTTTAAGGGAGCTACAGATTTTATATATTGGAATGGAAAGCAGATATCAACAAATGGAATTCATCAAGTAGTTGAGGTAGTTACTAAAGAAGGGGCTTATATTTTTGATAATTTGAACCCAGAAGGAGTTTTAAAATCAGAGTGGCTAAAAAAGTTTGAAATTATTGCAAAAGACGGTTATAAAACGGGAGAAGCAGCTTTAGAAACAGCAAGAGTAATACAATAGATTTTATGAAAAATATTTTTCAAGTATTATACGATTTAAAAAGGAAACCTGAGCTTTATTTAGGGGCACTAAATTTAACCTATCTATATTTTTTCATTAATGGATATCTTTTTAGAATTAGTGACACAAGTGATAGTTGTTCTGAAAAGATAAGAGAATTACATTTTTGGTTGCCGAATAAAACAGGTATAGAAAATGAAAATTGGTTACAAAACTTATTATTAGCTGCAAATTACAATGAAGAAGAAGCATTAAAACTTTTTTTTCATTACTTGGATATTTTTCTAAAAGAAGAACATCCTGAATGTTTAGATTGGTAATGTAGTAAACTAGTTCATAAAACAAATTTTAAAAATAAGTTATTGAAAAACAGCATTTAGCTTTTATGCTAAATACTGTTTTTTGTTATACTTAACTATCTTTTCAAATATAGAATTCTGTTAAAAAGTGTAAAAATAAGGATTTTGTTTTCTTATGTGTACAGGCTCAAAATAGTACTTATTGTTTCTATGTAATGTACAAATTATAATCAAGTTGAGTGTCTCGGCAAATGATTTATAAAATAAAAATCCTGATGCAAATTAATACATCAGGATTTTTTATGGATTTTAGATTTTATCCTCTTTTAAAACTTCGGGTTTCTTTACCGTAAGAAACAACGACAGAATCTTTATAAATTTTTTTAACTAGTAAACCGTCAATATCACTATTCAATCTAACGCGTTCTAAGCGATTATTTACTTTAAGTAATATCAATTCCTCATTTTTGTCTTGAGACTTAATATAGCCAAAGTATTTAACGCTAGGAAAAGGTTTTACAGCTTTGGGTTCTACACTTTTTTTAGGAGATGAGGGTTGTACAATTCTTCTTTGTCTTGGAGCTTCTTCTTTTTTAGCTAAAATCTTTCCTAGAAAAGGATCTCTGTTGAGCGGTTGTAAATTGAACGTATCCTTTTTAATTTGGGTAATAACAGGTGTAGAAAATTCCTGAGGTGTATAGGCTATCTCATTATCCGCAAAAAAACGATTGACATATTTATACAGTACGGTTCCCCATAATGCTACAACAACTGCTATCAGTACTATATTAATATGCTTTTTGGTCATTTTAGTTTACTGTAAATGTAAAATAACTACTTGGTGTTCCTATATTTCCGGCAGCGTCTTTTGCCGTAACTCTCCAATAATAAGTTCCTGTTGCTGTAAAGCTTTGTGAAAAAGTTGTACCGCTCACATTAGAGGATTGTAAAATATTGGTAAAAGCACTATCTGAAGCAATTTCAATAACGTATGATATCGTTGACTGAATAGTTCCTGAATCAGCCGGAATAGTCCAACTAAAGCTTACAGTTTGGTTAACGGTTTGCGTAGAACTGTTAGCCGGTAAACTATTTTGTGGTTGGTTAGGATTAATGGTATCAATGGAAAAATTTCTGGAACTATATGTTGATGTTTCTGAAGTACTGTTGAACGCTTTGACTCTCCATGTATAGCTTCCATCTTGAGTAATAATAGTACTGTTTAAAGTTATACTAGTTTCGGTAATATTATTTTGTTGGTAAACAATAGTTCCGCCGGTAGAATTATTGACAATTTCTATCTTATAGTAATCGGCAACTGACAATTCATTCCAAGCCAACGTAAATGTAGTTGAATTGGTTACGAAATTAGTAACCGGACTTGATAAGATCACTTGTTGGTCAGTTAAGTCAAAGGACTCGTTTACTTCAAAGTATACCGGGAAAGAATAGGTAGATTCATAAGCTGAATTTTCACCTCTCACTCGCCATTGGTATTCTCCTTCGTCCATTGGTAACGAAACATTAACAGCACTCACAAGTGTATCATATACTTTGATCTGGTTCAAATCATAGATCTGAACTCTATAATCGTCTGCTCCGTCTAATTCGTTCCACTGAAAAGTCACTACGTTACTTTCAATAACAGCTCCCTCAAACGGATAAGTAGTTTGCACTATATCATTTGAAATATCCTCTTCTAATATATCATCGCATGAAATGAATGATAATAATCCTAACATTAAAAACAAGTAAGAAATCTTCATATTCTATTTTTTTATTTTTTCATCTCATAATTTTGGAACAAAATTCTAACGTGCAATTGTTCAGTGGTATTACTTCTTTTCACTTTATAAAAATGAGTACTGACCACTCTTGAAAAATTGAATGTTGTTTCAAAATCATATACTAATTGCAATAAATTATTAAGGTCACCGGTTACATCTAACTGGTGTGTATAAGCTTTGTAATCATCTCCTTCAAACGTATGAATGCTTTGCATACTATTGATCGAAATTCCGTTGTGATGAGTTGCAAAATTAACGATCTCTTGCTGCACAATATCACTGGCAATGTTTTGAGTTCCCAAATAATTATCATATTGGGCAATCTCTTTTGACAACTTTTCCAGACTAACCGATTTTCGTTTAATTTCTTCGGAAAGTTTCGCAAGTTCTTTATTCTCTGAATAAACAGCTATTAAATTTTTGAATGAACGCTTATAAGCTGTTATGCCTAACATTACGAAAATGATAAGCAAAGCCAACGTCTTTTGTTTATAAGTATACTGTTCAAACATTATTTAACCCAAATAGCAATTGTAAACTGCGTGTTATTCTTTTTATCTTTTTTTAAATCTTCAATTTCAAATTTCTGTAACCAGTTTAATGTTTTTATGGTTCTTAACCAATTATTAAAATCATCTTCATCAACTGTTATTCCTTTAACTAATATCGTTTTTGCCTCGATCTCAACCTTTTCTTTGTTTTTTACTTCTTTTATAACCGGATACACATCAATATCGGTTAATGCTATAGATGAAGGCACGGAAGCCGCTAATTCGTAAGAATAGAAACTTAAAAATTTATCCGATAGCAACCCTACGTCTCTTATAATTCCTTCTTTATCTTTCTTTTGTTTCTCAAGTTCAAGGATCTGTTGATATGCCTTGTTCGAATAAACATTCTGGATGTTCAATTCAGCATTTTTTGAAGAATAATATTGAATTCCGAAATAACTCGCCATAAGGGCAATTAGGAAACCGACCAGCATAATTATTCCGAAAGCGGAAAATATTTTTTTATAGACTTGTTCTTCTTTGGCATTGGTTCCAAATGCTGATTTTGAAATAGCTTCGGAAGCTATAAAAAATTGAATTCCGGTGGCATATAACGGTAAAAAGTAATTGCTTAACGAATTATTGCCTAAATGATAATTTCTGTTTTTAAACTCCAATTGCTTTTTAAAACCAATCAATACATTATTTTCAAATTCCAGTTCGGTTTCATTAGCTAATAATACCGTTGGATTGATCTGTTCAGCAAGTAAAACCGTTGGAAAAGTTCCGATATAGAAATCAATTAAAGCGATCTTGGCTGTTTGTAAAAAGCTAAACCATTCCTCTACAATATTTTTTCTGCAAAAAGAGATAAATAGTGCTTGGTCTGTTTTATAACTGGTATGATAAATAGAGTTGTAATCAATATTTTTTTGCCAGGCCAAATCTGTTTCATTCGAAAAATCAATCTTTTTATTCAGAACGCCTTTTCCGTCAATAACAAGAATTACAGGAATCTTAGTATCTATAATCGATAATAATTTGTCTTTTGTTTCCGTTTCTGCCGAATCGGTTATTTTTAGTTCATTTTTGTCTTTTTTTAATGATAAAACAGTATACTTCTCCTTGTCGGCATCCTGATAGACACCCACAACCTGAACATGATTGATCGTTATTATTTTAGACAAAAAAGACAACATTAATATACGATAGTCGGTTTAATAAAAATATGCAGTTTAGAATTACCTTTCGATTTTACTTTACTACTGAAGAACCATTTTAAAACAGGAATTCTTGAAATAAAAGGGACTCCAGTACCTGTATCTTCTTTTTTTAGCTCGTCTAATCCTCCCAATAATACCATTTCATTATTCTTCACTCTGACTAAAGATTCGAACTTCTGAGATGTTTTTCCCGGAGGTGCATTTTCTCCGGCTCTTGCCAAAAAGGAGCTTTTTTCTACATTTATATTCAGTGTCACATTTTCGTCAGTAGAAACATAAGGTTTGATTTTAACACTTAGATTAGCGTCTGTAGATTTCCACGTTCCCGATTGAAGCACATCGCCTCCGGTGCCCACGTTACTGGTTAATAATCGGTTCGTTTGCTCAAAATAATAGCTGGTTTCCCCGATAGACAAGTTCGCTTCATGTCCGCTTAAAGTAGCAATTTTAGGAGTCGATTCTATTTTAATGATCGAATTGTTTTCCAATAGTTGAAGATTAAGATAGAAAGCATCGGTTACTTTTCCTAATTTGATAAATCCTATTCCGTTAAAAGCATCGATTAGATTATTAACTGACGAACTGTTTAATGTCATATCTGTTGAAGGAAATAAAACGCCGCCTGTTGTAGTTTGATTGATTTTGTCTAATCCGGCTTTTAGTCCGGTTTGTATTTCATAGGATTTGTTATATTGAACAATAATTACTTCAATTTGTACCAAAGGCACGACTTTATCAATCTGTCTAAGATACAATTTCATTTCTTCAATTGCTGTTTTTGAACCCGATACAATCAACGCATTCAGTTCTACAAATTCTTTTATTTCAACTTTTTCAGAGAATACTTTTGGCAATGATTGTAGAACAGATTCAATAGAACGGTTTTCTAATTGGATCATTTCTGTTGAACGTATTCCTTGTGTGGCATGTTCCCCAATTAAATAAAAATTATCTTGTTTTCTGAAAGTGAATTTCTTTCCTTTAAAAACATGTTCTAGCAATTCATCAAATGTTATTCTTGAAGCCATTAAAGAGGTTTTTTCCTCTTTTGGCATATCATAAATAAAGTAATTGATGTTTAGCTTTTCTGCTGCTTCCATCAATAATCCTGTAGCATCTGCCTGATTTGCCTTAACATCTAAAAAACCTTTATCATCAACTGTAAGATCATAAAATCCTTCTCCGTCAGGAGAATTTGATCTTTGTCTTGCTTTGGAATTATTTTTATTATTTGATGCGCTTGAAGTACTTTCTTTCGGTTCTGTATTTTTTTCTAAATAATAAAATCCATTGTCATCTTTTGTGGCTATTAAATCATTTGATTTAGCCATCATTTCTACAACTTGATCAAACGGACGATTTAAGATATATGAAGATACTTTCAGTGTTTTAATATCCGGTGCCAAAATGATATTTTTCCCTGAACGATCAATAATTGCTTGTGCAACTGAAGGCAAAGAATCGTTCTGTAGTTTAACAGATAGAAAATCATTTTGCGGATTATAGCTTACATCTACCGGTTTAGGCTCTTTTTTAACTATAACTTTGACTTCTTTTCGTTTTTTAAACGTTAAAATGTTACTCATGAATCCAACTTCTAAGTCGTATTTCTGAGTTAAGAATAAAAAAGCATCTTTAACCGTTACATCGTGGAACGTATTAACAACTGGGATGTTCAAATCACTGTCAGCACTTACGTTTAACTGATGTTCTTCGGCAATTGCCATAATTAAATCATAAAGCGACAACCCGGAAACATCAATTTTTACTACTTCATTTATTCCTGGTTTGATCTTTGCGAATTCATCAAGTTTTTGTCCTAATAAGGTAATGTCTTCTTGTGCAAAAATTGCATTAGAAAACAAACAAAGGACGATAATCACTATACGTTTTTTCAACATTTATTATACATTTAACAGTATTGAATATATTTCATCTAACGAGGTTTCTCCTTTAGTTAGTACTTCATACGCTTTATCAGGAAGCGATTTATAATTTTCGTCTCCTTCAAAATATGAAGTAATTGTATTGTTTTTAATGGCATTGGCAATCGGTAAATTTATCGGAATTACTTCATAAATAGCAGTACGTCCTTTATATCCTGTATGGTAACATTCATTACATCCTTTGGGTTTATATAATTTATCCACTTCATACGGGATTGTAAAACTTTCAGGAAAATCTTTGCTGTCAAAATGAGTTTCTTCCTTACAATGCTGACAAAGTTTACGAACCAATCGTTGGGCAACAGACAGATTTAAAGTTTCTGCAATCAAATATGGAGGAACGCCCATATCAATCAAACGGGATACTGTTCCTACCGCTGAATTCGTATGAATGGTAGACAAAACCAAATGCCCTGTCAATGAAGCCCTGATAGCCATTAATGCGGTTTCGGAATCCCGAATCTCTCCTAACATGATGACATCCGGATCCTGACGTAAAAACGAACGCAACGCCGCAGCAAATGTTAATCCGATATCTTCTTTTAATTGAACCTGATTAATTCCTCTTAAAGTATACTCAATAGGATCTTCAACGGTTACAATATTACTTTTCGAGTTATTTAATAAACGTAAAGTAGCATATAGAGTCGTGGTTTTACCGGAACCTGTTGGTCCGCTAATTAGAATAATACCATTAGGTTTTTTAACGGCCTCCATGTATTTTTCCAGTTCTTCTCTTTGAAATCCTAATGAAGTCAAATCAATATTGGAAGCATCCTGACCTAATAAACGCATTACGATCTTTTCCCCATATAGCGTAGGTAAAATAGAAACCCGGACATCAAAACTATCTGTTGTGATCCTTCCGTCTTGTGGCAATCGTTTTTCGGTAATATTCAACTTGGAACGTATTTTGATCTTATTGACCAATTCCAGATAATTCTCTTGTTCTATTTTATAGCGTTCAATTAACTGACCATCAATTCTAAAACGGATTCGGGCAGAAGTTTCGTATACTTCACAATGAATATCACTACTTTTTAAACTTTTAGCTTCTGATAGTAAATTTTCTAAAAAGTCTCCCGTAGCGACTGATAATGTTTTATTTGTGTTTTCAGTTCGTTCTTTTCTATAATAAATGGATAAAGCTTTATTGATCTGAGTTTCCTCAATGGGTACCAACTGGATATTTTTTCCTACCAATAACTCCAGTTCTTCCTGAATTTCATGAGTTGCATTTTGTTTCCAACAAAAAAATGACACCTCATTATCTGTAACGGTTTGAGGAACTATTTTATAATAGTTGGCCAAATCCGCAGAAATGATATGTAAATTTTCGTTATGAACAATGATCTCTTCCATTTACCAGCGAATTAAAGTGATTTTTTGATAAGGTAAAACCATATCTTTAACTACAAAAATGAAGAGTAATAAAGCAGAAAGTCCGGCTAACGGTACAGAATCGTGCTTAATATATTTTTGAAAAATTTTCTGTACAACAATGGCAAAGATCATTGAAAATACAAAAAATAAGATGTACTGATGCAATAGGAACAGTGGCGTTATTGCGATATAGAACAATAAATCACCCAACCCGAAATAATGTGTAAATGGGTTAAGCAGCTGTTTTTTCTTCATGCTCATATACAGCACTAAAACACCAAGAGTTGCTATCAAAAACAATATATTTAAGGCTGTTATTGTTAAAATTTTAAAGTGCCATTCGGATAAAAAATAGGCACTGATAAAAGTAATAATAGGTAATACAATATGTATATGGCGAAATTTTACATCTTGCCATAAAATAAATAAAAGACTGATTATAAAAACAATAAAAGGAAAAAACATCATTCTTTTACGACTTCTTTTAATGCTTTTTTCTCATTTATTTCCCAAGTATTGTAAGCGCCGTCACCATCTAAATCAGAAACAGAAGTAGCACGAGCTAAAAAAGAACTGTTAGAGGCTTCCACAATTTCAATACGATATACTGCCTGACCGCCGTCTTCAACAGTAAGTTCTTGTTCAAAACCGATTTCTTCTAAATTGTTGGAATATTTTGAAAAACGATAAAAATAACTTTTTTCTAAACCATAGACCTGATTTAGCATGGCTTGAGCTTCAATTGCTTTAGCCTGACTGATTACCGAAGTTTGATTGGGCAATACCATTAATAATAGTATTCCGATAATACATAACACAATTAATATCTCTGTTAGAGAGTAAGCTTTTACATAAGCCTTTTTGGAACGCTTATATAAAGTGCGTAAATATTTAAACTTCATGAGTAATCTTGTTTTGGTACCGCAGCAAAAATACAAACTTTAAGGAAATACATATAAAAAATTGCATAGATTTTTAACAAATGTATTTTTATTATTTTTTCAATATTTTTTATACTTAATTCCTAAACTCATTCTAACAAATTATCAATATCTTAAATCATTGCTGTAAAATAAAAAAACAGCGTTTAGCTTGAATGCTAAATACTGTTTTTCAATAACTTAATTTTAATATTTATTTTATGCCCTAGTTTACTACATTACCTATCCGAGCATTCGGGTAAAGATAGTCACGGATTACACTCGAGTCTTTAACCGAAATGACGAAGTAAATCCGCGCTATCGGGTTTAACAATTAATATTCTATAAAATCAAAAAAATCATTTAAAACAAAATAATTAATTACTTTTTCAGAAATAATATAATAATCTTCATTTATCTTTATTAAGTCAGTAGAACCTGAAAACTGTTTTACTAAATCTAAATCTATATTATTAGTAATTAAATAAAAATGATAATTTTCTAAAAATAATTGTTCAAGATGTTTTAATATAACATTAAAACTACCATAATCTCTTGACATACTACTTATGTTTAACGAACATTTTGGGTTTATAACATTACTGAGAACTTCTTTCCAAAAAAAATCAGAATATCCATAATTTTTTATTTGATCATTATATTCAATAAAAAAATCATCATAAATATAAACATCTTTCCCTTTAATTGTTAATTTTTCATTAATTGAGAACTCAGAATTTGATGATGTACAAAATATTTTTTCTTTATTAAAATTCAAATCAGAAAAAAAATTACTCTGCTTTGAAATTTTTTTCTCACATACAATTATAGTTAATATAAATCCCGACATAATTATTTAATTTTATCCATCAAATCTTTTGTGTTATCAATTATATTTTCTCTTTTGACACCCCAATCCGTTAAATTTTTTATTTGCTGATTTGATAATTTTTCTCCTGTATAATAAATATATTCCATTCCTTCCTCAGATGAAGCCCGTAACTGCTTTTTAACTTGCCATTCATTAATTTTTGAGCCTTTTTTAACTTCTACCCAAATAATATTGTCAATATTTATATCTATATCAGTTCTGGATTTTAAAGCTAAATTAGTAATATCAGAATCTATTGCTTTTATTTTATTTGGATGACTAAATTCAATTATGTTAGCCAAATTAGCAACAAATTTGTCTCCTGAAGCTGCAGTTTTTGGCATCCAAACTTTTGCAGACTTCATAATACCTTTAGTTCCATATTTTATAATAACACCACTAACAAATGGTGTAACTGAAGCTACAGCATAGGACCCTCCACTGATTGCATCATCTTGGTCACCTGTTAAAGTATATTTGTAAGAAAAATAACTAGCTAAAATAGGGTCTGAAACTGTATCAACTCCTGGTACTGAACCAATCATTTCCATCCCAGTCTCAAGCGGTTCTAAAATTGCATATTCAGCTAAATCTGAAATTCCGTCTAATGTTTTTAATATTTTTTCCTGCTCTTCTGTATATCTGCTCTGAGTATTAGATTGGGATCTAACAGGCACATTCATAGTATAACCTTGGCCTTCTGCCAGTTTTTTCAAACCAGTTATTGCTGTGCTCTTTTTATTACCACCTATTCCATATTTCCACCATAAGTATATTCTATTAATCCATATGCCCTCCCATTCAGATCCTTCTAAATCTATTCCATCATTCACTCTATTTTCACTAAAAGCATAAGGTGAATTATGAGAAAAACTAGCGGCAAGTGGGTCAACAGCAAAAAATCTTCCTACGCGTGGGTCATGCATACGATATTTAAAGTTAATAGAATTCCCTTCCCCTTTAATTTCATCATCTTTTTCTTGTCCCTGGAAGCCGTAACGATAATCAATGCTTGAGCTATATCGTCCTTTTAAAAAGCTTCCGAAAGGATGGTAGTCAAAATACCTCTAGTGTTAGTGAACACAATACTTTCAGCGCTTTACTTTTACTCAAAAACATACACAATTTGGCAATTTTTGCTCTTTTTTGAGGCTAAAAACCAGACTTTTTTCTAGTATTTTTAAGAACGTTTTGTTGTTCAAATCTACAAAAAAATGCCAATAAAAAATGTACTTTTGGCGAAACTTAAATACATGAAAAAAACGCAGCCTCTCATTCCTTTGTTTAAACAATTTATCCGAGATTCTGAAACCGGTAAACGCTTAAAGAAAAATGGTGAGCGTATAACCACAAGGAGTATTGAAAATTATGGCTACGTTCTTAAAAATTTAATTCGGTTTTCAACAGATACTAATTTTGAGCTTCGCGTTTGCAGTATTTTGCGCTTGACCCAAAGAGAATTACTGTCTGAAAAAAATTATTGGAAAAAATTTTATAAAAATTTTACCGAATACATGTATAAAAAAGGCTGTTTTGATAATTATGTAGGCGCCAATATAAAAGTTATTCGGGTGTTTTTTAATTATTTGAAAGAAGAAAAAGATATTTATACAGGGGACTTCCATAAACAGTTTTATGTTAGAAAAGAACAGATTGATATATTAGTATTGTCGCCCGAGCAACTAAAATTTTTAATTCACGACAAAGAATTTGATAGCAAACTTGTTTCTACCCAGAGAAAAATAAAGGATATTTTTGTTTTCGGATGTACCACGGGACTTCGTTTTTCGGATATATTTTTACTTAAAAACAAAAATTTTGAAAAAAATAATGGAGAGTGGTATTTGAAATTAAAGTCAAAAAAAACGAAAATATATAGTTTCATCAAATTACCGGGTTATGCCGTTGAGATTTACAAAAAATATCGTCCGGCGAGTGAACGGGTAACGATATTTGGGGATAAAAATTTATCTAACTTTAATCGTTCTCTAAAACGAATAGGCGAAATGGCCGGTTTTACCGATACTGTTGAAGTTTCCAGAGAAAAACAAGGAAAAGCAAAAAGAGTAATGGCAAAAAAAGATAAAGAACGTTTTTGTGATAATATGAGTTCACACATGATGCGTAGAACAGCCATCACAACTTTGTTGATCTTAGGAATGCCTGAACATTTGGTTCGTAAAATTAGCGGACACAGTCATGCCAGTAGTTCTTTTAACCGTTATGTTCATTACGCACAGGCTTATATTGATAAGGAAATAACTAAAGTTCACAACAAACTGGAAGTTTACGAACAAAATATGTCATAATTATCAGTTCAGTTTTACAAAAAAAGTTAACTTGCGCATATTTTCAATCCGTTTACAATGAGAAAAATATTTTCTATCTGCTTGCTGGGATTAGTTTTACTTTCTTTCACTGATCCTTATACGATTAAAAGGATATCAGACCAATATTTTCGTTATGAATTTTATACTACCGATAAAGATGTCAATGTAAAACACAATAAAGATTATTATTGGTTTAAAGGCGGTTTAATTCATAAAGCCGAAGGAGGTGTTTCCGGACAGTTGTTAGATGGAGAATTCAAAAAATATTATCATAGCAACCAATTGGCCGAACAAGGTTTTTTTAAAAGAGGATTAAAAATAGGGTTATGGAAAACTTGGTTTGAAGACGGTACTACAGAAAGCACTCAGGAATATAGCAGCGGTCAAAAAGACGGTCAGTTTTACAGTTATAGTTCTGAAGGAAAAATGCTTGAAAAAGGATATTATGTTTCCGGGAAAAAACATGGCAATTGGATTAATTATGTAACTCAAGACACTGTTCAATACAAAAAAGGAAAAATATTTGTTCCTAAACCTAAATTAACAAAAGAGGAAAAAGCTGCTGCTAAAGAGCAAAAGAAAAAGGAACAAGAGCTAAAGAAACAAAAGAAAGAACAAGAACAGGAACAAGAAAATAAAAAATCAGGGAAGCCAAAAACAGCTAAAAAAGAAACAAAGAAAACAGAGCAGTCCAAAGAATCTAAAAAGAATAGCGACACAGAAAAACAAAGTTTCTTTAAAAGAATTTTTAGTAAAAAAGAGAAAAAAGAATAAATGGTCAAAGCCCATAGCTTATTATATGCAGTTTATGTTTGTTTACTCGTTGGGCTTCTCATAGGAGGATTATTGATTTTATCTAATTTATACAACCAACTGAATTTATTTTATGAAACTAGAGAAGGTTTGTATATCAATAATCAATCGACTATTAATTTTGCACTGGGAAATCAGTTAATCACAGACGAAGAAATTCTTACTGAAAAAGAAACCGGAATACAATCTGCTTTTCGTATAAAAAAACACGGCTTACAAACTGTATTACTGACACAATCTTTCCTTCAGAACGATACGGTACAGTCCGCTCATTTGATCGGGCAACGATTTTTAGACAATATCGCATTATATGTGGCCAATTTTACGCAGCCTTTAAGTGTTTCCGGAAAAGTAACTGTTAAAGGAAACTTGTTCTTGCCCCATGAACGAATAAAGGAAACTTATATTGAGAACAAACCGAATATCATCTCGATACAAGGTAAAAAGCAGTTATCTGAAATCCATCTGCCAAAGTTATCGGAAGATTGCCAAAAAATATTTGAAGATCGAAATTCAATCAAAGTTCCTTTTAACCAATTAGAAGCGAAAAACGATTCCATATATTTTAATTCTTTTTTCAATGAAACTATTGAAATTCAGATTGCGGGTTCTTACTTAGAAAATAAAATCATAAAAGGAAATTTTATTATTAGCGCTAATGATTCTATTGTCATTCGAAATACAAATGTTCTGGAAGATGTTATTATCATGGCTCCTAAAGTTTCTGTAGAAGATGGCTTTAAAGGAAATATTCAGATTTTAGCAAAAGAAAAGATCTATGTGGGCAAAAAAGTAGAGTTAATTTATCCGTCTGCTTTGTGCTTGTATAACGAAACCGATAAAAAGGCAATTGTTTTTATTGATGAAGAAACAAAAATATCCGGTTTAGTATTAGCTTTCGGAAATGATGTGCTACACCTTGAGAATAATTGGATCGAAACCAGTGATCTTGATGTTATAACAGGAACAGTCTACAGTACCGGAAAACTGACACTAAAAGGACAGCTTTTCGGTTCGGCTTATGCTTCACGGATGATTCATACGACCAAATCTTCCAGCTATTCTAATTGTATAGCAGATGCTATTATAGATTTGACTCAAAAGCCGAAAGTTTTTATAGATCTGCCAATATTTGACAACCAAAAACAACGCTATGGAATTCTTAAAAAAGTATTGTAAAGCCAATTCCATTATTGAGTCGGTTATGGCGTTGACCATTATTTCGATTTGTATTTACATTGCTATTTTGGTATATGCCAATGTGTTTACACCTAAAACTTCAATGGCACATTACAGCAAGCAAAACATCTTGAGCCGACAATTCTATGAATTGCAATTACAGGAAGAACTTCCTAACACAAAGGACATATCAGTTGAAGAAAATTGGCTGAACACTAATCTGAAAGAAGTTACCGTTCAGTATAAAGACAGTATCGATAAAAAGATTCAAAAACAGTTTTATATTTATATTGATGAATAAAAAATATTCCATACCCGCATTTTCCATTGTAGAAGTTATGGTTAGTATGGCAATAACCGCTATCATTATCGGTTTGATCTTTGGAATATTCTCTATAGTTTCCGAACAAATACTCTTGTTTAAAGAACAAAATCAATATACAGCCGACTTTAACCGATTGTCTTACAGCATCAGCAAGGCAATTTTTGAAAGCGAAAAAATGCAGTTACGGGAAAATAGCCTGCACTTTCAAACGTATGATGGAAAAACGTTAATCTATAACCAACAAGACGATTTTTTAATCCGAAAAGCAGAACAATTTACCGATACATTTCAATTACAATTTCAACAAATACAATTGGATACCGTTTATAATACGAGTAAAAGTAAAATCTTTCAAAAACTGGAACTGCAACTGGAAGCTAATAAGCAGCCTTATACTTTGCGATTTTATAAGCCGGTTTATGCTAATGATATTATCAATTTTTCAGCACCATGAGTTTAGATCTTTCCACCTATAAAAAAACAAAACAAGATTCAAAAAAAGAGTTCAACCTGAATCTGGACAGTTTTCAATTTTCTAAAACCTTTTCCGATAAAGAAAAAGAAATTTTCTATCGTGAATTGGGTATGCTGTTGAAATCGGGAGTTGACTTTAAAAAGGCTTTGGAAATTGTAAGCCAACAAGTTACCAAAAAGAAAGAAAAAGAACTTATTTTAACGTTAAAAGATAAAATTGTACACGGAAAAAGTATTTACGAATCCATGATGGAATCGAAACAGTTTTCGCCTTATGAATATTACAGTGTACAAATAGGGGAAGAAACCCGAAAACTGGAAGAAGTATTAACGGAACTACAGAAGTATTTTAACCGAAAGATACAAATGCGCCGTCAGATTGTTTCTGTATTGACTTATCCGACTATTGTGATGTTAGTAACGGTATTGGTTTTATACTTTATGCTGAATAAAGTAGTGCCTATGTTCAGTTCGGTATTTAAACAATTTGGAAGCGAATTGCCTAAAAGTACACAATATATCATCAAATTGTCAAATCATTCCGGAACAGTATTCGGTGTATTTTTCCTTATGGTGATCGGACTGGTTGTGATGCACTACTTTTTAAAAGATAAAGACAAGTATCGCAGGTTTACAACTAACTTAATATTGCGTATTCCTTATTTCGGAAAATTGATCCGAAAAATTTATATTTCCCGTTTTTGTCAGTCGATGAATTTATTGATCACTTCCCGGACTACGTTATTGACTTCTTTAGGGTTGACCTCAAAAATGATCGGATTTTATCCTATCGAAAAGTCTATTGAGCAAATAAAAGAAGATATTACCCGAGGAAGTTCGCTACACGAAAGTTTACGAAAACACAGCATATATGAGAACAAATTGGTTTCTATGGTAGAAGTTGCAGAACAGATCAACCAATTGGACACCATGTTTGAACGCCTTACGGAACAATACAACGAAGAGATCAATCACCAAACTAAAATGATTGGCGTTATTCTGGAACCGATGATCATTATTGTAATCGGTGTTATTGTTGGTGTGATTATGGTTTCGATGTATGCACCGATGTTTGATTTGAGTAAGATTATTAATCATTGATAGATATATAATAAAAAAACAGCATTTAGCATAAAAACTAAATGCTGTTTTTTTAATAGTTTAATTTTAAAATTTATTTTATGAATTAGGTTGCTATGTTCCCCTAGTTAAACTATATTACTCCTTAATTTTTAATCAATTCTAAAGGAGTAAACCTTCTTAATCGTATATGAATTGTGTCTGATATAAGATCTAATTCATAGATAGTACTTTTAAATTCTTGCAAAATAGTATCTCTACTTGATAATTCATATTTGAATTTTTTATTAAAATATTTATTATCTGTTTTGATATTTAAGTAATTTTCATTGTTGATTGATTCAAATTCATAATTACCCTTGTCTTTATTTGGTTCATTTTTTGAAATTAAAATTTTGTTATTATAAAAATAAATACTAAATATTTTTCTTCCTCCTCTAAAATTATTGGCAACATGAAGATTATTTTCATTAAGATTATTTTGATTTAAAGAAATATACAAAACATCCCATTTAGTGTTTTCTATAATTTTTTCTTTATTAGCTTGGCAACTGACAAGAATAACAAAAATTGA
Organism: Flavobacterium sp. U410; assembly: GCF_053570605.1. NCBI lineage: Bacteria > Pseudomonadati > Bacteroidota > Flavobacteriia > Flavobacteriales > Flavobacteriaceae > Flavobacterium > Flavobacterium sp. U410. Next base: position 16,639 of record NZ_JBSEFI010000036.1, read on the forward strand.
TATTAAAAATTTCATTCTCCTCTATTTTGATATTTAACTAGTGATTCATTTAATTCTGTTAAAATTAAATTATTTTTTGCACTATCTGAACTATATTTCCGAATTATTTCTCGTCCTTTATTTATTATTTCATCGGACTCATAACCATCTCCTCCATAAAGTACATAATTAAAAATTTGACTCATATCATTGAGACTATAATTCTCTAGTAATCCTCCATTAATTGCTCTTTCCATATCTTCATAAGCTTGATCAAAAACATTATCTGGTCCATTTGTCTGATCAAATACTTTTTTACTATCAAAGCCTGTCATGTAGTCTGTTGTTACTGATAGAGTATAGTTCATTAATTCAAAGACGCCTCCAGCTAGGACAGCATGAGTATTAGGTCTTAATCTACTTACAACGATGTTACTACTAGTAGTTTCAGCTATTGACCAATTTTTATCTAAACTAGTATTAAATCTTTTATCTAAACTCCTATTATTATTTCTCCTACCTAAGTAAATTGAATTTTGATTAACACTTGTTTCAGTAACTGCATCTCGTGAATAAACAACATCCATTCTTGGATATCTAAAATCAGTATCTAAAATATTAAATTTATAACCTCTTGAAACATTATCATTAGTGAATAATAATGAATTATAAACATTTTCTACATAAAACAATTGAGTCTTTAATTGTCCTGGATTGTAATCACGATCTGGGTAATAAATTTGATGATTCGGAAATTGTTCTTTAAATAGATTTTTATAAGCATTTGAAAAATTTTCTAGTTTTATAAATAACTTACCAAACTTAACTTCTATCATGGATTCTTCTTTGTCCATATATTCTTTCCCCTCTAATTCTGTTCCATCAATTACTCTATTTTCACTAAAAACATATGAAGAATTCCATGGATATGATTTTTGTAATGGATCTGAACTTAAAAACCTACCCACTCTTGGGTCGTGCATTCTAAAAGTATAATTCAAGGAATTCCCTTCCCCTTTAATCTCATCATCTTTTTCTTGC
>NZ_JBSEFI010000037.1:0-15362 GCF_053570605.1 Flavobacterium sp. U410
GCGGATAGGGTTTTTTGTTTTATACCGGTTTTGAAAACATGTTTTGAAAGACAACTACCTCAAAATATAGCCCCGATGGAAGTGAACTACCCTGTAGTGTACACAGCGGGACTGCACTTCTTTTGAAGGATAGAACTTGTGCTACTAGGTTTGGTAGAGGTGTTCTGCTAAATTTCGACCATCGGCAATAGCGTTTACTACTAACGAAGCGCCAATTCGGGCATCGCCAATAGTGAAATATTTAGAATTTGAAGTACTGTAATTTTTACGAGCAAATTTTTCTCTGTTCCAATTAATATGGTTTCCAGAAATAGCAATAGAACCCGTGAACCCGATGGCGATTAAAACCAAATCGCAAGGAATCGTTCGGCTAGTGTTTGCAACAATTTCTTTGGTTCGGTTGCCGTTTTGGTCAAAACCAAGAGTTACCTCACTAATGGTTATGGAAACGATCGCTTTGTTTTCGTCAACATTGAATTGGGTGGCATAATTTTTAAAAATGCGTTGGCTGCCTTCTTCGTGAGAAGTCGAATCTTTATATTGGTAAGCATCTAAAGGCCAAGGCGTTTTTTCGGAACGTTCTTTAGGTGGCTTTTCATGATAATCCAATTCGGTAACAGATAAAGCACCTTCACGATTGGCTGTTCCAATACAATCAGAACCGGTATCGCCACCGCCAATGACCACAACGTGTTTTCCGTTGGCATTGATTTCTTTTGAATTGATTTCGCCAGAAATTAATTTATTGGTTTCCGTTAAATATTCCATGGCATAATGTGCATTGCTGAAATTTTCTAAAGGAATATCATACTGACGTTCTTTTTGGGCTCCAATAGCAAATATGATTTTATCGAATTGCTGTTCGAGTTCCGTTAGCTGAATGTCTTTTCCGATTTCAGTTTGGGAATGAAATTCAATTCCGACTTCTTTTAACAGCTCGATTCTTCTTTTGACTACCGATTTGTTCAGTTTAAAATCGGGAATTCCGTAGGTCAACAAACCACCAAATTCTTTATCTTTTTCGTAAACAGCAACACTATAACCATATGAATTTAAATAGTAAGCAGCCGCTAAACCCGCGGGACCAGAACCAATGATGGCAATTTTAATTCCGTTTCGCTCTTTCGGTTTTTCGTTGATAATCCAATTGTTTTCAAACGCTTTTTCGATTATCGTTTTTTCGATTTCTTCAATAGTTACGGCATCGCTATTAATACCTAAAACACAACCTTGTTCGCATGGAGCCGGACAAATCCTTCCGGTAAATTCGGGAAAAGGATTCGTTTTCGACAAAATATGATAGGCATCTTGCCAACGACCTTCGAAAGCCGCTTTGTTAAAATCGGAAATATTATTGTCCAACGGACATTTGTAATGGCAAAACGGAACACCGCAATCCATGCAACGAGCCGATTGTTCTTGTTCGTTTTTCGAGTCAAAAGGAGAAGTGAATTCGGTAAAATGTTTTACTCTTTCTGCAACTTCTTGTTTTTGAGGTAATTCTCTTTTATATTTTAAAAATCCGTCCATTTCAGTTTCATTTAGTATTCTGCAACTTTTGTTTGGGTTGCCAAAATGATTTTTTTGTATTCGCTAGGAATTAATTTCACAAAGTGATGTTTGGTAACATTCCAATCGGCTAAAACTTCTTTCCCAAGTGTACTATTGGTTAATCGAATGTGTTCCTGAATTTTATCGAATAGAAATTCATGTTCGTTAGTAGTAATTTCATCGAATTCTAGCATTTCGAAATTTACCATAGCTTCTAAATTTTCTTGGGTTTTGAAGAGATATGCAATTCCTCCGCTCATTCCGGCACCAAAATTTTTACCAATGGTTCCCAAAACAATCACTTTTCCTCCGGTCATATATTCGCAACCATGTGCACCAACGCCTTCCACAATCACATCGGCTCCTGAATTACGAACTGCAAAGCGTTCGCCGGCACGACCGTTAATAAAAACATTTCCGGAAGTAGCTCCATATAAAGCAACATTACCCACGATGGAATTTTCTCGCGATAAAAAGGTTGCTTCTTTCGCTTTTTTAGCGACCAACTGACCGCCCGAAAGTCCTTTTCCAAAATAATCGTTGGCTTGACCAATTAAATTTAAGAACAAATTAGCATGTGCAAAAGCACCAAAACTTTGTCCGGCAGAGCCAATGAAATTCAATTTGATATACGGTGTTTTTTCAAGATTTTCCTTTTCATATTTTACCATGTAATGCGATAAGGTAGTTCCAACACTTCGGTCTAAATTGAAAATGGTGTAATTTTTTTCGATGAAGTTTTCGCCTTTGAAACGCGGGAAAATTTCGTCTACAATTCGTTGGTTTAAACTTCCTTCCAAATTAAAAGCTTGACAACTGAAAATATGATTCGGAATGTTATAAGTGTTGTGCGCTTTATACAAAAGAGCGTCTAAGTTTAGTGTTTTGGTTTTCCAAATGGTGCTGCTATTCGGATCTACTTTTAAAACATCTACTTGACCAACCATTTCGTTAATGGTTCGGAAACCAAGAGAAGCCATAATTTCGCGAAGTTCCGTGGCAATATGCATGAAATAATTGATGACATATTCGGGTTTGCCTTTGAACAATTCGCGCAATGTTTTGTTTTGGGTTGCAACACCAACCGGACATGTATTGGTATGGCATTTTCGCATCATAATACAGCCTTGCGTAATCAAAGCAGCAGTGGAAATACTCCATTCTTCGGCACCTAAAAGCGTAGCAATAGCAATATCTTTAGCAGTGCGCAATTGACCATCGGTTTGTAAAACGACACGATCACGTAAACCATTCATTACCAAAGTTTGATTGGCTTCTGCCAAACCTAATTCCCATGGTAAACCTGCATGTTGAATAGAACTAATTGGCGAAGCTCCGGTTCCGCCATCATAACCCGAAATCATAATAGCTTCGGCTTTTGCTTTTACCACTCCGGCAGCAATTGTTCCTACGCCCGCTTTGGAAACCAATTTTACATTGATTCTCGCCGAAGGATTAGCTGATTTTAAATCATAAATAAGTTGGGCTAAATCTTCAATAGAATAAATATCGTGATGTGGTGGTGGTGAAATCAGACTCACACCTGGTGTGGAATGACGCACTTTTCCAATCCATTCGTCTACTTTATAACCCGGAAGTTGTCCGCCTTCGCCTGGTTTTGCACCTTGAGCAACTTTAATTTGGATTTCGTTGGCTTCCGTTAAATATTCGATAGTTACACCAAATCTTCCGGAAGCAACTTGCTTAACCGCAGATCGCATTTCTGTTTTTTCATAACGAATAGGATCTTCGCCACCTTCACCTGAATTGGATTTTCCACCAATTCTATTCATGGCAACCGCTAAGGAAGTGTGTGCTTCCCACGACAATGAACCAAAAGACATGGCTCCGGTTGAAAATCGTTTTAAAATGGAAGTTACCGATTCGACTTCTTCTAATGGAACGCTGATTCGTTTTCTGAATTTTAATAAGTTGCGAAGCGAAATTTTTTCGCTTGAATTGACTAATTCGGCAAATTGTTTATATTGTTGGTAATCATTTTTCCAAGCCGATTGTTGTAATAAATGAATAACTTCTGGCGAAAGTAAATGCTTTTCACCTTCTTTATTCCATTGGAAAAAACCACCTGTTGTTAAATAATGTTCGTTGAAATCATAAGCATAGTGATGTTTTTGCAGAATTTCTTTCGCAATATCATCAAAGTTTAAACCTTCAATGCGCGAAACGGTTCCTGTAAAAGCATATTGAATGACTTCGTTGTGAATACCAACCGCTTCAAATATTTGGGCACCGTGATACGATTGTAATGTTGAAATTCCCATTTTAGAGAAAATCTTCAACAGTCCGTCGTTGATTGATTTGGTGAAATTTTTATAGTAATACGCTTTTTCGTCTTCTTTCTGATATTTTTCGCAATAGGCATCAATGGAAGCAAAAGCCATATATGGATTGACTACATTAGCTCCGTAACCAATTAAAGTGGCGAAATGATGCGAATTTAAAACATCGCCAGCTTCAACGGCAATTCCGGTTCTGACGCGTAATTTTTTACGAGTTAAATGATGATGAATGGTTCCGACAGCCAATAATGATGGAATTGGCGCCCATTTATCACTAGAATTTCTATCGGAAATAATTAAAATATTAATTCCTTCGTCTAACAACGCTTTGTCTGCTTCTTTACAGATTTTTCGAAGTGCTTCACGTAATCTTCCCGGTTTTCCATCAGCCTCAAAAACAGCATTGATTTGTTTGCTTCTAAAATTGGTATGATCAACTTGGCGAACAGCTTCTAATTGTTCATTTGTGACAACCGGATGTTCAAAAGTAATTTGTTTACAATGTGCCGGAGTTGTCGATAAAATATTGAACGAACGACCAATACTCGTGTTCAGTGACATCATGATGCGTTCGCGAAGCGGATCAATGGGCGGATTGCTGACTTGCGCAAAATGTTGTTTGAAATAATTACTCAGATGTTGGGGTTTATCAGAAAGGATTGCCAAAGGCGAATCGAATCCCATAGAACCAATAGGCTCTTTGCCAGATGTAATCGTTTCCACTAAATGGCGGTCGATATCTTCTTCGCTAAAGCCAAACATTTTCTGTTTTACAAACAAGTCTTCCGGATTTTCAATTGCATACGAATTGTTGCGTTTCGGAAGTTGTTCAATACTGATTTCGTTATTGGAAATCCAAGTTTTATAGGGTTTTTGGTTGACGATTTCTGCTTTTACTTCGTCATCTTCAATAAAACGCTCTTTGTTTAAATCGATTAAAAATATTTTCCCAGGTTCCAAACGTCCTTTACGTTCGATATTTTCTTCTTCTATGGGTAAAGCGCCCGCTTCTGATGATAAGATGATTCGCCCATCTTTGGTAAAACAAAATCGAGACGGACGTAAACCGTTTCGATCTAAAGTAGCGCCTACAAAATCACCATTGGTAAAACACAAGGAAGCCGGACCATCCCAAGGTTCTATTAACGAAGCGTGATATTGGTAAAAATTGCGTTTGGCTTCGTCCATGTTTTTATCTTCTTGCCAAGCTTCCGGAATCAACATCATCATACTATACGGCATACTTCTTCCGGCTTGATAGAGCAATTCTAACATATTATCTAAATTGGCAGAATCAGAATTTTTATGATTGACCACCGGATTTAAAGTCGCAATATCTTTGGGAGAAAAATGCGAAGATTCAATATGATTTTGGAACGATTGCATCCAGTTTACATTTCCCTGAATGGTGTTGATTTCGCCATTGTGTGCCAAAAAGCGGAACGGTTGTGCCAAATGCCATTTCGGAAACGTATTGGTAGAAAATCGGGAGTGAATTAAAATAACTTTCGATTTATACAACGGATTGGATACATCCAAAAAATATTCTTTTACTTGGAAAGTAGTCAATTGACCTTTGTATACAATAGTTTTTGACGAAAATGAAGCGATATAGAAATTTTCATCGGTTAGACTAAATCGCAAGTGGATGGTTTTCGTGATTTCTTTTCGCAGCACATACAAACGACGTTCAAATTCGCGAGAATCGCCAGAGAATTCTGAATGAGAAACAAAAAGTTGTTCGATAGCAGGTTCGGTTTCTTTAGGTGCATTTCCTAAAGATTCGTTATTTACGGGAACTTTTCGGTAGCCCAATAAATCAAAACCTCTGTTTTCTAAAATAGCGTTGATGGTTTCGCGACAAAGAGCGCGTAGTTTTTTATCTTTCGGAAAGAAAATCATTCCCACGCCGTAATGTCCTCTTTCAGGTAATTCCACGCCTAATTTTATCAATTCACTTCTGAAAAATTCATCGGGAACTTGCGTTAAAATTCCGGCACCGTCACCCGAACAAGAATCGATTCCTGTTCCGCCACGATGTTCCATATTTTCCAACATGGTAATTCCGTCGGCAACCAGTTGATGATTGGCTTCTCCTTTTACTTGGGCAATGAACCCTATTCCGCACGAATCATGTTCGAATGAACTTCTATATAAACCTTGATCTTCCATAATTTAATTCTGATTTACATCACAAAAAGGAATTTGTGAGTCTCCGTTAGTAATAAACGGAACTATTAAATTATAAAAAAAAGATCAAATAGAGAAAAGTGTTGTGAAGAATTAGGTAAAATATAACAAAATGTTGTAAAAAGTAGAGTTTATTAAAAAAAAGAGTGTGAAAAATGTAAAAAAAGAGTTCAGCTAAAACTGAACTCTTTTGAATTTTATAGCGAAAGATTATTTTACTAATCCTCTTGAAATTACAATTCGTTGGATTTCTGAAGTTCCTTCGTAAATTTGAGTAATTTTAGCATCGCGCATCATACGTTCTACATGGTATTCACTAACATAACCATTACCACCGTGAATTTGTACCGCTTCGTTAGCTACTTCTAAAGCAATTTCAGAAGCATATAATTTTGCCATAGCACCGGAATGCGCAATATCTTCACCTAAATCTTTTTCAGCAGCAGCTTTACGGATTAATAGCCTTGCAGCCGTAATTTTCACGTGCATATCTGCTAATTTGAAAGCAATAGCTTGGTGATTAAAAATTGGTTTTCCAAAAGTAACACGCTCTTGAGAATATTTTAATGCTAAATCAAAAGCTCCTTGTGCAATACCTAACGCTTGAGAAGCAATTCCGATACGTCCGCCATTTAAAGTAGACATGGCAAAAGCAAAACCGAAACCATCAGCACCAATTCTGTTTTCTTTTGGAACTTTTACATCATTAAATAATAAAGTATGTGTGTCAGAACCACGAATACCCATTTTCTTTTCTTTTGGTCCCACTTCAAAACCTGGCATTCCTTTTTCAACAATAAGAACGTTAATTCCTTTGTGTCCTTTAGAAGCATCGGTTTGAGCAATCACTAAATAAGTTGAAGCATTTCCACCATTAGTAATCCAGTTTTTAGTTCCGTTTAATAAATAATGGTCACCCATGTCAATTGCGGTAGTTCTCTGCGAAGTAGCATCTGAACCTGCTTCCGGCTCTGACAAACAGAAAGCTCCGATAACTTCTCCTTTAGCAAGAGGAGTTAGGTATTTTACCTTTTGTTCTTCTGAACCGTATTTTTCTAAACCTGCACAAACCAGAGAGTTGTTTACCGACATAATAACTGCAGCAGAAGCATCAACTTTAGCAATTTCTTCCATGGCTAAAGTATAAGAAATGCTGTCTAAACCGGCTCCTCCATATTTAGGATCTACCATCATTCCTAAAAATCCTAATTCTGCCATTTTTTTAACTTGTTCGTGAGGGAAAATAGAATGCTCATCGCGTTCAATAACTCCCGGTAAAAGTTCTGTTTGAGCAAAATCACGAGCCGCTTGTTGGATCATTGATTGCTCTTCGGTAAGTTTAAAATCCATATTATTTGAATAAGTTGTTTGATTTTTTTGTAAAAATAGTTCCCAAATGTAACCATAAATTATTAGACTTTCAATAAGTATTTGTAATTTTAACCCATGCAGAAAGAAAGCTATTTTGTATTGGGAGTCATGTCTGGAACATCATTGGATGGTGTGGATATTGCTTATGTTAATTTGATTAAAAAAGGAGAAAATTGGCAGTATACCATTTTTGAATCTGAAACAATTCCTTATGAAAAAAAATGGGTAAAAATACTCCACGAGGCTATCGATTTTTCAAAATTGGAATTAGAAAAAATAAATGAAGAATATACTTTGTTATTAGGTTCTATTATTCGAGAATTTATTGAAAAATATAAAATCGAGAATTTAGATGCCGTTTGTTCGCACGGACATACCATTTTGCACCAACCCCAAAATGGATTTACACTTCAAATTGGGAATCTTTCCATTATTGCTGAAATTTTGAATCAAACAGTGGTTTGTGATTTTAGAGTTCAAGATGTTGAATTGAAAGGTCAAGGAGCGCCTTTAGTTCCTGTTGGTGATCAATTGCTTTTTTCAGACTATGATTATTGTTTGAATTTAGGTGGATTTTCGAATATTTCTTTTAATAAATCAGGGAAGCGAATTGCTTATGATATTTCGGCCGTCAATACCGTTTTGAATTTTTATGCTGAAAAATTGGGTTTACCTTATGATGATGAAGGAAAATTAGCAGAAAGCGGAAATTTTAATGAAGAATTGTTTAAAGAACTCAATCAGTTGGCTTTTTATAGCGAATCCTATCCTAAATCACTCGGTAAAGAATATGTAAACCAAATTTTGTTTCCAATACTGCAAAGCTATAATCTTACAGCTCAAGACGTTTTAAGAACTTTTACGGAACATATTGCCTTTCAAATAGCTCAAAATGTGTGTCAAAATAGTAACGTTTTGGTAACAGGAGGCGGAGCTTATAATTCTTTTTTAATACGAAATTTGCAAAAAAATAAACCTACGGTAAATTGGATTGTTCCGGAGGATAACGTTATTCAGTTTAAAGAAGCATTACTTTTTGCTTTTTTAGGAGTGTTAAAATTAAGAAATGAAGTAAATGTTTTAGCTTCAGTAACGGGAGCTTTGCATGATCATTCTTCTGGAAAAATTTGGTTGCCTAAAGGTAAGAATCAGTGAAAAGTGTCGTTTTAAAAATCATGGGGATATTTCGGAAAAGCAATTTTTCTTTGCTTATATTTGCCAAACTTTAAAACATAACTACAAAAATGAAAGAATTATTAACAAAATTTGAAAATAAAGAGCCAGAAATTGTATTTAATTGGAAAGACCCGGAAACAGAAGCAGAGGGTTGGACTGTGATTAATTCTTTGCGTGGAGGAGCTGCCGGTGGAGGTACTCGTATGCGTAAAGGATTAGATATGAATGAAGTTTTGTCTTTGGCAAAAACAATGGAAGTGAAATTTACAGTTTCAGGGCCTGCAATTGGTGGCGCTAAATCAGGAATTAACTTTGATCCAAATGATCCTCGCAAGAAAGGCGTTTTAGAGCGTTGGTACAAAGCAGTATCACCTTTATTAAAAAATTATTACGGAACAGGTGGTGATTTAAATGTGGATGAAATTCATGAAGTAATTCCAATGACGGAAGACTGTGGAGTTTGGCATCCGCAAGAAGGTGTTTTCAACGGTCATTTTAAGCCTACAGAAGCAGATAAAATTAATAGAATTGGTCAATTGCGTCAAGGAGTTGTAAAAGTGATAGAGAATCCTGTTTTCTCTCCAGATGTTAATCGTAAATATACAGTAGCTGATATGATTACCGGTTATGGTGTCGCAGAAGCAGTTCGTCATTATTATACTATATTTGGTGGAGATGTAAAAGGGAAAAAAGCCATTGTACAAGGATTTGGTAACGTAGGTTCGGCAGCTGCTTTTTATTTAGCAGATATGGGAGCTAAAGTGGTTGGAATTATAGATAGAGACGGTGGTGTGATAAATGAAGAAGGTTTTTCTTTTGACGAAATCAAAGCGATGTTCTTGAATAAAAACGGAAATCAATTAGTAGCAGATAATATGATTCCTTTCGAAGAAATCAATGCTAAAATTTGGTCTTTAGGAGCTCAGATTTTCGCACCATGTGCGGCTTCAAGATTAGTGCAAAAAGCGCAAGTAGACCAAATGATTGGTGCTGGTTTAGAAGTGATTTCAAGTGGTGCTAACGTTCCTTTTGCCGATAAAGAAATTTTCTTCGGACCAATTATGGAAGAAACGGATACTAAAGTAAGTTTAATTCCGGATTTTATCGCAAACTGTGGTATGGCAAGAGTTTTTGCTTATTTCATGGAACGTAAAGTACAAATGACAGATGAGGCTATTTTTGCCGATACATCAAATACAATTCAAAAAGCAATTCAAAAAGTATATGAAGCTAATGCCGATAAAAAGAACATTAGTGCCAGAGCTTTTGAGATTGCTTTAAAACAATTAATATAAATAAATTTCAATGGAAACAGTATTAGTAGTAGTTTTTATTCTCGGTTATCTAGGAATTGCATTAGAGCATACGTTTAAAATAGACAAATTAATTCCTGCTTTAGGAATGATGGCTATTTTGTGGGCTTTAATCGCAGTAAATCACATGGAAGTTTTTGAAATCATTCCGGGTGTAGGTAAAGAGCATCATGAATTAGAAGGAACACTATTGCATCACTTAGGAAAAACAGCAGAAATTCTTTTCTTCTTGATGGGAGCAATGACCATTGTAGAAATCGTAGATTATTTTGATGGTTTTTCAACAATTAAAGGATTTATTAAAACAAAAAGTAAAACAAAATTACTTTGGTTATTTACAACCTTAGGATTTATTTTATCTGCAATTATTGACAACCTTACCGCAACTATTGTATTGATTACTATTTTGCAAAAAATTGTAAATGATAAAGAATTGCGTTTGTGGTTTGCCGGTTTAATTGTTATTGCGGCTAATGCTGGTGGAGCTTGGTCTCCAATAGGTGACGTTACTACAACTATGCTTTGGATTGCCAATAAAGTTTCGGCAGCTTCATTAATTGAACATGTTTTAATTCCTTCAATTTTGTGCTATGTAGTGCCAACTTTCATCGCTTCAAGAATGAAAATTTTTAAAGGAACTGTTTCTGATGATACTGTAGAAGATGCACAAACCGAAAATAAATATGGACCTATAATGTTCTATTTAGGATTAGGGGCTATTTTATTTGTGCCTGTTTTTAAAACAATTACACATTTACCTCCTTATGTAGGAATGATGTTGTCTTTAGCCGTTGTAGCAGCAATCGCAGAATACTTGAGTAATACTAAATTTAGTTTAGGTCATGCAACTGCGGGTGAAGGCGCTGTTCATCATAGTCCGGTACACAGATCATTGTCAAAAATTGAGATGCCAAGTATCTTATTTTTCTTAGGGATTTTAATGGCTGTAGCGGCATTAGAATCATTAGGAATGCTTTATGATTTTGCTGGAGTATTAGAAGCAAATGTTCCAAATTTAGGAACTGAACATCATTCTACGAAGATATCAGATTTAGTTGTACTTTTGCTGGGTGCCGGTTCAGCAGTAATTGATAATGTTCCTTTAGTAGCAGCAAGTATCGGTATGTTTCAAATTGGTACAGACGAACCCGCTTGGCACTTTATTGCTTATGCAGCAGGTACAGGAGGAAGTATGTTAATTATTGGTTCTGCAGCTGGTGTAGTAGCCATGGGAATGGAAAAAATTGATTTCGTTTGGTATTTGAAAAAAATCGGATGGTTAGCTTTAGTAGGGTTTTTAGCGGGTTCTGTAGGGTTCTTTATTATTAGAGATTTAATTTTAAATGCCGCACCCTAACAATTTTTAGTTTTAATTTTCGTTAGAATAAAAAAGTAAGAGTATATGAGTATTTTTCTTCAAGCTGATAGTTTAGCTGTTGCAAGTGAGATTTTAACTGATGATCAACAACCGGTTGAAAAAACATTATCCATTTGGGAATTAATTTCCAGTGGAGGAATTGGTGGGCAAGCCATCATGTTGGTATTATTTATCTTGTTGTTTTTTGCCTTGTATCTATATTTTGAACGTCTTATGGCAATTAATAAGGCAAGTAAAATTGATGCTAATTTTATGAACAACATCAAAATGAATATTACATCCGGTAAAATTGATGCAGCCAAAATGCTTTGCGCTCAAACCAATTCTCCTGTAGCACGATTAATCGAAAAAGGAATTTCGCGTATCGGAAAACCACTTGAAGATATCAATACCGCTATCGAAAATGCCGGTGCCTTAGAGTTGTACAAGCTAGAAAAAAACACGAGTATGTTGGCTACAATTTCCGGAGCCGGACCTATGATTGGTTTTTTAGGAACCGTTTTAGGTATGATTCTTGCTTTCCACAAAATGGCTAGCGGTGGCGGTCAAATTGAAGTAGGTGCTTTAGCCGAAGGTATTTATACCGCAATGACCACTACTGTTGTTGGACTTATCGTAGGTATTGTGGCTTACATTGGTTACAATCACTTGGTAGTTCGTACCAATAAAGTAGTAAATCAAATGGAAGCTAACGCTGTTGAATTCCTTGATTTGTTAAACGAACCGATATAAGTTAAGTAGCAAAATCGAAACACATGAAAATAGGAAAAAACAAAAATAAAGTATCTACCGAATTCAATATGTCATCCATGACAGATATTGTGTTCTTGCTACTTATATTTTTCATGCTGACTTCGACTATGGTAACAACCAATGCACTTGATTTGGTGCTGCCAAAAGGAAAAGGGAAAACAGATAGCAACAAAAGCTTATCAGTAAGCATAGATAAAGATTTAAATTTTTATATCGATAAAGATAAAGTAGACGAAAGTCAGTTGGAAAATCAATTGCTTTCTCTTTTAGAAGGAAACGACAATAAAGCTATCGTTTTACGTGCCGAAAAATCGGTGCCACATGAAAAAGTAGTGTATGTAATGGACATTGCCTATCGCAACCAAATTAAAATGGTTGTGGCAGTAAGTCCTAAATAAAATTTTTAGGAGCTATTTCCTGCTGTTCGCTGTATCTTTTTGTTTGACATCTCGAGCGGAGTCGAGATGTCAAACAAAAAGGATGCCGCTTCCATCAGGGCTAGGGTAAACGTTTTTAAAGAAAACAAAGTAGAAAAAAATGAAATTCTTAGAAACAGAAGAAGAAAAAAAATCCTTTGTCATCACAAGTGTAATCTTCGTGATTCTTTTTCTGTTGATTACATTTTTAGGATTGTCTTACATGGATCCACCACCCGAAAACGGTATTGCCATAAACTTTGGTACTAGCGATGTAGGTCAAGGAGAAATCCAACCTACCGAGCCTATCAAAAGTGCGCCACAAACAGCAGTTAGCGAACCGCAACCGTCACAAAACGAAGAAGTGTTAACGCAAGACGACGATTCTCCGGTAGCTGTTGAACCTAAAAAAAACGATACAAAACCAAAAACAGAGAAGCCTAAAGAAACTACTCCTAAAAAAGTAGAAACACCTAAGCCTTCTAAAGAAACATCAAATGCTTTAGATGCTTTGCTAAACGGACCTAAATCTGACGGTCAAGCAACAGGCGGTCACGGAAACGATGGTTTACCAGGCGATAAAGGCGATCCAAACGGAAGTATCTATTCCAATAGTTTTTACGGAAACGGTTCTGGTAATGGTTCAGGAAATGGAACAGGTTGGGGGTTAGCCGGAAGAAAATTAGCCGGAAACAATAAGAAAGTTCAAGATTGTAACGAAGAAGGTAGAGTGGTAGTAAAAGTTTGGGTAAACCGTAGTGGAACGGTTATCAAAGCAGAACGAACTCAAGGAACTACAAATACCAATCCTTGTTTGGTAAATCCTGCTTTAGAAACTGCAAAAAGCTTTAAATGGCAACCCGATTCTAAAGCCCCTGAAACACAAATTGGTTTTGTAGTGGTTAATTTTAGCTTAGGCGAATAATTTTTTAACGAAGACAATTATATAATAAAAACCATCTATGCAGTTTTGTATAGATGGTTTTATTTTTGCTATACTTTTTTAGCAAATATATTAGAACAATTTTAGAGAGACTTGCCGTAACTTTGTATTCCCAAAGAAAAAACGTAACTTTGGTAATTACGATTTTTTTAAACCTAAAAGTTTCGCTCCAAATGAATTATACAGAAACTACAGAATGGTTATTCAAGCAATTGCCTATGTTTCAAAACAGAGGTGCTGCTGCTTATAAACCAGATATGAAAGGCATACATTTATTATGCAATCATTTGAATAGTCCACAAAAATATTTTAAATCCATACATATTGCGGGTACAAACGGAAAAGGTTCAACATCATCTATGTTGGCTTCTATCTTTCAAGAGGCGGGTTTTAAAGTAGGTTTGTACACTTCTCCACATCTCAAAGATTATAGAGAACGCATTAAGATAAACGGTAAAAAAATTAGTAAAGAATATGTTACCGATTTTGTAGCTAAACACAAGGAATTTCTAGAACAATATAAGTTCAGTTTTTTTGAAATGACAACAGCTTTAGCTTTTGATTATTTTGCGCATGAAAAAGTAGATATTGCGATTATTGAAGCCGGTATGGGTGGACGTTTGGATTCTACAAATCACATTGATCCTTTATTATCTATTATTACTAATATAAGTATGGATCATAAGCAATATTTAGGAGATACCTTAGAACAAATTGCTTACGAAAAAGCGGGAATTATCAAAAGTAGAACTCCGGTAGTTATTGGAGAACGAAAACCTAAGACGCAACCCGTTTTTGAACAAAGAGCGGAAGAAAAATTAGCAGAAATCCACTATGTGGAAGACAAACAGTTTCCGCATTATGATTCCGATTTAAAAGGGAATTATCAGGAAAAAAATATCAAAACGGTTTTAACGGCAATTTCAATTCTTCAAAAATATTTTACAATCCCCAAACAAGCTATCATAGACGGACTGAAACATGTGGTACAAAATACAGGTTTGCAAGGTAGATGGCAAATATTACACAAACATCCTTTGGTTATTTGCGATACAGGACATAATAAAGATGGACTTCGCTATGTTATTGAACAGATCAAAGAGCAAACATATGATAAATTACATATTGTCTTAGGTTTTGTAAAAGATAAAGATTTAAAAGAGGTCTTACCTTTATTCCCTACCGAAGCACAATATTATTTTGTGTGTCCAAACATAGAAAGAGGACTTGATGCCGGTGAATTAAAAGAAAAAGCAGCAAAATTAGGATTGAATGGTGAAAAATTTAATTCAGTTGCTGAAGGATACGAAAAGGCATTACATTCTGCAAATGAGAAAGATATGGTTTTTGTAGGCGGAAGTACATTTGTTGTTGCAGAAATTTTATAATTTTTTTCAGAAAAACGCTTGCAAATATAAATAATGAGTGTATATTTGCACTCGCAATACGGAACTGATAACAACAGTAAAGTGAAGCAAAAAGGGCGATTAGCTCAGCTGGTTCAGAGCACCTCGTTTACACCGAGGGGGTCGGGGGTTCGAACCCCTCATCGCCCACAAAAATTAAATCCTGTAGAAATACAGGATTTTTTTTATTTGCCTAAATCAAAGAGACATGCCGTATTTCGTTTATATTCTTCACAGTCTTACTAAAGACAAATTTTATATTGGTTACACAGCCAATATAACGGAACGCATTACTCGTCATAATCAAAAAAGTAAAGGTTTTACAGGATTAACTAATGATTGGACATTAGTTTACAAGGAAGAGTTTGTTTTACAAAGAGAAGCTATTCTGAGAGAAAAAGAAATTAAAAAATGGAAAAGTAAAACTAAAATTCAAGATTTAATTCAACAAAAAAATAGCTCAGCTGGTTCAGAGCACCTCGTTTACACCGAGGGGGTCGGGGGTTCGAACCCCTCATCGCTCACAAATTTAAATCCTACAGAAATGTGGGATTTTTTTATTTGC
>NZ_JBSEFI010000038.1:0-9956 GCF_053570605.1 Flavobacterium sp. U410
TAGATAATTACATTGTTACAAATTCTTGCAATGGAAGTCTTGTAGAATTTGGAGATACTTCTATTTTTCTAAAGATAACAGATTCACAAGATGGCACTATTACATGTGATTTAATAAATGGAGTTGATGAAGAAAAAAATGGCATGCTGTCATTAACAACATCAGGGTAAGGAAAATTAGTTATTTATCTAAAACAATAAAAAACACTTGCAAAAACGTTTTTGCAAGTGTTTGATTAATTATTTTTGCCTAATAAAAATCTGTATCGATTTTTTAGGACTAGTCATACTTATTATTTTTGTCTGAAATAAATATCGATTGGCACTCCTGAAAAATCGTAAATGTCCCGTAATTTATTTTCAATAAAACGTTTGTAGGGTTCTTTTACGTATTGCGGCAAATTGGCAAAAAACACAAACTGAGGCGTTGGTGTTGGCAACTGCATACAATATTTAATTTTGATATATTTTCCTTTGATAGCCGGTGGCGGTGTAGCCTCGATAATTGGCAACATGGTTTCGTTAAATTTAGAAGTCGCAATACGTTGTTTTCTGTTTTCAAAAACCTGAACGGCTGCTTCTAACGCTTTTAACAAACGTTGTTTGGTCAATGCCGAAACGAATAAAACAGGCACATCAGTAAAAGGTTCGATCTCTTTGCGAATTTTAGCTTCGTATTGTTTAGCCGTCATGGTGTCTTTTTCAACCAAATCCCATTTGTTCACCAATATGACAATTCCTTTTCTGTTTTTTTGTGCCAACCAAAAGATATTTTGATCTTGGCTTTCGAACCCACGAGTGGCATCAATCATTAAAATACAAACATCGGCATGTTCAATAGCACGCACCGAACGCATTACCGAATAAAATTCCAGATCTTCTTTTACTTTTGCTTTTCTACGGATTCCGGCAGTATCTACTAATTTGAATTCGAAACCAAAACGGTTATATGTTGTATCGATAGCATCGCGAGTGGTTCCGGCGATATCGGTTACTACAAAACGATCTTCTCCGATTAAGGCGTTGATAAAAGATGATTTTCCGGCATTAGGACGACCTACAACCGTGAAACGCGGTAACGGATTTTCTTCTTCCGCTACGTCCGGTAATTCCGGTAATACTTCCACTAACTTGTCTAAAAGCTCTCCGGTTCCACTACCGCTCATTCCGGCAACAGTGAAATATTCACCTAATCCTAATGAATAGAACTCAACGGCATCGGCTACACGCATGGCGTTGTCTACTTTGTTCACCGCAACCAAAACCGGTTTTTCTACTTTGCGAAGCAAATTAGCCACTTCCATATCCATAGGTGTAACGCCTTCCTCCACGTCTACTACGAAAATAATAGCATCGGCTTCATCGATTGCTAATTGCACCTGGCGACGGATTTCGCCTTCAAAAACATCATCAGAACCTACGATGTAACCTCCGGTATCAATTACCGAGAATTGTTTTCCGTTCCATTCACTTTTGCCATAATTTCTATCTCGTGTAACGCCACTAACCGAGTCTACAATGGCATCGCGTCGTTGTATTAAACGATTAAAAAAGGTTGATTTCCCTACATTTGGTCTACCTACTATGGCTACAATATTGTTCATCTTACTGTTTTTGAGTCTGCAAAGATACTTTATAAATTTTAAATTATGAATTTTATTAATTTAGGGTTGAAGATTTAGTGGGCAGTTAGTAGTCGAGGTATTGTATACTTTACCACAAAGTAGCCCCAAGAAGGCACTAAGGAACACAAAGTAATTTACCTATTTGTCAGATTGAGCAGAGTCGAAACCTAAATTAGTTGACAGTCGCAGCATACAATTTACAGTATACATTATACAATCTACAGTCTCTCTGAGTACTTTGCTTTTAGAGCTACTCAAAACGCTCAACGTCTTTTTACTATTAGACTCGTGTTTTGAAATAGGGAGTTGCATTAGCGATAGAGCCAAGCACCGTGTGCAGGCGAAAGCGCGACCCGGATTTATTTTAGGGGAATGCCCAAGATTTAAAAAAAAACAGTATTTTAGTTTTAAATATGAACACCATGGAACCGGAAAAAGAGATACGCTTGCGCTTGCGCTTTTACAAGACTTCTTCAAAATCGATTGAGGAGATTAAGACGACTTGCGAACGAATGAAAGTTGATATTACTCCGGATTTTCATATTAAAACGTTAGACAACCACATTTGGCTGAGCATTGGCGCGAGAAGACGCGAGAAGTTTTCGCCTAATTTACATTTGGAATTAGAGCAAATGGAAGATGGAAATACTGCGGTTAACGGCTTGTTTGGTCCGGATCCTGTTTTGTGGACGATGTTTATGTTTTTGCACTTTGTGGTGGCGGGAATCTTTATTATTTTTTGCTTGATTGCGTATTCGAAATGGACGCTTAATCAGAATTTTACGCTAGACATGAGTATTATGGCTTTGATGGTGGCGTGTTGGTTTTTGCTGTATTATTTGGCGCGAAGAAACCGCAATAAAGGAGTACCACAAATGCATGAACTTGAGGAATTGATGGATAAGATTTTATTTTGATTTGTGCGGCTTCTCGACTCCGCTCGAAGTGACAAGTGTTTTTATTGTAAAAATACTTTATGCTACTTCTCGATTTCTACCGCAAACCATGTTTGCTCCTCTTACTATTAAATGCTCGAAGTGACATAAAAAAAACCTGAAACGAGTTCAGGTTTTAAGTTTATTTTTGATTGTAACCAAAGCGTTTGAGCTGACGTAAATTGGTCCGCCAGTCTTTGTTGACTTTCACATAAGTTTCTAAATGGATTTTTTTGCCAAAGAATTTTTCCATTTCTTCTCTTGCTTGGATTCCTACTTTTTTGATGGCTGCTCCTTTGTGACCAATGATGATTCCTTTTTGAGTATCGCGTTCGACCATGATAAGCGCACGAATGCGGATGATGTCATCGTCTTCTTTGAATTCTTCGGTTTCGATTTCTACGGCATACGGAATTTCTTTGTCGTAGTTCAACAAGATTTTCTCGCGGATGATTTCGTTCACAAAGAAACGTTCGGGTTTATCGGTTAAAGTGTCTTTAGGATAAAACGGTTCCGATTCGGGTAACAAGGCTATAATTCTATCGAAAACGGTTTGCACATTGAAGTTTTCTAAAGCGGAAATGGGAATAATTTCGGCATTAGGTACTTTTTCTTTCCAAAGTTGGATTTGTTTTTCTAGCTGTTCTTGGTTGGACTTGTCGATTTTATTCAACAATAGAAGCACCGGAATTTTAGAATGGATAATGCGTTTGAAAAAACTTTCGTCTTTTAAATCCTTCTCTCCTATTTCTACCATGTACACTAAAACATCGGCATCTTCAAAGGCACTTTTTACAAAATCCATCATAGAATTTTGTAATTCGTAAGCAGGTTTGATGATTCCCGGGGTATCGGAAAAGATAATTTGGAAATCATCGCCATTCACAATTCCTAGAATTCTGTGACGTGTTGTTTGTGCTTTACTGGTAATAATAGACAAGCGTTCGCCTACTAAAGCGTTCATTAGTGTTGATTTGCCTACGTTGGGATTACCTATTATGTTTACAAAACCTGCTTTGTGATTCATGGTTATCATTTTATGTTACAAAGGTATGAAATATTAAATTCAAAATTTAAAGCAATAATGAAGCAAAAGGATTGAAAATAATCAGATTTTCTTTTTAACGAAACTTTAATTCAAAAGAAATGTGAGTTTCACACTATATTTGATATCTTTATTTTATAAAAAATGCATTTCTTAACCTAGGTTAATTTTTTTTTAGGTTTAATTTTATGAATTTTGCCTCATCAAATAATTAAAGAGTTTGAGAATAAAAAATCAATTTAATATTTACACTATGAAAAAAAATGGTTTATTAGCTTTAGTAGCAGCGGGTTTAATCTTGGCATCATGTGGAGGTAAGTCTTCAGATAATACAACTACAACTGCAGAACAAGAAGTAGCAGTAGCAACAGAAAATGTTTTTGCCGTAGACACAACTGCTTCTGTAGTAAAATGGAAAGCATTTCACAAAGGAGGTTTTGCTCCACGTTGGGGAACTTTAAATGTAGAGACAGGAGAGATTTCTGTTTTAGGAGATGCTGTTAACGCAGGGAGCTTTGTGATTGATATGCAATCATTAAAAGTTGATCCGGCTTCTGTTACTGAAGAAGGAAAAAAAGCTACAGACCTTGAAGCTCACCTTAAAAATGCTGATTTCTTTGATGTAGAAAATCAAAAAACAGCTGAATTCAAAATTACTAAAGTTGAAGATTTAGCTGAAGCTCCAGCAAAAGGAGTAGAGGGTGCAAATAAATTATTAAGCGGTAACTTAACATTGTTAGGAAATACATTAAATGTTTCTTTCCCAGCTAAAATTGATGTGACAGAAAATGCAGTATCTATTCTTGCAGATTTCACTGTAGATCGTGCAGAGTGGGGAATCAAATTTGGTACAACTGAAGCAGATCCGGCTGAATGGATGATTAGTAAAGATATTGAAATCAGCGTTGATGTTAAAGCAACAAAATAAGCTGACTGACTTATAACAACTTTTCTTACTTAAAGAGGCGTCCTTGTGACGCCTTTTTTTATTTGAGTAATTTTATGTTTTCTTTTATAGCTCTTCATCTGATTTGAAACTTATACAACAAATAAAATCCATGTATTTAATCCAGAAATCATATTAATGTAAACGGAAAAGATATAGGAATAAAACTTACAGAAAATAAAAATATAGAAGCACAAATTATTTATGTTACTGCTCAACAAGATTATGAAACAATAAAAAAAGCAATAGCAACAGTACCAATTTCATATCTTACAAAACCAATAAAAAAGATTGATTTATTGGCTGCAATACATTTAGCAATAGAAAAAATAAAGACTAATTTTATAATGATAAAAGATGGTTTTGAAGAAATTAAAATTTTATATGATGATATTCTTTATATAAAAAGCGATGGGAATTACATAGACTTACATACTCATTCAAAAACATATTCTTTAAGACAATCATTAGAAAGTTTAAATGAGCTTTTAGATCAAAATAAATTTTGTAAAATACATCGTTCTATTTTAATAAATAAGACCAAAATTGAAAAGAGAACGGCATCTAGTGTTTTTATAAATAATGAAGAGTTAACTATTTCTAGAAGATATAAAAATAATATTAATGGTCATTCACATACAAAGAATGGTCACTCATAACATTTTAATTTTATGTGTTAAGTAGATAAATATATTTGTTTCATTAACTAATTATTAGATAAGAAAATAAAATGAAACAGAGGTACTTATTTTTATTAATGCTGCTCACAGTGTTTTTTTCGTTTTTTAAATTAAATGCACAAATTGTAATTTCTGAAATTATGTATAATCCACCTGAATCAGGAACTGATTCTTTGGAATATATAGAATTATACAATCGAGGTAGTGTTACATTAAATTTACAAGATTATACTTTTTCTCAGGGAGTTACATATACTTTTGGAAATATTAATTTAAGTCCAGGAGAATATTTTGTTTTAGCAGTAAATAGTTCGAGCTTAGATTATGTTTTTGGAGCTGGAACTGCTGATGATCAGTGGCTCTCAGGAGGCTTATCTAACGGAGGAGAAACAATAGAGTTATTAGACAATCTTGGAGCACAAGTAGACATTGTTACATATGATAATATAGCACCATGGCCATTAAATGCAGCAGGATTGGGTAGTTCAATTAAATTGTGTGATGCTAGTTTTGACAATAATGATCCAACAAACTGGATTGCCTCAAACGAAGGTTCTGGAGTTTTTATAAATAGTTATGAAGTTAAAGGTAGTCCTGGAAGTGCAGGTGTTTGTCAAACGACTCCAGCAACGCATCTAAACTTTGATGGTGTAAATGATTATATTACATTATCAAACGAAAGTAATTTTGATTTTACTAATCAAATGACTGTAGAATTTTGGATGAACTCTAATGTAGTATCCGAACAATGGGATGCATTAGTTACAAAAGGAGATGATAGTTGGAGGATAGCATTGACATCAGATGGCGCAATTGCTTTTACTGCTACAGGTGCATTTACCGATTTTTATTCAACAACTTTTGTTACTGATGGGAATTGGCATCATGTGGCTGTTACTTATGATGGCGCTTTTGCTAAAATATATATTGACGGTTCTTTAGAAAACCAATTAGCAGGAACTTCAAATATTAACAATTCTAACTATAATGTTTCTCTTGGCGAAAATCTTCAAATGACAGGGAGATACTACACCGGAAATATGGATGAAGCTCGTATTTGGAATACTGCAAGAACAATCGATCAAATAAACGCTTCAAAGAATTGTGAATTACAAGGAAATGAAACAGGTTTAATAGCGTATTATCAGTTTAATCAAGGTGTTGACCAAGCAGACAATACAAGTATTACTACGTTGACTGATAATACTGCAACAAATGCAAACAACGGAACATTATCCAATTTTACTTTAAACAGAACTGCTTCAAATTGGTTAGCAGGTTCGCCTATTACTAGTAATTTACCTGTTCCATCAATACCAATAGATACAACACCTGTTACCTATACTCAAGGTGATACAGCTACAGCATTAACAGCTACAACTGGTATAGGTGGAGTAGGGTTATTATGGTACACAACGGCAACTGGAGGAACAGCTTCAACAACTGCACCTACACCAAATACTTCATCAGTTGGCTCAACATCGTATTGGGTTTCAAGTACAAACGGTAATGGCTGCGAAAGTGATAGGGTTGAAATAGTAGTTACAGTAAATGCTAGTACTGCAGCACCTACAACAACTTGGACAACACAAGTTTATACAGGCGATGATAAAACTATTGCCGATATACAAGTAACAGGTAGTAATATTACTTGGTACGATTCTCCATCTGGAGGTTCTGTTTTACCAACTACAACTTCTTTACTTGATGGAGGAACCGCTTATGCTTCGCAAACTGTTGGAGGTATTGAAAGTACTGATAGATTAGCAGTAACCGTTAAACGAATTTCAGATAATACACAAACACTACCTCCGGCAAGTACAGTTGCCGATTTAGTTGCCACACCAAGTACAGGAGCTACAGCGCAGTGGTTTGCAAATGCTACAGGAGGAACTGCTTTATCTGGTACCGATGTGTTAACAAATGGTGTTTATTATGTAGAACAACAAACAACAGCCGGTATTGAAACTTTAGGTAGTGGATTTAATTTACCTACTGGAGTAGCTATTCAAACGGATGGTAAAATTGTAGTAGCTGACAATACTAATAATACTATAAAACGAATGGACGCTGATGGTAGTAACATTGAAACTCTAGGTAGTGGATTTTATCTTCCTTATGGAGTAGCCATTCAAGACGATGGTAAAATTGTAGTGGCTGATGCTAATAATAATGCTATAAAACGAATGAATGCCGATGGTAGTAATATTGAAACTTTAGGTAATGGATTTTATAATCCTAGAGGAGTAGCCATTCAAGCCGACGGTAAAATTGTGGTAGCTGATACTGGGAATGGTGGTATAAAACGAATGAATGCCGATGGTAGTAATATTGAAACTTTAGGTAGTGGATTTGATTCCCCTAGAAGTGTAGCCATTCAAGCGGATGGTAAAATTGTAGTAGCTAACATTTTTAATAATGCTATAAGACGAATGGATTCCGATGGAAGTAATATTGAAACTTTAGGTAGTGGATTTAGCGGTTCTAATGGAGTAACCATTCAAGTGGATGGTAAAATTGTGGTAGCTGATACTGGTAATGGCGGTATAAAACGAATGAATGCCGATGGTAGCAATATTGAAACTTTAGGTAGTGGATTTTATGCTCCTTATGGAGTAGCCATTCAAGCAGATGGTAAAATTGTAGTAGCTGATTCTGGAAATAATGCTATAAAACGAATTACAGAAGTTTCTACAAGTAACCGTGTTCCTGTAAATGTAGCAATATCTAGTCCTGCCACACCTACAACCACTTGGACAACGCAAGTTTATACTGGCGATGACAAAACTATTGCCGATATACAAGTAACAGGTAGTACTATTACTTGGTACGATTCTCCAACTGGGGGCATGGTTTTACCAACTACAATTTCTTTGTTAGATAATGGAACCGCTTATGCTTCGCAAACTGTTGGAGGTGTTGAAAGCACTGATAGATTAGCAGTAACCGTTAAACGAATTTCAGATAATACACAAACACTACCTCCGGCAAGTACAGTTGCTGATTTAGTTACCACACCAAGTGCAGGAACTACAGCACAATGGTTTGCAAATGCCACTGGAGGAACCGCTTTACCTGGTACCGATGTATTAGCTAACGGTGTTTATTATGTAGAGCAACAAACAGCTACTGGTATTGAAACTTTAGGTAGTGGATTTAATTATCCTAGTGGAGTAGCTATTCAAACAGATGGAAAAATTGTGGTTGTTGACAGTGGTAATAACACAGTAAAACGCATGGATTTTGATGGTAATAATATAGAAACTTTAGGTAGTGGATTTAATAATCCTACAGGAGTAGCTATTCAGTCAGATGGAAAAATTGTAGTAGCTGACAAGTTTAATAACGCTATAAAACGCATGGATTCTGATGCAAGTAATATAGTAACTTTAGGTAGTGGGTTTAGTGGTCCTTCCGGAGTAGCTATTCAAACTGATGGAAAAATTGTTGTGGCAGATACTTTTAATAATACTATAAAACGCATGGATTCTGATGGTGGTAATATTGAAGTTTTAGGAAGTGGATTTAGTAGTCCAACTGGAGTAGCTATTCAAGCTGATGGTAAAATTATAATAGCTGGTTTTGGAAATAGCACTATAAAGCGTATGGATTCTGATGGAAGTAATATTGTAACTTTAGGTAGTGGATTTTCTATGCCTTTTGGAGTTTCCATTCAATCTGATGGTAAAATTGTGGTGGCTGATTATGGGAATAATGCTATTAAGCGCATGAATGCTGACGGAAGCAATATTGAAATTTTAGCTTACGGAGCATATAGTTATCCTAATGGAGTGACCATTCAAGCGGATGGAAATATTGTAGTAGCTGATTCGGGTAATAGTTTAATTAAAAGAATTACAGAAGCTTCAACAAGTAACCGTGTTCCTGTAAATGTAGATGTCACTACTTTAGGTACTTCAAACTTTGATGCTAATAGTTTTAAAATTTATCCTAATCCTTCAACTGGTATTTTCACAATTGACACTAAAGAAGAAGTTCAAATAGAAGTATTCGATTTAGTAGGTAAAATGATTAAAAAGGAAAACATTCATATTGGAGTTAACTCAATTGATGTTACAAATTATGCTAATGGTGTTTATTTACTTAGGGTAAATAATTCAGGAAAAATAAATACATATAGGTTAGTTAAACAATAATGAAGATCTTTAATAAATATAGATTCGAGTTATTACTTATTGTAATATATTAGGGATTTATATTTATTCATTATAAGAAAAAGAGCTACAATTAGTAGCTCTTTTTTGTTTTGGCTTCAACTGAGAATCGTTTACGTTTTGGCGCACAATTTCTAAAACACGGAGAATTTCGGATATAAAAAACGGCTTTGAAAAAGTATTCAAAACCGTTTTTTTTTCTAGCTCTCAAAGCCTTTTTCTACTTAGTAGCAGAACAGGACTCAAACCTGTGCCCTTGAGATATTTTAAAAATTAATTTTTTATTAATTTATACGTTTTATTTTCTTTATTGTTATTGAGGGTGATTAAATATAGCCCATTTGTAAAGTTAGTAACTCCAAATTTGGATGATTTTAAAGACTGTAGAAATAATAAAGGTTGGGAAGATTTAACCCATAAAAAAAGAGAACCAATTTCTTGATTCTCTTTACTTAGTAGCGGGAACTGGACTCGAACCAGTGACCTTCGGGTTATGAGCCCGACGAGCTACCTACTGCTCTATCCCGCGCTGTGCGTTTTCATGAAGTTTA
>NZ_JBSEFI010000039.1:0-7973 GCF_053570605.1 Flavobacterium sp. U410
CCTTTCGGTCAGTTACTGCCTAATAGGCACGGCTCAAGCACAGCTTACAGATATGGCTTCCAAGGACAGGAAAAAGACGATGAAATTAAAGGGGAAGGAAATTCAATTAATTTTACTTTTAGAATGCATGACCCAAGAGTGGGAAGGTTCTTTGCTGTGGATCCTTTAGCCTCGAAATATCCTCATAATTCACCTTATGCATTCAGTGAGAATAGAGTTATTGATGGAGTTGAATTGGAAGGATTAGAATATCATAATATAGGTTCTCCCACTAATTTTGACCCTCAACATTTAGAAGATGAAAAAGCTGGAAGAGAAAAAGCTGGAATTGTTAGTGCTGCATTAGTTGCAACATATTTTACTGGATCAGCTGCGGCTCCTTATGTTTCATCTGCATATGGTGCATACAGTACATGGTTTGGAACAACACAACTATCTAACTATCTTGCGACAGGAACAGGAGCAGTTTTGTTTACTCAAGCTGAATCAATATTTACTTATAGAGGTTTTTTTCAGTCGAGTTTTTCATTAGGAGCTATAAATGGAACAACAAACTTGATGGGGCAATTTTATTCTAACGATTTTAAATTTGATGAAAATATTAATTGGTCTCAACCTGTTTTTGCTTCTTTTATCAAAAATCCATTTTATTCAAATTTAGGAGAATCGTTTTTTACATGGGACGGAGGTAGCAATTTTGATATGGTAGATGATGGTAATGAGGTTATTTCTACTTTTGGGTCTAATTATTTAGGAGGTAAGTTTGGAAGTAAATTAGAAGTTGATACAGGTTATAAACCTATTAGTAATGTTTTAAATACTGTAACAGGTACTGGTGTAGAAGTAATTGAAAATACAGTTGGTGATAGTATGCAAAATATATTAAACTTTTTTAATAATTCTAATGAAGAAACTAAGCATGATTTTTTAATTAATCCTTCTAAACCAGGTTTTAATCAAAGTAATGGTAGCTTTGGGAATTACGGAACTTTTGGTAAAGATTCTAAAAATGAATAGCATAATAAAAATGAAATTTGATAAAAAACAAATTTTTGTAGGTACTATCTTTTTTATAATTATAGCTGTATTATATTTTAATAGTAATGTAAAAAAAGAAATAAAGACAACCGATATAAAAAAAAATAAACTAGAAGCAATTGGTAGGGTATATGATTTTGTTAATAATAGGAGCTACAATAGATATTACTATAACTACTATTACAATGGTCATTACTATAACGGAAATATTAATGCTTATGGAAAAGGAGGAGAAAAGCTTATTGGGAAGTTTTTTTTATTAGAGTTTTCTAGTAAGAACCCAAATTTTTCAAATATCCATTTGGATAAAGAAATTACTGATTCTGCAAGAATTTCAGACGCAGGTTTTAAACTTAAATAGAATATGAGAAACGTTTTAGCTTATGCTGTAATGATTGTTCCATTGATTATATACAATCTATATTGTTTTGCAACAAAAGAGCCCAATAGTGGTATAGATTTTGTGCAAGTTTTAATTGCTTTTGTTTTAGGTATTATTTTTTATAATGTTGGTTTAAGAATTAAGAATAAAGGTAAAGTTGAGTAATATAGCAACCTAGTTCATAAAACAAATTTAAAATATAAGTTGTTAAAAAACAGTGTTTAGTATACAAACTAAATGCTGTTTTTTTATTTTATGAAGTACATAAAAAGGAGTTATTAAGAAGAATACGCCTGTTTAGCTTTATAATCACGAATAAGCGCATCAATAACATTAAAAAGCTGTTCCTGTTCTTTAGCAGGCATGTCAGAGATTATCTCCATGCGCTCCAAAATCTTTTTATCTTTAAACACCATAGTATTATTACCTACCAAATAATCTAAAGAAACCTCAAGGGCTTGAGCAATTTTGTTGGCAATCTCAACAGAGGGAGTAATCTCATTACGCTCATACCTACCAATTACAGCCCCGGAAGTACCCACAATACCTCCTAAATCCTCACGGGATAAGTTTTTTTCTTTTCGTAAACGGGTAATATTATTACTTATAATCATAACTGATACGTTATAAAAATCCTTTATAAATCAATGTTTTTACAAATATACATTACTTAAAGATTAAAAAACAAACGAATAAATTTGTTTTAAATATCATTTATTGATTAAGTTTGTAACCAATAAGTGAAATATTGAAAGTTATGAACAATTTAAACACATCAAACCCCAACCACTACCTTTTTGAAACCAAACACTTAAAAATATCGATTTTAGGAGGAATACGGTTCAATAACTTAGAAGCTTTGAGAGTAACATTAGGCATCCAAAAACTAAAAAGCCTTTCCCCTTCGGGGAAATGTCCGCAGGACAATGGGGCTGTTTTAAGACAGAACATCGATCTATATAATGACACCAGTATAGAAAAGTTAACCCGAAAAGTAGCCGAGCGTTTAGAAATCGGCACAACGATAGTAAGACGAGATTTAGACCAACTCACAAATGAACTGGAAAACTACCGATTAAAGGAGATAGAACAAACAACCAATAACCAACAACAAACAACCAAAACCCTAACCGAAAACGAAGTGCGAGCCGCACAGGCATTTTTAGAAGCAGATAACTTGATAAACAGAACAAACGAGTTAATCGGCAAATCCGGCGTAATCGGTGAAGAAACTAACCGACTATTAATGTACCTGATCTTCACCAGTAGAAAAACCAACAATCCGTTACACTGTATCAGTCTGGGAAGCAGCGGAGCAGGGAAGACCCATTTACAAAGCAAAGTAGCCGAACTCATCCCCGAAGAAGACAAGATCGAAATGACTGTATTATCGGCAAATGCATTTTATTACTTCAATAGAACAGAACTACAAAACAAACTTATTTTAATAGAAGATTTAGACGGAGCAGAAAGCGTACTCTATCCACTACGAGAGCTACAAAGCAAAAAGAAAATCACCAAAACAGTCGTTCATAAAGACAAAAAAGGAACAACAAAAACCATCCATTTAACCGTGGAAGGACCGGTATCGGTAAGCGGTTGCACCACACAGGAAAGCATCTACGAAGACAATAGTAACCGAAGTTTTCTTTTATACATTGATGAAAGCGAAACCCAAGACGATAAAATTATGACGTATCAGCGGAGAGCCTCCGCAGGCAAGATAAACCAACAAGATGAATACAATACTAAAAATTTATTACAAAATGCACAACGTTTACTAAAAACCATAGCCGTTAGAAATCCTTTTGCCGAATATCTCGCTCTGCCCGTGGCAGTGTTTAAACCCCGAAGAACCAACGCCCACTATTTACAATTTATAGAAGCCATAACCTTTTACAAGCAGTGTCAGCGACACAAGCAATATGACAAAGAAACAGGCGAGGAATATATCGAAACCTCAATCGAAGACATACAGGAAGCAAATGAACTCATTAAAGAAGTATTACTACGAAAAAGCGATAGTTTAACTGGAGCGTGTAGAAATCACCTTGAAAATCTGAAAGCATATTTAAAAAAACAAAATCAAACCCAATTTACCAATAGTGAAATAAGAAGAAATTTAAGAGTAAAAGAAACCACATTAAGAAGATATAACAATCAACTATTATTAGAAAACTATATTAAAAAAGTACAAAATAAAACTACTAAATCTTATGCGTATGAAATTACTAACCCTGATGAATATCAAGACCTTAAGCAGTTAATCGACAAGGCATTAAATGATTGTATAGCACAAATACAACTCGCCAATGAGCCAGTAACTAACCATTCAAAAGTGGCGAAGTCAACCAAAACAAAATCAGTAAGTTAAAATTAAAAAGTTGTCAGGATGCAAAAAACAATACATACCCCCATAAAAAATGAAAGTTATAAAGTATTGGTACAAAGCTTTGAAAACTGGTTGGATATACTAGGCTATAGTGAAAGTACGATTAAAAATTTACCCAGCCACCTACGAGAATTTTTACACTATTTAGAGAATGAAAACATTAATCAAATCAATTTAGTAAGTGTACAAATAGTAAAAGACTACTATAACCATTTACAAACACGGGAAAATCAAATGCGGGAAGGCGGACTCTCCAAAGCCTACCTAAACAAACACATACAAGCCCTTATTAAATTTAACGATTATCTCAAAGAACACCACGCCAAACCCTTACCCATACATCTAAAACGAGAAGAGCAAGACCATAGAGACAGCCTGCAAATCCTAACCCAAGAAGAAGTAAAACAACTATTTAAAGCCACCGATTACAGTAGTGAACAGGAACGAATACGAAAAAGAGACAAAGTAATACTAGTGTTGTTATACAGTTGTGGACTCAGAAGAAATGAAGTAGTCAACTTAAAAATCAAAGATATTGTTTTCGACAAAGAAAGAATCCACGTAAGAAAAGGCAAGAATTACAAAGAA
This sequence comes from Flavobacterium sp. U410, assembly GCF_053570605.1. Classification (NCBI taxonomy): domain Bacteria; kingdom Pseudomonadati; phylum Bacteroidota; class Flavobacteriia; order Flavobacteriales; family Flavobacteriaceae; genus Flavobacterium; species Flavobacterium sp. U410. The sequence goes on from NZ_JBSEFI010000039.1 coordinate 4,401, forward strand.
AGATATGTACCTGTAAACGAATATAATTTAAAAATAATAGAAGAATACATTTACGATTACCGTCCATTATTTTACAATTATAAAGAAACAGAATATTTGCTCATTAACTACAGAGGCAAACCACTACAAGGACAAAGTTTATCCAATCGATTAAATGCAATAGTCAAAACAATAGCCTCCCCTTCGGGGAGGTTGGAGGGGCTTACCCCACATATTTTAAGACACAGTATCGCAACGCATTTATTAGAAAAAGGAGCCAAACTAGAAACCATCAGCCAGTTTTTAGGACACTCCAGTTTAGAAAGTACACAGATTTACACTCATTTACTAGAACACAAAGCAAAAACCAACAACGATGAACCACTACACACACTACTTAGAGAAAAACGGTTACTCAACCAAGAGTATTCCAGTATTCCAAAGGGCTACAGACCGCCTAAATATATGGATGAATAACTATGGTACTACAAAGGAAACTATCGACTATAAAACATTCCTAAAATATATCGAAGAACTCAAGAAAACAGGCATTGCCATACGAACCCTACAAGGCTATATCGGCAAGCTAAAGATCTACTTCAACTACCTGCAAGAAGGCAATTACAGAACAGACAACCCCATAACCAACATCAATATCAAAGGCAAAGTAAAAACAGTATTAGGTAATCTACTCACAGCAGACGAACTCGAAGATTTATATTATAGCTATGAGACCAAAGAAGAAGATCTAGCCCGAAAACGAAACAAAATCATTATCGGATTACTGGTATATCAAGGCTTACAAACCAAAGAACTCCAATACTTAAAAGAAGAGCATATAGAACTCTACAAAGGCAAAATACACATCCCCGGAAGCACCAAAACCAACGGCAGAACCTTAGAACTCAAACCCTGGCAACTCATGGAAATGATGGAATATTTACAAGAGATCAGACCACAACTGCTATCCCAAACCCATTGTCATGCTGAACCTGTTTCAGCATCCACAACCGACAACCTGTTCTTCTCCAACTACGGCAACACCAACCTGCACAACGTACTAAAAAAAATAAGTGATGAATTAAAACTAATCAATTACAATTATCAAAATGCCATACAAATCAGAAACAGTGTAATTGTAAACTGGCTTAAACAACACAACTTACGAAAAACCCAATACCTGGCAGGACACCGATACATCAGTTCGACAGAAAGGTATCAACAAGACAATTTAGAAGAACTCCACGACATGGTCAACACCTTCCATCCCATACAATAAACCCTACAATTTTAACATATTTTAACAACTAACCGCCAAAAACAACTAACCGATTAAAAATCAAAACATTAAACAAAAAAAACGTTCGCAAAACGAACCGTGGCAGGACGTAGTTACTAAGCGAAGTCCAAGCCGAATCCCAAAACAGGAACGCTCCGCTGAGTTCTTTGCGCCCACCCAGTCCGAGCTTCCCCCCGCAATGGCGTTTTCCACCCAACGCTTAGCCCTTGTTTACCCCGAGTAAGGCACATTGTGTCATTGCGAGCAAGCGAAGCAATCTATTTTATAGGTTACGCAATGCCACAAAGCGCCTTACAGCCCAACCGATAAACAAGCGCACCCCAAAAAACGCCCCCAAGCTATTTATACATAATGCGCTCTTATAGTTCAAGCCCTTCGGGTACGCTACGCCTTGCAGCTATAAGCCCATTATGTAAAATAGCCGCACCCCCGGCACCCACCCGTTCCCCCCGCCACACCCAACACCCATTTGTCTGGTATCAAAATAATGCGGAATCCAAAGGCAAAAAACCACCAAAAAACCATCCAAAAACCCGAAAAACATGGCGCAAAAAAACACCAAGTACAACACGATCAAACCCCTACGGATAAAATCTATCAAAACCTACAGATAAAATCTAACACCTTAAAAGACACACGTTTACAAATTTTTGCTCAAAAAACATCACAAAATTACGCCTGCACCACTAAAGCTCACAGCCTTAAATCTTTGTTCGCTTTTTATCACAAAAATTTAAAAAAGCAGAACGGATACACTTTGTGTGTTCAATCGCCACAAGGCTATGCTCATTTTTTTAGAAGATTAGCCACAGTAACAATCTTTTAAAGCAAGTGAAAAAACAATGGCACCCGAGCCTGAAAGGCGAACGGAGCGAAGCTAATCTTCCAAAAAAATAGAGCCATCCGTTTAAACCCATCAGCCAACAACCCGAAAACTCCGAAGGTAGTTTTGTACCTGCCTTTTGATAATGGATAAATAAAAACGATTTTTAGCTTTAGATTTTTTGAGGCTTAGCTATAGATAACCCGAGGATAAGCCCAGTATAAGCCCACCATAACTCTACTAGAGCCGACTTTATTAAATGAATAAAAAAAGGATGAATTAACTACATCAGTAAGTTAAAATATCCCTGAAATAATCATTTTAAAGCCATATAAGCACAAAAAAAGCCTTCCGATAACGGAAAGCTTTAATTGTATAGAAAGTCTTTTAAACCTTAAAAAACTTCTACAACCCGCATAGCGTTACCCTGTGCCAGTAAATAATCCACATTATCCACCTTTTGGTAAAACTCAATCCCTAAACAAGCCAGTACACTAACCCCGGCATCAGGCACCAATCCGCCCGGAGCAGTAGCCGTTAGGGTTATGGTTGCAGGCGTGTTGTCGATAGGCTGAATGGTACTATAGGCAGTAATCCCCAGACTATTTTGATCCGGCACATCCGGCTCATAGCTCAGAGTAGAGCTGTCATAACTATAATCCGACAACCAACCCACGGCAGCTGCAATACGGAAACCCGTAGCCCCTGCAGGAGCATTGATAAAGTTTATCGGAATAAATGACGGAACAGTAAAAGTAACTTCCACGCGGTCTGTATCGGTCGTAACAGTAAAAGGCGCATTAAAAACCGAAGTAAAACTAATCTTATTGTTCAGCTCCAGTCCTTTAGCCTGCGCTTTGTTGGCACTCAGAGCAATAGGGCGTTCCCCCCTTGTTCCCGAAGCTTTAGCATTGATCGACTTAAAGAGTTTGGTTAAAGAAGCCGTCAGCATGCTTCCGCCCATTGTTTGAATAACACTACTCAAAGCCGTTCGAAAGGCTTTGCCCACTTTGGCAGAACCGCCAAACTCCGAGTTGTTCTCCCGTGTACGAACAAAGTTCGCCCCCGTTGCAATCCTCTCTTTACTCGGCCCCCCTGCGGTTCTGGCCAAGTACTCACCATTGGAAGTATAAAACGAAACCCCTCCAATATTACCAACTAACTTGATAATCCCTTTTTGCTTACTCATAATCGACAAATTTTAAAGGTTACTGAATAGGTACTGTTTTCTCATGCCGTTGACTTTTAAATACATAACTACAATATCCGTGCTGTTATTGTAAGAAAAAAAGTTAAATAAAAGATAAAAAAACAAGGATTAAATTTTAGCGATATACTATGTATATACCGATAAAAATGTTATTTTTGAGCTATAAATAAAACCATACGTTCTTAAAAAAAATAGTGAAAATCACAGCAAAGGTATACCCAAAGTAGGGGCAACCCGGTAAAATAATGCAGTAGTTTTGAC
>NZ_JBSEFI010000040.1:0-6378 GCF_053570605.1 Flavobacterium sp. U410
GATTTTTCAAAACACTCAAGTCCATACTCGCATTATGAAAAATTAATAAATTAGATGAAAGATATTTAGAAAGTTCGTCTTCCCATAATTCTTGAAAATTAAGGGAAAATTCTACATCTTCATATGAAATTCCGTGTATTGAAGTATGAGTTTTTAAAAACTTTTCTGATTTTGGTGGATTTATATAGTGTTTTGTCGAATAAACTATTGTGTCATTTTTCACGAAGCATAATCCGATTGCACAAGCACTTAATCTACTGTTATTTGCTGTCTCAAAGTCAATAGCAATAAAATCAAATTTATTTTCAAAGTACTCAGGGAATGTATGAGGATTTTTAAATTGATTGAATTTCAATTTTTGCAAAATCGCTTGTTCGTATTGAGGTTTTACTTTATAACCAACTTGTTTTGCTTTTTTTAGCCAAGGTTCAAGAATATAGTTTGGTGTATTTTCGATAAAATTATAGAATAGAAATTCATTGTTTGTTTCAGGATTTATTCCCGAAACTTCCATTTCAATTTGATTTTTTGGTTTAGGTTTAAAAAAGTTAAACATAGTTCATTTTGTATAATTCAGACGAGTTTTGGTGTAATATGGCATATAACGTTTGGCAAATTGGCGATGGAGCCGACTTTTAGCACAAATGTTGAATAGAATTACTAATCTTCAACATTGCACAAAAGTTCAATAGAAGTACTTCACCGGCTCTATTGCCAATTTGTTTGTTATGTGCCGTTTTATTCCATTTTATACATTTAACAATTGCTGAAACGTAAAGTCGGGTTTAAACATTTCAATTTCGTTTTGAGTTGATTCTTCTTGTGCTTCTTTGCCATAGATAAACATTTGCTGTTCATAATTTTTAACAGCCTCTTCAATGCTATTAAATTTTCCATCGGCTAGATTATCAGACAATATCAAGGCATCCACCAACCCACTATTTACTCCCTGCCCTGCAAAAGGCGGCATCAAATGTGCGGCATCCCCAATCATTGTTATGGGTAATGGGCGCTTGCTTTTCCAAGGCTTTTCTAAAGGAAATATCCGTGTAGCCAATCCTACAAATGACAACGTCGTATGAATCAATTCTTTGTAGCGTTCGTCCCAATCGGAAAATTCTTTCAGAAGAAAATCAACGACACTATTTCTGTTTTGAAAATCTACCTGCGTTTGGTTTTTCCATTCATCAGGTGTTTTAAAACTTATTCCAAAATGCAATGCACCATTATTATTGGGGTTAGCAAATAATAAATTACCTTGGTGAGATGCCATTAGCCGGTTTCCATTGCATAGCTGAAAAAATCCAGGACAGTTTATCTCTGGTTGATGAATATCGGCTTGTATATTGAAAGTACCTGTTTCTTCAACTTCCGTGTCGGTAACAAATTTTCTTACCTTGGACATCCCGCCATTGGCAAGAATAACCAAATCTGCTGTTTCACTCGGTTTATTCTCAAAAGTTAGTGTCCACTTCTTCTTACCAGGTTCAAGCATAACAAGTTTTCTATCCCAAATAACCGTGTCGTTTTCTAAACTATTCAACAAGATAGCCCTTAAGTCATTTCTGTTTATTTCAGGATTGTCAAATCGATTTTCGGGCTTTACATTTTTTGTGGATAAAATATTGCCTTTTTCATCAGCAATATTTACACCCATTGGTAAGGCTAAGTCATAATAAGTTTGTAACAATCCCGCTTTTTTCATTGCTTCCTGACCTGAACCTTTGTGTAGGTCAAGGGTTCCACCAAAAATTCTTGCCTCTCGGTCGTTGTCTCTTTCGTAAACTGAAACGTCTATGCCGTTTTGCTGTAATAATTTTGCCATAGTCAGTCCAACGGGTCCACCACCAATTATTGCAACGTTCTTATCACTAAGTAAATTCATTTGTTTGTCTGTATCTATTCGCATTGTCATTCAAAAATGGCACATAACGGGAAACGCATTGGCGAAGTGGCGGATAAATTGGACAAAAAGTTCAATTTAGCGAGAACGTAGCCGATGTGTTTCCACAGAGCTAACTTACAAATAAAAAGCGAATGTGGAACACATTCGGCGGAATAAAATGCAGAAACTTTCAATTTAGCACTTAACCTGCCATTTTGCCAATGCGATGTTATGTGAAGGAATTTTTAGTATCTTTGTATTCAAATAATTCACATTTTATGTATTTCAGCAAGCCTTGGTAATTAAAAATTAAAGTAAATTATTAAATCGTCTTTTTGAGACGGTTGCTATTTGGTACGTTAATTTTTAATTTAAAATAAGGTAATAATGAAAAATATAAAACCCTTAACTTTTCCGTTTAATTCGGAAAATAATACATCCATAAAACAAAGTCTTTTTCGATTTCGAGAATATTTTGATTCTTCTACAATTGTTGGTTTAGGCGAAAACGCACATTTCATAAAAGAGTTTTTTACATTCAGGCATCAAGTTATTGAGTTTTTAGTAACTGAATGTGATTTTGACACCTTGGCATTTGAGTTTGGTTTTTCTGAAGGATTAGAAGTTGATAAGTGGATAAAATCACAAATTCCATTCGACGATTTGGATAAGTTACTGTCACACTTTTATTATCCAAATGAGTTTAAAGATACTTTGCTATGGCTTCGTCGGTATAATCAAGACAATAATAATCAAATTACCTTTTTAGGTGTGGATATTCCTAAAAATGGAGGTTCTTATTTTCCAAACTTTCGTATTGTATCTGATTATTTGCAAAGACTTTCAATCGTTTCTTCTGATGTCTTACAGAAGATTTTAAATCTTGCTGAGAAATTTGATTTCTATTCGACTTCTCAGCTTGCGTTAAATTTATCGCTTTTTGATGAAGCTGAACATAATGAATTAAAAGCATTGCTATTAAAAGTTTACATTCGTTTGATTACTCTTCAACCAAAATTAGAAAGTTTAGAATTTCAATCGATAGTTCATCAAGTTAAAGGCTTGATTTATATGAATTATAATGCTGATGCTATGGAAAGTTTCATTACTGAAAGGGGAATTGAAGGAGATATGGGAGCAAAAGACCAGTATATGGCAGAAAGCATTGATTGGTTTTTGAAAAATTCACTTGGTAAAAAGATTATTTTGGTTGCCCACAATGCTCACATTCAAAAAACTCCGGTAGATTTTGATGGATTTATTAGTTGTTATCCAATGGGGCAAAGACTTTCGATGACTTTTGGAGAAAAATATAAAGCATTTGCAATAACTAATCTACGTGGAGAAACTGCGGCATTGTATCCTGATAATGATTATCAATTTGGCTTTAGGGTTGATAAATTTCCACTTGATTTTCCAGAGTCGGATTCTGTTGAATTTATTATGCAAGAATTTGGAGGAAAAGAATGCTGTTTACTAATGAACAGAAGTACGGAATTAAAAAATTGTAATAAGATTCGATTTGATTCGATGTGCCTAAAAACTGAAATAGAAGAAGCTTTTGACGGAATTTTTCTAATAGAAAAATCAACTGTTTCAGAAGTAGTGGATTGAGAATTTATAAATTTAATTTCGAAACGGCACTTTCTTTTTGGAGGTGCCGTTTTATTCTTTCACATAACGTGCCGCGTATTGGCGATGGGCGGGATTTTTAGCACTGAACTTTAATCGAAGAACAGAAGTTGAATTTTGCACTTCCGTTGATACGAAGCCGTTCAGCCCGCCTATTGCCAATACGATGTTGTACGACGTAGTTATGTTTTGGGTTTTAGTCCAGCTAAATATTTTCGTATGTCATTTTCTAATTTATCCGGGTATTTGTACTCTAATTTTTTTGACAATTCAGTTCCTATTTCTGAAACTAAATCAGTCATTGAAAATAGAGCAGTCCAATTTTCCTTTATATCGCTCCCTGAAAATGTTTGTTCTGTTTTAGCCCACATTTCCTGGTTAAGATACTTTTTGAAAAGCCGTCCATATTTATTGGTCGTTATGTTCCAATTGTGTTCACTTGCAATGTGCCATTCAATTAAAGGAATTAAATATTCTGTGCGAATAACGGTTTCCGACATAAATTTCGCATAGAATATTTCATCTCTCACAAGACACTTTGCCACGTAAGTTGTGTCCCACCAAAAATCGTTTATTAGATTTTGAAACTCTTTTTCAGACGGTTTTTTGATAATGGAAATTTGATAAGTTGGTTTCAGCATTTGCTTTGTAATACCATCTTTATCAATTAAAATTTTATAACCAATATCCCAATCTTCTGGTAATTCTTTCTCTTGCGTTTCCTTTATAAATTTTGATTTGCTGTAAAGTTTAAAATCTACTTTCACACCGTCTTCATAAAGTAGCATTTTCATTGCGTGTTTATGGTTAAAACAACTTTCGTCTTCTTCAATCATAGCAATTGGATTTCCGAATTTAAGCGTCCAGCTTTTGTCTGAAATGTAATTTGTATTATCCTCAAAAACAAATTCAATGTCTAAATCACTAAATTCGTCAACAAGTGCTAAAGGATTTACAAGTGAACTTGTCAGAAGAAGAACTCTTACATCTTCGTTTTTCTCCGACCATTCTATAATTGTTCTTAACTTTTCTTCTCTGACTTTCATTTTGTTTGGTTCGGTTTTACTATGTCGTACAACGAAAAATGGTAGCCGTAGTTGCCGGATTTACAGCACTTTCGTATCAATTTAGCACTTCGGTTCGTTAAAAGCACCAAAGTATCAAGTTGGCACGAAAGCCGGCAATTATCGGCTACCATATGTTAGTGGCATTTATCATTTCATTATATTCATTTGCTTTAACGCATTTTTTGTTACATTAATTCTCGATGAAATAAAATCATCAACATTCAATCCGTCTGTCGGAATTACATTTGTTGCAAAAAAATAAACATTAGATTTTGTTTCAACATAACCAACAAACCAACCATTATATTTTTCTTCTATCGAACTTAATCCAGTCTTACCGCTTAAAATGTAATTTTCAGTTCGCTCAATTTCCATAATATTTTTGACAATCTTTATTGTCCTATCAGAAATTGGAAATTTTGAAAAATAGAATTTCCTTAAAAAGTCGATTTGTTGTTTTTGAGATATTTTTGAATTTCCTTCAAGCCAAAAATTGTCAATCGTTAAACTGTCAAAAATCATATTTTTATACTCAAATTTTTCTAAATATTCTTTCATTTTAATTGTTCCGATTTTCCTTGCAATTTCCTGATAGCAAGGAACACAGGAAATTCTAAAAGCATCTTTAAATGATAAATCTTTTTCCCAAATATCCATTTTTCTCTGCTCGCCATTCCATTTTAAAATAGTTGTATCATTTTCAATAATGCCTAATTCAACAGCAATTATAGAATTTGGAATTTTGAATGTTGATGCAGGTAATTTTCCGTTTTTAGCCCAATCAAAGTCATTTGAGTAAAAAGTATTCTTGTCGTTATCATAAATTAGAATTGAACCATTTACTTGAAAACTATCTAAAATTTTGTCAAAATCAGAAATTTCTGTTTCAATTATGTTTTTATTCGTTGTTGTGTTACAGCAAACAAATAAAAATATCATTGAAATAAAAACTACAAATAAAATATTTTTCATTTATTGTCTAATTATCGTTTGTTTTTGTTGCCACTAACGGGAAACGCATTGGCGAAGTGGCGGATAAATTGGACAAAAAGTTCAATTTAGCAGTGACGTAGCCGATGTGTTTCCACAGAAGCTAAATTATTAAAAAAAGCTGAATGTGGAACACATTCGGCGGAATAAAATGCACAAAAGTTGAGTTTGGCACTTAACCCGCCATTTTGCCAATGCGATGTTATATGCCGTATTTTTTGATAAGATAATTTAAGTCAGCTTCGTTTAAAATTCTAATGTTTGCTTTTTTTGATTGGTTTAAGTCGTTTATTTTTTGGATTTTTGACCAACCACAATCTTCACCTGCAAAAACAAAATCTACTTTACCTGTTATTCCTGATTTTATTTGTCCACCAATTTTCATTAGAAAAGTTTTTATTTCTTCTCTTTCTATTGAAAAGTTGCCCGTAATAACTATTCCTTTTCCTATTAAATCAATGTTTTCAAGTTCGTTTTGAGTTATTTGATAATTTGATAAATGCTCTTCATTTTCTTCTAAAACATCTTCACTTGGTTGATTGAAATAATTATTATTTGTTTTAGGCTGGTCATCAATTTTTCTTATTAGTTCTTGATAACTTGGATACTTGTCAGTCAATTCGCCAAATATTAAAGCACAAAGTTTTGCATCGAATTCTGGGTCGTGATGATTTGTTACTTCTAAGTCCAAACTCTCTGCTAAATCTTTTATTTTTTTAGGCATCCCAAGTTTATCTGCAAATAACATTGTGTCAATATAACTTATGACATATGGTTTTAAATTATAATGTTCATATAGATTTT
>NZ_JBSEFI010000041.1:0-5553 GCF_053570605.1 Flavobacterium sp. U410
CTTTTTTTATGACTAATTTTTAGAAAAAATTAATTAAAAATATACCGGGCGATGCCTCTGAAAATGAAAGAGCTACTTAAATAAGTAGCTCTTTTTTTATGTCTAATTTTTAGAAAAAATTAATTAAAGATAATCAGGTGATGCCTAAAAAAAGAGTTATTAGAAATAATAATTCTTTCCATTTTATCTTTTCTCTTCAATAGGTTCAATCTTCTTAGCAATGTCTTCTTTTATTTTTGGAAAGAATCCTTGAAGGATAAAAAACAAACCGAAAATCAATAAAATCATACTGATTACACGTTTAATTTTATAAATATTTTGAGAGGTTAGTTTGTTTTTTAATTGTTTGGCTAATAAAATTTTAGCAATATCAAACAGTAAATAGAAACATAAAATTGCAGCAAAAAAGATTGATATTCTTTGGGTTTCCATATTCATTTGCGGACCATACGTAATGATGATCATCATCCAAAAACCTAAAACACCAATGTTGATAAAATTCAATAAAAAGCCTTTAAAGAATAATCCGAAATAATTGTTCTTTTGAATGTTATCTTCGTCTTTTTCAACTTCTGTTTGTTTTTTATAATTGCGTTTTAAAAGAATAAAAGAGGATAAACCATAAACAAACATGATCAGTCCGCCAACAATAAACAAAGTAGGATTATCTTTTAATTGTTCCAAAAGTTGATTGGTACTTAAATAAGCAATTAAAATAAAGATAAAATCGGCAAAAACAATTCCTAAATCAAACGTTAATGCAGCTTTAAATCCTTTTGTAATACTGGTTTCCAGAAGAACGAAAAATCCAGGTCCAATAGAAAATGCCAAAAGCAATCCCCAAGGAATTGCGGTTATAATATCTTGGTAATTCAAATTCAATTAATTAGCAAAAAGTAATCCATAAAATAGCTTTCAATGGATTACTCTAAATTTATAGGTTATAAAATTACTAAATTATTAAAAATAGTACATCATTACCTATCACTTTTTACTAATTGTTAAATTAATCCGCTTGGTTGATAGAACCTCCGGCAACTGTTTTTTGATTGATTTGCTTTGGTTTACCATAAATTAAAATATCACCACCAGCTCTTACTTTAGCATCTACAAAATCGGTAGCATTAATTTCGGCAATTCCACCGGCATTTGCAGTAATGATCGTTTGTTTGGTTACTAATTTTTCGGCATCATATTTGGCTCCCGAATTCACTAAAACATCAGCATAAGCCGCAGTTCCTTCTAATTTTAAAATACTTCCATTAGCGGTTCTTGCTGATAAACGCTCAACATCTAAATTCAGTTTTATCTCAGAACCTTCTTTTAAAATAATTTCAAAATTAATAGCTTTAAAAACATCATTAGATGCAATTCTTGAACCTTCATTAGCTTCAACAGCTTCTAAATTAGTATAATATAAAGTAACCGAAATATTATCGCCTTTTAACAATTTAGTAAAAGGCATACGTATTTTTAATTCGCCATTTTTATTGACTACTTCCACTTCAGAAGCTTGATCTCCTTTAATAACTATTTTACTTTCTGATCCTTTAACTAACTGAACATCAATTTGATCAAAAGAAGTTACTTTAGTAAAATCACCTAGTTTTTTTTCTACTTGTGAAAAAGCTACTGAACTAATTAATAATAAGGTATAAACTATTTTTTTCATTTTAAATATATTTTTTAAAACACACTAATGCTAATAATACTATTAACATTTGTATTATATTAATTATGATTCTATTTTTAATTACAATTTTAGATAACAAATCAATTATAAAAATAAAAAGTGATAATGGAATCAATAAAAGATTATAAACTAAAATAATATCTTGTTGAGTTCCTTTCTTTTCATAGAAAAAGTAAATTTTAAAAAAAATTAAAACTAATATAATTCCTAATGCACTAAAAACTGAAATATTTTTCTTTACAAATTCAACTAATTTCATATTAATTATGAGATTTCTCACTTCGCTCGAGATGACAACTCACAGTGATATTCAAAAAAACTGTTGACTGCGACTGAAAACTAGTTACTAGTTAATCTTCTTTTTTTCTTAAAAACCAATAATCTAGTTGTTTTTTAACTAAATCGGCGTTTTTAACTTTTACGTAAACTTCGTCTCCTAATTGCAAAATATTTTTAGAAACTTCGCCTACTAAAGCATATTGTTTTTCATCGAAAACATAATAATCATCTTTAATTTCACGAATACGACACATTCCTTCGCATTTATTATCAATGATTTCTACATAAATTCCCCATTCGGTTACACCGGAAATAACACCTAAAAACTCTTCGTCTTTGTGATCTTGCATGAATTTAACCTGCATATACTTGATAGAATCTCTTTCGGCATTAGCAGCTAAATTTTCCATGTCGGAACAATGACGGCATTTATCTTCATACGTTTCTTCGTCAACACTTTTTCCACCATCTAAATAATATTGTAGCAAACGATGTGCCATAACATCAGGATAACGTCGAATAGGCGATGTAAAGTGACTGTAATAATCAAAAGCTAAACCATAGTGACCAATGTTATCGGTAGAATACACTGCTTTACTCATACTGCGAATTGCTAAGGTATCGACCATGTTTTGTTCTTTTTTTCCTTGAACTTCTTCTAACAAATTGTTCAACGATTTAGAAATGGTTTCTTTGGATTTAAAATTGATAGAATATCCGAATTTTGAAATAACCGTTTGTAGATTAATCAATTTATCTTCATTAGGCTCATCGTGAATACGATACACAAATGTTTTCTTTTGTTTACCAATGAATTCAGCTACTTTTCTATTGGCTAACAACATAAATTCTTCAATCAAATGATTGGCGTCTTTAGCCACTTTGAAATAAACACCTGTAGGTTCAGCTTCGGCATTCAAATGAAATTTGACTTCTACTTTATCAAATGAAATAGCTCCGTGAGCCAAACGTTTACCTCGTAAAATTTTAGCTAATTCGTCTAGTTTTAATACTGCAAAAGCAACATCATTAGAAACCGTATAAGAATTACCCGTAAGTGAAACTTCTTCTGGAATTTCTGTTTTTATGAGATCTCTCGACTCCGCTCGAGATGACAAAAAGGAAGTATTATTTTCAATAATTGCCTGCGCTTCTTCATATGCAAAACGTTGGTCACTATAAATAACCGTCCTACCAAACCAAGAATCCACTACTTCCGCTTTTTTATTCAATTGGAAAACAGCCGAAAACGTATATTTTTCTTCATGTGGACGAAGTGAACAAGCAAAATTACTCAACACTTCCGGAAGCATAGGAACCACGCGATCTACTAAATAAACTGAAGTGGCTCGGTTGTAGGCTTCATCATCTAAAACAGTTCCTTCTTTTACGTAATGTGAAACATCGGCAATATGAATTCCTATTTCATAATTTCCGTTTTCTAAAACCTGAAAAGATAAGGCATCGTCAAAATCTTTAGCATCTTTTGGATCGATGGTAAAAGTTAAAACATCACGCATATCTCTGCGTTTGGCAATTTCTTCTTCGGTTATAGAAGTATCTAATTTTTTTGCAAAAGCTTCCACTTCAATAGGAAAATCATACGGCAAACCATATTCGGCTAAAATGGCATGAATTTCAGTATTGTGTTCGCCCGGTTTTCCTAAAACTTTTAAAACCGTTCCAAAAGGAGAATCGGCTTTCTTGGGCCAATCTTCCATTTTTACTAAAACTACTTCACCATGTTGAGCGTCACCAATTTTATTTTTGGGAATAAAAATATCGGTATACATTTTTGGATGTGAAGTAGTTACAAAAGCAAAGTTCTTTTGAATATCAATTACACCTACAAATTCTTCTCGTTTTCTTTCTAAAATTTCTAAAACTTCAGCTTCAGGTCTACGTGAACTTCTTCGGTTATAAATATATGCTTTTACCTTATCGCCATCCAGTGCATGATTCAAGTTAATAAACGGTACAAAAACATCATCTTCTAATTCATCACAAACAAAATAACCGTTTTTACGAGAGGTCATATCAATATAACCTTCATAATATTCGGCTTTAGTTACCATTTGGTACTTACCGCGTTCGGTTTCGTGAATCTTATCTTGAGACTTTAAAAGCTTTAAATCTCGAATAATTTCGTTTCTGCTTTTAGTATCCGTCAGTTCAAGTTTAGCAGCTATTTGTTTATAGTTAAAGGATTTGGAAGGTTCTTTTGCTAAAATTTTATAAATGGAAGCTGTAAAATCTTTTGATTTACTTCCTAATTTTTTGGGTTTCTTACTCATTATATCATTTCTAATTTGTTTGAAAGTTACAAAAATGTTACCATTAGTTATTATCTCGTTAAAAATTTTAATATAACCATAACAATTTGTAACTTGTATTTTAATTATAACATACACACCATGAAAGATTTAATTATAGTAGCGATTTTTAACCATCAAAAAGAAACGATTCAGATCAGAAGTATTTTGGAACGCGAAAAAATTCCTTATATCATTCAAGACGAATCGGTAGTTTCCGTAGATCCTTTGGCTAGTTTAAAATATGGCGACATCAAACTAAAAGTTCACACTGACAATGCAGACCAAGTAAAGGATTTTCTAAAAGAATTAGAATTGGAAACTTACATTGTAGAATTTTAAAATTCTATTGTACAAAAAATATATAAAGGGCTTAAATTTTTTTAAGCCTTTTTTATTATCCGAAGTTTTCAACAATTATTAAAAACAACAAAAAATATTTTTTTAAAAAATTAAATTTTTGATGGTTATGATAGCATGTTAATATGTGGAATAACTTTTTTAAAAGAATAGTACTTTTTAAGTTTTACAATTTTATACAAAGCTATTAACAATAGTATTTTTTAATAAAAGCTTGATTTTTAATTTAAAAAAGCGTTTTATTTTTGAGTTATTAACAACTGTTGATTTCCTATTTTCTATTGAATTTGTAAAAAACTTTAGCTGTTCATAATTGTTGAAAACCGTAAAAAAGAACCTGATAACTTTTTTGAAAAAAGCTGAAACTTCTCTTGATTTATTAGATGTAATTTTTGATTACAAAATTTTATGAATCATTCTAAAAAAACTTCTCTTTTTCTGTATTTAGTTATTAACAATTAATGTTAATTTATAATTACTTAAAAATCAATGAATTGTAAACCTTAATTAACATCTTCTATTTTTTGATGTGAATTAGTATATAATTGTTTGATATATAAAGAAATAGTTATCAAAAATTCATTTTGTCTTTGTAGTCTTTAAAGTCTTGTTGTAATAATTTGAAATCTATTGCTCCTTTTAATTTTTTTAAGTGTGCTAAGATCACAAAACTACGTTCAATACGAAGTTGAGAACTCTTTATTTTATTAATAACATTGATAAGCGTACGTTGTTTTCCGGGAGTAAGTTGATGAAAAAGCGTACTTCCTTCAGGATCAGAAAATAAAACTTCTTCCATTTCTTCAGTAATATCGATACCATATTTTGATTCGTCAGCTTGAAGTTTCACTTCGATTGAATCTCCTATTGAAATATTGATTTGTTTCAGTACTTCTTTATTTAATAAGA
>NZ_JBSEFI010000042.1:0-5169 GCF_053570605.1 Flavobacterium sp. U410
GAAAAAAAGTTTCAAAAATATTTGCGAGTTAAAAAAGAAGTTGTACTTTTGCAGCCGCTAACTGAAAGGCTAGTGATAAACAAAGAAGACACGTTCATAGACATATTGAATTGACAGCATACAAAATAAGAGAGTAAGGCGAATTGAAAGAATACTAAACCTAGCACTTATCGTATAATATTAAAAATACTACGATGAAGAGTTTGATCCTGGCTCAGGATGAACGCTAGCGGCAGGCCTAACACATGCAAGTCGAGGGGTAGAGGAAGCTTGCTTCCTTGAGACCGGCGCACGGGTGCGTAACGCGTATGCAATCTACCTTGTACAGGGGGATAGCCCAGAGAAATTTGGATTAATACCCCATGGTATTTTCGGATGGCATCATCTGATTATTAAAGTTCCAACGGTACAAGATGAGCATGCGTCCCATTAGCTAGTTGGTGTGGTAACGGCATACCAAGGCAATGATGGGTAGGGGTCCTGAGAGGGAGGTCCCCCACACTGGTACTGAGACACGGACCAGACTCCTACGGGAGGCAGCAGTGAGGAATATTGGGCAATGGAGGCAACTCTGACCCAGCCATGCCGCGTGCAGGAAGACGGCCCTATGGGTTGTAAACTGCTTTTGTACGAGAAGAAACACTCCTTCGTGAAGGGGCTTGACGGTATCGTAAGAATAAGGATCGGCTAACTCCGTGCCAGCAGCCGCGGTAATACGGAGGATCCAAGCGTTATCCGGAATCATTGGGTTTAAAGGGTCCGTAGGCGGTCTTATAAGTCAGTGGTGAAATCTCCTAGCTCAACTAGGAAACTGCCATTGATACTGTAGGACTTGAATGTTTGTGAAGTAACTAGAATATGTAGTGTAGCGGTGAAATGCTTAGATATTACATGGAATACCAATTGCGAAGGCAGGTTACTAACAGATGATTGACGCTGATGGACGAAAGCGTGGGGAGCGAACAGGATTAGATACCCTGGTAGTCCACGCCGTAAACGATGGATACTAGCTGTTCGATCGCAAGATTGAGTGGCTAAGCGAAAGTGATAAGTATCCCACCTGGGGAGTACGCACGCAAGTGTGAAACTCAAAGGAATTGACGGGGGCCCGCACAAGCGGTGGAGCATGTGGTTTAATTCGATGATACGCGAGGAACCTTACCAGGGCTTAAATGGGAGACGACAGTTTAGGAAACTAGACTTTCTTCGGACGTCTTTCAAGGTGCTGCATGGTTGTCGTCAGCTCGTGCCGTGAGGTGTCAGGTTAAGTCCTATAACGAGCGCAACCCCTGTTGTTAGTTGCCAGCGAGTAATGTCGGGAACTCTAGCAAGACTGCCGGTGTAAACCGTGAGGAAGGTGGGGATGACGTCAAATCATCACGGCCCTTACGTCCTGGGCCACACACGTGCTACAATGGCAGGTACAGAGAGCAGCCACTTAGCGATAAGGAGCGAATCTATAAAACCTGTCTCAGTTCGGATTGGAGTCTGCAACTCGACTCTATGAAGCTGGAATCGCTAGTAATCGGATATCAGCCATGATCCGGTGAATACGTTCCCGGGCCTTGTACACACCGCCCGTCAAGCCATGGAAGCTGGGGGTACCTGAAGTCGGTGACCGTAAGGAGCTGCCTAGGGTAAAACTAGTAACTGGGGCTAAGTCGTAACAAGGTAGCCGTACCGGAAGGTGCGGCTGGAACACCTCCTTTCTAGAGAAAAGATAAGATGGTTTGTTCGGATAAGAGTTTTACTCTCGCTGTTAGTTCAAAAATAAAGCTAAAAAATACAGAGTCTCGTAGCTCAGCTGGTTAGAGTACTACACTGATAATGTAGGGGTCGGCAGTTCGAGTCTGCCCGGGACTACTATTTTTGAGTTTTAATAAAGGAAATTTTAGAAGTTGAGAGGTTATGAATTATAACATTCGTAATTCGTAATTCACAATTAATAAAAATTGGGGGATTAGCTCAGCTGGCTAGAGCGCCTGCCTTGCACGCAGGAGGTCATCGGTTCGACTCCGATATTCTCCACAGAGATATGCTTAAGGCATAAAACGTACATTGACATATTGGGATAGTAAAGAACAAAGTAGAAAGAAAACACAAAGAATACGAAAGTATAAAACAATAAGCAAAATAAGGGCGTATGGGGAATGCCTAGGCTCTCAGAGGCGAAGAAGGACGTGATAAGCTGCGAAAAGCTACGGGGATTGGCACATACGAATTGATCCGTAGATATCCGAATGGGGCAACCCGGCATGTTGAAGACATGTCACACCGATAGGTGAGCAAACCCGCTGAACTGAAACATCTAAGTAGGCGGAGGAGAAGAAAACAAAAGTGATTCCGTAAGTAGTGGCGAGCGAACGCGGATTAGCCCAAACCAATGTTGTTACGGCAATATTGGGGTTGTAGGACCACGATATTTCTTTCGGATTGAATTAGAATAACCTGGAAAGGTTAACCATAGAGGGTGATAGTCCCGTATAAGTAAGAGAAGAAAAGGATAGTGGTATCCTGAGTAGCGCGGGGCACGTGAAACCCTGTGTGAATCTGGCGGGACCATCCGCTAAGGCTAAATACTCCTGAGAGACCGATAGTGAACCAGTACCGTGAGGGAAAGGTGAAAAGAACCGTGAATAACGGAGTGAAATAGATCCTGAAACCATACGCTTACAAGCGGTCGGAGCCTTTATGGGTGACGGCGTGCCTTTTGCATAATGAGCCTACGAGTTACCGTTGCCGGCAAGGATAAGCACTTCAGGTGTGGATCCGTAGCGAAAGCGAGTCTGAATAGGGCGCTTGAGTCGGTAATGGTAGACGCGAAACCGTGTGATCTACCCATGGGCAGGTTGAAGCTGTGGTAACACATAGTGGAGGACCGAACCGGTTGACGTTGAAAAGTCTTCGGATGACCTGTGGGTAGGGGTGAAAGGCCAATCAAACTCGGAAATAGCTCGTACTCCCCGAAATGCCTTTAGGGGCAGCGCTTAAATAGTTTATTAGAGGTAGAGCTACTGATTGGATGCGGGGGTTTCACCGCCTACCAATTCCTGACAAACTCCGAATGCTAATAAATGATTTTAAGCAGTGAGGGCATGGGTGCTAAGGTCCATGTCCGAGAGGGAAAGAACCCAGACCATCAGCTAAGGTCCCCAAATGTATGCTAAGTTGAAAAAACGCGGTTTGCCTGCACAGACAGCTAGGATGTTGGCTTGGAAGCAGCCATTCATTTAAAGAGTGCGTAACAGCTCACTAGTCGAGCGGGCGAGCATGGATAATAATCGGGCATAAGCATACTACCGAAGCTATGGACAGTATAACTGTGGTAGGGGAGCATTCTAAACTGGGTAGAAGGTGATCTGTGAGGATTGCTGGACTGTTTAGAAAAGCAAATGTAGGCATAAGTAACGATAATGCGGGCGAGAAACCCGCACACCGAAAAACTAAGGTTTCCTCAGCTATGCTAATCAGCTGAGGGTTAGTCGGGTCCTAAGGCGTACCCGAAGGGGGAAGTCGATGGTCAACGGGTTAATATTCCCGTACTACTTATAATTGTGATGGAATGACGGAGTGATGAAAGCACCGCGAACTGACGGAAGTGTTCGTTAAAGTACCTAGCTATATGCTCTATAGGCAAATCCGTAGAGCATGGTGAAATACGATAGTACTCGGAGTCTTCGGACAATGGGATAGTGTGCCTAAGGGCTTCCAAGAAAAGTTTCTAAACTTAGATTATAAGTACCCGTACCGTAAACCGACACAGGTAGTTGAGGAGAGAATCCTAAGGTGCTCGAGAGATTCATGGCTAAGGAATTAGGCAAAATAGACCTGTAACTTCGGGAGAAAGGTCGCCAGCGCAAGCTGGCCGCAGTGAAAAGGTCCAGGCGACTGTTTATCAAAAACACAGGGCTCTGCAAAATCGTAAGATGAAGTATAGGGCCTGACACCTGCCCGGTGCTGGAAGGTTAAGAGGAGATGTTATCTTCGGAGAAGCATTGAATTGAAGCCCCAGTAAACGGCGGCCGTAACTATAACGGTCCTAAGGTAGCGAAATTCCTTGTCGGGTAAGTTCCGACCTGCACGAATGGTGTAACGATCTGGACACTGTCTCAGCCATGAGCTCGGTGAAATTGTAGTATCGGTGAAGATGCCGATTACCCGCAGTGGGACGAAAAGACCCTGTGCACCTTTACTATAGCTTAATATTGACCTTGGACACGTGATGTGTAGGATAGGTGGGAGACTTTGAGTCGGGTTCGCTAGGATTCGAGGAGTCATTGTTGAAATACCACCCTTTGCTTGTCTGAGGCCTAACCCCGATGTATCGGGGGACATTGTTTGGTGGGTAGTTTGACTGGGGTGGTCGCCTCCAAAAGAGTAACGGAGGCTTCTAAAGGTTCCCTCAGCACGCTTGGTAACCGTGCGTAGAGTGCAATGGTATAAGGGAGCTTGACTGAGAGACATACAGGTCGATCAGGTACGAAAGTAGAGCATAGTGATCCGGTGGTTCCGCATGGAAGGGCCATCGCTCAAAGGATAAAAGGTACGCCGGGGATAACAGGCTGATCTCCCCCAAGAGCTCACATCGACGGGGGGGTTTGGCACCTCGATGTCGGCTCGTCACATCCTGGGGCTGGAGAAGGTCCCAAGGGTTGGGCTGTTCGCCCATTAAAGTGGCACGCGAGCTGGGTTCAGAACGTCGTGAGACAGTTCGGTCTCTATCTACTGCGGGCGTTAGAAATTTGAGTGGATCTGATTCTAGTACGAGAGGACCGAGTTGGACTGACCTCTAGTGTATCTGTTGTCTCGCCAGGGGCACTGCAGAGTAGCTACGTCGGGAAGGGATAAGCGCTGAAAGCATATAAGCGCGAAACCCACCACAAGATGAGATTTCTTTTAAGGGTCGTGGAAGATGACCACGTTGATAGGCTATAGGTGTAAAGGCAGTAATGTCATAGCCGAGTAGTACTAATAACCCGTAAGCTTATTGTGACGCTCATTCCCGCTCAAGTGGCGGGATGGGAACTTTCTTAAAGTCTTTTACTATCTTAGTATGTTAAAATATTGGCAACGAATGTTGCAGTGAATAGCGAAAGCGAATCACTAAAAACTTAAGGTGGTTATAGCGTCGGGGCTCACCTCTTCCCATTCCGAACAGAGAAGTTAAGC
>NZ_JBSEFI010000043.1:0-4706 GCF_053570605.1 Flavobacterium sp. U410
ACTCTAATCGGATACGACTTAGAAGCCACAAATTCTATCGACAGATTATATGATGCCATGGCTTTAGGCGTTAAAACAAATTTTGAAGTATATTCTTTATGTAACAATGAAAGACTATCTATACAGGGAAGAACTTTCGATCAAAGCGATATTGTGCCTATTGGTCTAAAAACAGAGCAGGCAGGCATCTACACTTTTGCCATTAATACTGTAGACGGAATATTCTCTGATGCAAACCAAAGTATCTATTTAGAAGATCTAAACTTAGGGATAATACACGACCTAAGAAGTACTCCTTATAGTTTTACCGTGAATACCACAGGAACAATTGACAATAGATTTAACTTAAGATATACTTCTAATGATGTTTTAAACAATCAGACTTTTTCTTCTTCTGAAAATGCAGTAAAAATTTACCCATCAGGAAATCTGTTACAATTTGATTCTTCTATTAACAATATCAAAGAGATTGTAATATACGATGTTTTAGGCAAAATACTTTTCAATAAAAACTACACTGAAAAATCAATAACTGTTGATTCTCTCACTAAAACGAATTCTACAATTGTAATTAAAGTTATTCTGGATGATAATTCAACCGTTACTAAGAAAGTGATTTTCTAAAGAAGTAAAGAAAGATTATAAAAAAGAGGCTATATCAGAAGGCTGAAAATCTAACCGATTTAAAGCAACATTCTGATATAGCCTTTCTGCATTTATTTAACCCAAAAAGTCCATAATTTATCTCCTAATTAGTTTTTCTATTTTGCAAATTAGAAATATATATCCAATCCCCCATTTTTTTATCAAATTGACAACTTTTTTAAAACAACCTTTAAAAACACCATTTAACTGCCTAATAAAGTTTTACTCTTATCAATTCAAAATAACTTGAATTAATTCTTTAGATAGACAACCTCTCCTCTTTTAATTTAATATCTCTCAGGATTAAACAACAAAACAAGATACTGACAACCAAATAATTAAGTGTATTTTTTTTCTAAAACTTATAATCTGTAATCAAAAACTTAATAATACAAAAGAAATATTCCAAAACAGCACAAGAATTTACTTATATTTTAAATATTTAACTTAATTTTTATCAAAAAAATAAAAACTGATTTGTTTTTTAATTAATTTTACATTGATTTTAACATTAAGATTATCTATTAACCAATCCGAAAAAAGCTATGAATGAAAACTACTCATTTCAAAAAAGCACGCCCCAAAACAAAACAAAAAACAATAAGTCTCTTAAAGATTCAATACACTTATTATTTTTACTTTTTAGTCTTCTAGGCATCGCTACAGGCTTTAGCCAAACAACAATTAACATCACCACCACAGGAGCCGGTACATTTAACGTACCGTGCGACGTAACTTCCATAACAGTCCAAGTATGGGGCGGAGGCGGAGGCGGTTATGGCGACAATAACAACAACAACATTGTAGGCCACGGAGGCGGAGGCGGAGCATACACTACAGGCACTTTAGCAGTTACCGGAGGTCAGGTCATAAATTTTACTGTTGGCGCCGGAGGTAACGGAGGAAGTAGCATTGGAGGAAACGGAGGTGACACAACTTTCTTAACCTTAACAGCCGGAGGAGGAACCGGAGGTAGCGTTTCATCCGGAGGAGTCGGAGGAACAGCCTCTGGAGGAACCACAAACTTAAGCGGAGGAAATGGTACTGCAGGCATAAACCCTATCGGAGGATCCGGAGGATCCGGAGCTGGTCCAGGAGGTGGAACCGGAGGAACCGGAGGTGGAGATGGCGTCAACGGCACAAGCGGATCAACAATAGGCGGAGGCGGAGGCGCTTCCGGAGACAGGTCCGGAGGAGCTAGAACCGGAGGAGCAGGTGCAAGAGGTCAAATAACCATCACCTACACATCAACACTGCAAACCTATTGTTCTCCAACCTTTACAACTGCAATTGAACCTATTACAAATGTGACATTTGCAGGAATTAACAACACTACTTCAAATACTGTTAACGGAAGTTCGGCACTTGAATCTTTCTGTTATGCAGCCACAGTTATGCAAGGCTCTCCAACTAATATTATTAGCGTTAAAGGGAATACAGACGGTAATTTTACAGATTATATTAGGGTTTACATTGATTGGGATCAAAATGGCACTTTCGGTAATAACGCAAATGAAATATATGACTTAGGAACAATTACTAATTCAACAGGAGTAGATGCCATAACTCTCACTTCCAACATAGCTGTTCCGGCAACTGCATCTATAGGGGTTACCAAAATGAGAGTAATGAAGAGATACAATGGATACCCAACTGGTTCTTGTCAAACAGGAACAGGCTATGGTCAAGCAGAAGACTATATTGTTAATGTTGTAGCTCCGCTACCTTGTGTTACTCCCACCAGTCAACCTACAGCTTTAAGCTTAACCCCTACAGGAGCAACTATCGCTGGTAGCTTTACAGCAGCTTCTCCTGCTGCTGATAATTATTTAGTTTTAATAAGTGTAAATTCTTCCGCTCCTTCAGCTCCCGTTAACGGAACAACATACACTATAGGAAGTACTTATCAAACAGGTTATATGGTTGTTGACAACGATACTAACACTACATTTACTGCAACAGGATTAACTCCTTTAACTACTTATTATGTTTACATATATTCATTCAATTCAGTATGTACAGGCGGTCCAGCATATTTAGGAACAAATCCACTTACCGGCAGTACCACAACTTTAACGCCGGATTATTGTATACCAACAATTAGCAGTACATATCAAACATCCACAACTTGCCACATTCAAAAAGTTGAATTTATCGGAACTTTACAAGATATTACCAACACTAGTTCATTCCCAACCGTAGTACCATTTGGTTACGAAAATTACACCGGATTAGCCCTTAAATCAATTCAAGCCAAAGGCGAAGGCGTTAATATATATATGGAATCTCCTAATTCCGGATACATAAAAGCATGGGTAGACTGGAATCAAGATGGAGATTTTCTAGATGCCGGTGAAACTGTATATGATGCCGGTGGCGTTTCACAAGCATCTACCACTTTTGGTTTTATTGTTCCTACTGGTATTCCAGCGGCAGATTACAGAGTTCGCCTACGTATCAGCGGTAGAAATTCATCTATGTTTGGCACTGATGCGGGTTATTCATGGGACGCATGTAGCACAGATTTAAACTACTACGGAGAAACAGAAGACTACTTACTGAGAGTAATTGACAACTGTAATGCTAAAATAAGCTCTATCACTAGTGGCTCTGTTTGCGGTTCAGGAGTAGTAACTTTACAAGCTACCGGAACAGCAGGTACAACCGAATTTAGATGGTACTCCTCAGAAACCGGAGGAAGTTTACTCGGAACAACAACTTCCGGCTCATGGGATACCCCTTCTATAAGTACTACTACCGATTTTTGGGTAACCGCTTATAATGGAAGCTGCGAAACCTTAGTCAGAACAAAAATAACAGCTTTTGTAAAAACCGTACCCACACTAACATTTGCAACATCTGCCACTGAAATTTGCGGAGAAAATTCTATAGTAGCTTTAACAGCTGCCGGAGATACTGAATTAATCTATCTAATAGATGAAAATTTTGAAAGCGGACTTGGTACATTCACAAACGTTCATTATGTAAGTAATGCTGCCGTAAATTCTCAAACTGCTTGGCAAACCCATACCGGACCATATATCCCAACAGGATTAACTTGGTATCCTGCAATATCTTCTGGTTTTGGCGCTAATAGTTTCGCTTTTGTAACTTCTGACATCGGCGGTTATTATACTGGCCCTAACTATAATTACTACACCATTAATAATGGTTTAGTTTCTTCTACAGTAAACTCAACCAGCTTTTTGAATTTGACTTTAACGTTACGATTATATTTTGACAGATACTATCCAGATGGCGCAAACGCTACTTCCGAGTTAATGACAATAGATGTATCGACTAACGGAGGAACCTCATGGACCTCAATCAGTGGAAACATTACCGGAGACGTTGGATATGGAACTAAATTTTCCGACATTACTTATGATCTTTCAGCATACATAAATCAGCCCAATCTAAAAATAAGAGTAAGATATTATAGTGATACTTGGGCAAATGGCGCTGCAGTCGATGATATTCAATTGTTTGGAACTAAAGCATTAAACACCGCTTTCGTATGGTCCGGAAGCTCTTTACCGGATGCTTACTTAGACGCCGCAACAACAATTCCTTATACTAGCGGTGCTTCTGCTACAACTGTTTATGTTAAACCTACACTCACCCAATTAGAAATGGGCAGTTATACATTTACAGCTACTGCAACTTTATCGAATGGATGTGATGTAAGCCAGGACATAACTATCACAAATAAAACTAGTGTTTGGAGAGGAACAAGCAGCAACGACTGGAACGATCCTAACAATTGGTCTTCTGCTGCTGTTCCAGATATTAATACATGCGTTATTATCCCTGACATAACATCTACAAACCCTTCAAATGTACTAGGAGCAGGATTTAACGCGTATGGTAAAACATTAAACATAAAAGACAATGGAGTTTTAGAAATCACTAGCGGAAATACGTTGACTATTCAAAATCTCGTAGATGTTAATACAACCGGGGTATTCCGTATTCAAAACTCAGGAAGTCTAATCCAAATTGACAACATTGCAAATACAGGAAATATTTCCATGAAAAGAGATGTTAATATACGAAAATTA
>NZ_JBSEFI010000044.1:0-3848 GCF_053570605.1 Flavobacterium sp. U410
TGCATTAAGACCAATTGACAAACCAATCGGTGATGCAATGAAATTTAATGATTCAATAGACGGAGCTTACAAAATAGAGCTAACTCTTTCTAATGAAAAAGCACCAAGAGTTTATAAATTCAATGTAAAAAACAATGAAATAGTTTACATCGATGAACAAGACAGAACTAAAATGACCGATCCTACCAGATTAATTGAAGGATGGGATGATTTTGTTTGTTTGAAATTAGAAAAATAAAAAAAGAAAGAGGTGTAAACATTTTCAAAAGCTGTTTTAAAACTGAAATAATGAATTACATTTACACCTCTTTTTAAAATTCCTAACCTTAATAAATAAAAACTATTTAATTTTATGAAAAAACTATACTTACTTATTTTAGTTTTAGTTTCTATTATGTCTTTTGGACAAACCTACGACTACACTATTTATGACACTTCTAATTCAGGAATTGCTAGTAACTACGTTGGAGATGTCAAGATTGACAGCAATGGATTATTATGGATTTCGTCATATAGTGGGGTTTCTACTTTTGACGGAACTACTTGGACAATTTATAATACAAGTAATTCAGGGATTGCGTCTAATGCTATATCAGAAGTAGAAATTGATGGCTTGGGAAGAAAATGGATGGCCTCAGGAAACAATGGAGTTATCTTATTAAATGGTACTACTTGGACTAATTATACCTCAACTAATTCGGGATTACCAAGTAATGGTGTAAGCTTAATAGCGGTAGACGGTTTAAATAATCTTTGGGCTGTTACCGATTTTGGACTTACAAAGTTTGATGGTACCACTTGGACTACTTATAATGCTCTAACAAATATTAATTCTATTGAAATTGATGAAACAAACGGAATATGGGTTACTAATAACGGCGTGATGTACAAGTTTAACGGCTCTGATTATGACTTTATTTACCAAGGAACCGATAAAATATTGAAAACTTCGGGAGACATGATTTATGTTGCAGGTTTTGATAACTTATTTACTTTTACAATTGCTGGAGATTTCCTTGCCTCATATTATCAGGGTAGTTCTTGTCTTGCAGGCTATCAATTAAAAGCTCTTGATGTTGATAGCAACGATAAAGTTTGGATTGCGTTTAGTGGAGATGGTTTACAAAACTTTACGGATTGTGTTTCTTATACTACTTCTAATTCAGATTTACCGGATAATTATTTTAGTACTGTTAATACGCAAGCTACCGGAACTATCTGGGTAGGAACATTGCAACTTGGGTTAGTTAAAATGTCAAACACGGCAACTTGTAATCCACCAACACAGTTTTGGACAGAAAACATCACTGCAACATCAGCAACTCTTAACTGGTTAGCACCTTCAACTTCAAGCCCTGATGGTTATATATATGTGTACAATACTACAAATGAAATTGGCGGTATAGATGGTTATACAACTTCTACATCCGCTTCAATAGATGGTTTGTCACCCAATACTGATTATCATTGGTGGGTTGCTTCTGTTTGTGGAAATGAACAATCAGAATGGGTTTACGGAGGTTATTTTTTAACATTGCAAGCAGAGACCTCTTTTTGTTGGCAAACAATAAGTTCTGGTCAACAATTTACCGTAGCAATAAAAGAAGACGGGACACTTTGGTCGTGGGGAGCAAATAATTATGGTCAATTAGGTCATCCTTCAGCATCAAATATTAATATACCTACTCAAATAGGTGTCGACAATAATTGGGAGAATGTTTCATGTGGATCAGGTCATGTACTTGCACTAAAATCAGACGGAAGTCTTTGGGCATGGGGATATAACCAAGATGGTCAATTAGGAGATGGAACAACAATTAATAGAAACACGCCTGTTCAAATAGGTTCTGCAACAAATTGGCAAAATATAAATGCTGGAGGGCTTCATAGTCTTGCACTTAAAACAAATGGAACGCTATGGTCTTGGGGGCTCAACACAAATGGCCAGTTAGGAGATGGGACAACAACAAATAAAAATATACCTATTCAAATAGGAACAGCAGCTGATTGGGTAAATATTGGCACAGGAAATACTCATAGCTTAGCTATTAAAAGTAATGGTACACTTTGGGCTTGGGGAAGTAATAATAGCGGACAACTAGGAGATCAAAGTACTATTGCTAAAACAACACCTGTTCAAGTAGGAACTTCAAACGACTGGAAAAATATTGATGGAGGTATTAATTTTACTGTAGCAACTAAAACAAATGGTACACTTTGGACTTGGGGAAGCAATGACTATGGTCAATTAGGTTTAAACGATTTGTTAAATAGAGCCTATCCAAGTCAAGTAGGGTCGGCAACAAGCTGGGATTTAGTATCTGCTGGAGGTTATCAAGTAATAGCTACAAGAAATTATGGTGCTATTTTTTCTTGGGGGCGAAATGATTCTGGGCAACTAGGTAATGGAACTTATACAGATGTTTTAGCACCGGGTTTACTTTTTAATGAAGATGGATGGACTGTCGTTAGCACTGGATATAATTTTTCTTCGGCTATTGTAAACAACGGAAACCTTCACACATGGGGGTACAATTCTTCTGGACAACTAGGAAATGGTAGTTATACAAACGATACATATATATTTGGCACACTTCCTTGCCCAACAAGCACATTATCTACCGAAGATTTCGCAATAAACAAATTAAAAGTATATCCAAATCCGGTAAATGATGTTTTAAATATTTCTTTTGATAATGAAATAACAGCAGTTTCTATAATTAATTTATTAGGTCAAGAAGTACTTACTAAAGCTATTAACGCTACTGAAGGCAAAATAGATGTTTCTGACTTAACCCCCGGAACTTACTTGGTGAAAGTAACTTCTAATAATGAAGGAAAAATATTAAAAATTATTAAAGACTAGATTTTTCAGTATGGTTGGTAAAAAAATCCCAAGTTCTTTTTTGAGCTTGGGATTTTTTATTCTATAATGTGTTCAAATGCTGATTTTTGTAAAAACGAATGTATCTCAAAATTCAACGAATTTGTTTTTAATCCCAACATATATTCATTAGGTAAAATTACTATTTAGCTTTGATTTATTATTGCATTGTAATTCTTTAAGAATAGGAGATTTTACATATAACTAATAATAAATAATGCAAAAAATGAAAAAAAAAGTCGTACTTCTAGGCTTAGTATTGTTCTCTTTTGTTAATACTAATGCACAATTATTAAACAAAATAAAGAAAACAAAAAACCAGGCTTCTCAAACCAAAGAAGTTGTGGAAAAAGGGAAAGAGGTAGTAAAAGGAGGAAAAAAGAAATTATCGAGTGGTTCCGATGGATTAAAATTAGATTGGAATACTTTCAAACAAACGCCAGCCGTTACTTTTAGTTCGCTACTTTATGGTACTACTGCAGGAACAATTAATAGTTATACGGCAACTTTTATTCCGAATAAAACTGTAGATGGGAAAACAGTAAATCCTATTTATGACCAAGCGGAGTATTTAAAAATTAAGGTTTTTAAAGATAATCAATACATGAACTATTTTGAATATTCAGGAAATCAAGTTTTTGATGACGGAAAAAAAACAAAATTCAACGAACCAAGTAGCCGCTACCAACGAGATGGTGAATGGGTGGGACATTCAGAATCGTTTATAACACAATGGGGTGCAGGAAATTATAGATTAGATTTTTATGCAGGAGATAAAATGTTTTACTCGTTTGATTTTGAGTTGGCTAAATTAGTTGATGATGATCCTTATGCAACTACAAATGAAATGTATGTTACCCGCGGACCATGGAGCAATTATGCTTTTATGCAGCATGCCGAATCAGGAAATCTAATTTTTGGTTTTTATTTAAATCATGAGATTTTTAAACCAAACCCTTCTAAT
>NZ_JBSEFI010000045.1:0-3434 GCF_053570605.1 Flavobacterium sp. U410
AATCATGTACAATGCTAATGATGCCCAGGCCAAGATACAGTATATGGGAAACGACGACTGTACCATTTATACACTGATGTGTCCCTACGGACATCCGCATCCGGCATCGTTGATCTGTATCGGAGAGGGACAAGATGTGTATTGGACCTATGACAGCAGCAATTGTGGCAGCGGTAGTGGTAATACCGGAGATAGCGGTAGCGGTGGTGACAGCGGAACCGGCGATTCAGGATCGGATAGTGGCGGCGGCGGAAACACCGGCGGAACACCGGGCGATGAGGATTATGATGACGGCTTGGTAGACCCGAAAACCTGTAAAGGTTGCGGTGGCGTGGTGACGGTACCTGTTCCGGAGTTGGAAGAACTAGAACAGGTTGATAAGGACAAGACACCTTGCGAAAAAATAATAGAACAATTAAATGATTCCATTTTTAAGACCAAAGAAAACCTTATTAATAATAGTTCAGCTTTTCATGCTTTACAAGAAAGTGGATTTTCACAAAATTTAAACGGTTCTTTCAACTTGCTTACTGCTAGTGGGAGTTATTCTTTGGATATTCCATTAACAAATAATATGATTGGATTTATTCATTCTCATATAAATAGTTTTGAAAGAGATACAAATGGAGATGGAATCCCTGATGTGGTTGTCTCTCCAATAAAAATGCCTTCTCCGGGAGATATTGTAGTTTTTTTAAGGCTACTTACTAATGCACATAATAACCAAATCTCATTAATGGATATTTATGGTAGTATGTATTCTAGTAGTAAAAGCTATACACTTAAATTTACAGGAGACATAAATGATGTTATTGATGGAATAGATGATTTAAGAACTTTAGAAAATAATGGAACACTTGAGAAGAAATTTATAGAATATTTTGAAGATTATAATAATAAAGAAAAAGCTTTCCTAAAATTTTTAAAAAATGAAATAGGTATTGATGGAATACGTCTATTTAAAATAAATGGAACCATAGTAAGAGAAAAGTTTTTGGACGAAAATGGAGATGTTAATTCTCAGGATTGTTAATTTTAAATATTTAAACTCATAAATCATGAAAAATATAATACTAATATTGACTTTAATAAGTATTTTAAGTTGTAAAGGGCAAGATTTGAATTCATATAATATTATTCCTATAGAGAATGAAATTACATATCGTAATAACGAAACTGAAGTTCCTGAAGCAACATATTGGAAAGATGTAAATAATTTACTTGATAAATTTGTAGGAATATGGATAGGAACATTTAACGGAGTTAGTTATCAATTTTTGGTATCAAAATATACTTACAATTCAACAATTCGTGTTTTAAGTCGAGATAAATTGAGAATAAAATATTTAATAACTGATTCGGATGGAAACATAATAGCTAATACTTTAATTTCGGGTAGTGGTATATCTGGAGATTATATTGATATAAATGGCAAAACCTATCATTTAAATTATATTGGAGAAAACTTTATGTGTGGACAAAATGGAGTTATATCTATAACAACTATTAACAATGACACACAAATACGTTTTGTTTATGCGAAAACTGACCAAATAACTTCTGATTGTACGACAGGTCTAGCAGAACAAATATTACCTCCTTATATTACTTTAACAAAACAATAAAAACTACCTGTAATACTGTTCAATAACGGCTTTTGTTTCAATATAAAAGCCGTTTTTTTATTTTTTACTTGCTTTCTCAACCTTTTGGTAAAAAAAGTACTCTTTATAAAAAACAAAAAACATGAAAAATATAATTTTAACTTTTTGCTTTGTGATATTCTTTAACAATGCTTTTTGTCAAACGAATATTGTAGACATATCAAGTGATGTTTGTATTATAGACGCTCCCGCAGGCACATATAAAAAAGATGTATTTAATGCCTTTACTCCTTTTTTAGGAACTTGGAAATATCAAAACGGGAATGAAATTTTAATTGTAAAACTTGAGAAAATAACACAATATTATTATCCTGAATATGGTAGTTATGAAGATTATATAAAAGGAAACTACAGTTATTCTAACGATGGCGGTGCCACTTATGTGACCAATACCATTGTGACCAATGCTACAGAAACTAATCCTAATATTAATTCGTTTTATTCTACTGGACCCAGAAATTTAGAACAGTTATATGCCGGATTTACTGATGAGCAATATCAAAAAGAAGGAGATGCCATCTTTACATTATTAAATAGTTTTCCTTCACCACAGCTAACAATGGAATTAGAAGGCAGAACCAGAGGGTATTTACCGGGTGAAACTATTCCGCCTCCGGGTTTTTCCATTCCTAACCATGTTACTTTAACAAAACAATAAAAACTATCTGTAATACTGTTCAATAACGGCTTTTGTTTCAATATAAAAGCCATTTTTTTTATTTTTTCTTGTTTTCCCAACCTTTTGGTAAAAAAAATACTCTTTATAAAAAACAAAAAATATGAAAAACACCATCCTTATCATAATCACTTTGTTCTTTATAAACTGTAAAGCATAAACCATAGTCAATATCAATACGTTAAATCAGGGAGATAACAATAATAAATACTTTAAAGATATTGGCAACAACTATCAAACGTATGCTATAGTATTCAACAGTTCAACAGCCGATATTGTTGATATGATTTTAAACAGTCCATTTTATGGTGGAATACCTCAAGGAGATATTGCTAAGGCAAAAGATGTAGAACTTGAAAAAAAATTTAAAGCTGAATATAAAAATGGAACAAAAGATTATGAAAGGGCATTTTTACTTCAAATCCTTAATACAAATGTAGATATTTACAAAGCGAATAGTACTTTAACTGATTGGGGAAAACTGAAATTAAACCAAACTACTAACGTTGTAGAAAATATTCCTTGCAACTAAAATTTATATCATTATGAAAACAATTATTTATATACTATCCATCTTTTTTACCACAATTTGTTTAAGCCAAAATCCTATTATTGATTTATTAGATGATGATGGTTCTGCTTTATCTGGAGCTTATTATAAAGATGTAAACAACCTACTGGATGTTTTTGAAGGTACTTTTATATATACAAATGGAAACAGCCAGCTGACCATACAATTAGTAAAAAAAGTACAGCAATATAACGGAAGCTACTATGAAGACCTTCTAATAGGCGAATACCGATATATTAAAAACGGGTTAGAAATTATCAATACCTTAAGTGAGATTAACCAAAATTATTCTTATCAATACAAGCATAAGATTGCAGGAAATGTGATTGCTGATAATGATTATATCAGATGGGTATGTTCTACATGTAGTCCAAACGAGAAAAGAATTATGGTTACTATATCTGATAGTCTTTCAAACAGGTATGGTTATCTTATTTTACGCAGAATGACCGTTTTGAATGCTTTCGGGGAGGTTGTTGAAGGTTTACAAGCAAAAATAACAAATGTTTCTCGAAGTTTTTCA
>NZ_JBSEFI010000046.1:0-3152 GCF_053570605.1 Flavobacterium sp. U410
ATTACTTCTTCACGATCATAAATTCTGAACGTCTGTTTTGAGCATATTGTTCGTCTGTACATTTCTTACAGTCTACTTTAGGCTCTGTCTCTCCAAATCCTTGACCTGTGATTCTCTCTTTTGATATTCCTTTTGATATCACATATTGTACCGTTGCTTTTGCTCGTCTGTCTGATAGGTTCAAGTTGTACTTGTCGCTTCCTCGACTGTCGGTGTGTGATTTTACAAAGATTACCATCTCAGGGTGTTCGTTCATCACTTCTACCAGTTTATCTAACTCTTCTGCTCCTTGTGCAGTTATGTTGCTCTTGTTAAACTCAAAGAAGATGGGTTGTAAAATAACTTCTGTTTCGGTAATAATCGGTTTGATCGGTTCTAAAAGTACTTCTACAATTGCATTTCCTCCTTCTGTAGGATTTAATGTTGCTACCGCAGGATCAAAACCTGATTTGCTTGCCTGGAACGAATATGCTTTCTCGCACAATAAAGTAAATGATGATTTACCGTCCATTGCGCTTGTTTTTGTCGCTACTGTCGTGTTTTTATCATCCAACGCCATGATTGTTGCGCCTTCCAATACCGCTCCGGTTTTTGCGTTCTTTACAATTACCAATCCGTTTACTCCGCAAACAGGTGTTGCTATGTAGATGTTGTCTACTCCGGTTCTGTTGCTGGAAAAGAATGCTACTTTCTTTGCTTTGTTATAAGCAAATGAGAAATCATCTTTTTCGCCGTTAACAGGTGCTCCTAAGTTTACGGCTTTGTCTTTTTTGTTTAAGTCTACTTTGTAAACGTCTAAACCTCCGAAACCTTGTTTGCTGTCTGATGAAAAGTATAACACATTGTCATCGGCTATAAACGGAAAACTTTCGTTTCCTTCTGTGTTTACTAAAGTTCCCAAGTTTTCAGGTGTTCCGTATTCGTCTCCGTTTACACTTACTTTCCAGATGTCTTCGCCTCCGATTCCTCCGGGCATATCTGATGAGAAGTACAAGGTTTTACCGTCTTTACTGATGCTTGGGTTTCTTACTGAATAAGTGGCATCGTTAAAAGGAAGTGGTTTCTTGTTGGTCCACTTTTCGCCTTCTTTGGTTGCCTTATACAAGTAGATCTTACCTTTTTTAAGTCTTTGGTAAGTTGCTTTTTCTTTCTCGAACTGACCTTCATTGAAACTTTCGCTGGCAAAATAAACGGTATTGCCGTCTGCTGTGATCGTTAAAGGTCCGTCATGCCATTTGGTGTTTAGCTCGTCTATTTCTGTAGCTTCGCTAATGGTTCCGTTTGCATTATAGGTTGCTTTGTATAAATCAAGATAAGGTTCGTCGTTCCATCCGTGTGTTTTTCTCGATGTGTTTCTGGCGCTGGTAAAATACAGTGTATTATCGCTGGCCAGCACGGCTCCGAAATCGGATTTGTCACTGCTGATGTCTGATAATTGGATATCGAACAATTTGGTTTGTCCTTTTAAGTCTGACAAGTAGTTCTTGTTGGCTTTAAAAGTAATCGCTCTTTGGTCTTTTGGTGCCAAAGAAGCAAATTTCTCCATCTGTTTGTCGGCTTCGGCATATTTGCCTTCGGCTTTTAACATTTGGGCATATTTATAATATGTTTCGGCTTCTTGTGGTTCTTGTACCACTTTGGCATACCATGTTACGGCTTCTTTTGAATTGAATACGTTGTAATAGCATTCTGCCAATTGTTTGTTTACATAAGCATCGGCTTTGCCTTTATCGGCTAATTTCAAATATTCGTTCGCTGCTTCTGTGTATTCGTAACGGTCAAATAATTTGTCCGCCGCTTTGGTATCTTTGATCTGTGCGCTTACCATTCCACAAGCGATCACAAAACTTAAGGTGTATACTAATTTCTTCATGTCGGTATCGCTTTTAGGTTAGAAAAATCTTGGTGAACTTGATACTTTCTTAGGGAAGTTCAAATCAAACAATAGTATGATCTCGTGTGATGATGGTGTCGTTACTTTCAAATCGGATACGATATGGTCGTAAGCGTAACCCAACTTTAAGTTCGGTGTAATGGCATAGCTCGCCATAGCTCCGAAACTGTCGTCTAAACGGTACGTACCTCCGATCTCAAACTTCTCACTGAATAAAAAGTTCGCGGATAAATCTAATGACGGTGATACGTTAAATGCCGATTTCAACATGAAAAACGGTTTGAATTTTACCGTTTGTGATAAATCAAACACATATCCCCCTGTTAAGAAGTAATGTGAGGTTTCTGATCCAAATTTATACTGTTGATTATCAACCGATAAATCCAAATGTTTTGACTTTAACATGTTCGGAACCGAGAATCCAACATAGTATTTGTTGGTGTAATAAAACAATCCTGATCCGATATTGAAATAGGTATTGCTTACGTTTTCCTGGAAAGCAGGGTCGTCTAAATCAGGTACGTGTCCGTTACCGATATCTGAGAAAAGACCTACTTTATGAAGGGTCAATCCGGTTTTGATACCGAAGGCTAACTTGTGATCGCCTCCTAAATTCAATGTGTATGAGAAGTCTCCGTAAATATTGTTCTCTTCAACAGGCCCTATCTTATCTGAGATCACAGACAATCCTAAACCTACGTTCTTCCCTACAGGACTATGCCCAAAGAAGGTCGCCGTAGTTGGTGCATCTTCTATCTCTACCCATTGTTTTCTGTACAATAAACCCATCGACAAATTCTCTTTCGATCCCGCATACGCCGGATTCATAACACTCATGTTGTACATGTATTGTGTATAGTGAGGGTCTTGCTGTGCGAAGACCTCTCCGGAGATCCCTAACACCGCAATGATAGCTACTACAAGTTTTTTCATTACTTAAATGCTTTTTTTAATACTGCCCCACCTCACGGTGGAGCAGAGTCTGTTATTTTGTTCTTATTCTTGTCTGTTTATATACACCCAACCTGTTCTGGATGGCATGTCGCTAAACTCTACCACATAGTAATAGGTCGCTGTCGGTAAGTCATCTCCATTGTTTGACTGACCGTGCCACTCATTCGTGTATCCGCCCGATTTTGAATATACCTTCAAGCCGTATCGGTTGAATATCTCAACTTTAGTTACATTAAACTCGCTTAAATCCCATTCATCGTTCTTGTCATCTCCGTTTGGTGATATTCCTTTAGGGATTTCGCAA
>NZ_JBSEFI010000047.1:0-2369 GCF_053570605.1 Flavobacterium sp. U410
GTTTCCGGTAGTGGTGCTTACCGCTAATGCCACTGTTGAGGTATTGCCTAAGGTTAGCATACTGTTGGTCGCTCCGCCGTAAACAAACGAAAGATCAAGTCCTTGACCTTCTTCCAGCTGAGAAGCGCTAAAAACATAGCCCGTTTCAAAAGTGTGTTATTTTTTTATCAAGAAGCACATGCTTTGTTTCTTACTCACTACTTGTCCCGCTTTCGCCTGCACATGGTGCCTGTCTCTATCGGGGCTATGCTTCTCTTGTCGCTTTTAAAAAACTATCCCCAAAAGTAGATTCTTAAATGGGCTTCAAGATATTTCTTTTCTCTTGAAAAACAGATTGTTTTCCTACTCAATCTTTTAATATGGGTTCGCAACGTAAGGTTTTTACGTTCAATTCTGTTAGTACAATACTGAAAGCGCTTGTGAATTTCTTTCGGAATTAAACTTGAATAAATATTTAAACCATCTGTGTAAATCCTTTTAGGGTTTAACAACAGTATTTTATCTATTAAAGGGCTTATGTTTTCTGTACTTCTTGAACCTATTCTAATAGCAACAACTTGCCTGCTTACCTTT
Organism: Flavobacterium sp. U410; assembly: GCF_053570605.1. Classification (NCBI taxonomy): domain Bacteria; kingdom Pseudomonadati; phylum Bacteroidota; class Flavobacteriia; order Flavobacteriales; family Flavobacteriaceae; genus Flavobacterium; species Flavobacterium sp. U410. The sequence goes on from NZ_JBSEFI010000047.1 coordinate 574, forward strand.
TCAATACCATAGATTAACCAATTTTGTTTCTTACCATTAGCTATTTTTATCGACATCTCGTCAACTTCAAATTTACAACCAAGTCTATTAAAAAAAGGTATTTTAAGTTGATTACTAATTTTTAACATCCTTGACAATACTGTCTTTGGTGATATTTCCAATACTCTTGAAACGTCCATAACTCCACAACCATTCTTCAATAATCTGGATATCACACAATTGATCGTTAAATCACGGGCTTTGTATCTATAACTATCTTGGAAATTCAAATGACAAATTTTACAATAATAGCGTTGTTTTCCATTTCGTTTGCCTTTCTTAATACAATTCGTTTGATTACAGTTTTTACATTTAATTCGATATTTTCCCATTATAGTTTTTATCTTATTGAATTCGATTTGTTCATTTCATAAATACAAATATAATCAAGCACCAATTTACCATACCTTAAAAACAAGAACCCTTATTTTACAGCTTCTAAGAAAGTTTCAATATTTCAACGAACCAGAATTAACCTATTTTACAAAGCCTATCCTTTTTACAACTTACTGATAATCAAATACAAAAATACATCATTTAACAAAAGCACCTATTTACCATACTACCAATCTATACTATTATTGATGAAACAGGTATAAAATACTGGATTATTAATAATATTAATAAAATTATTATAATACATAACTCATAAAAAATAAAATTATCATTTAGTTTTTTTATAAGTAAAAAAATAATTAATGAAATAACAGTTATTGTTGGAACTAAAAAAAATAAAATCATTTCAGTAACAAAATTTAAATCCGCTATTCTTTTTAAACCAAAAACACCTTGCTTAAATAAGATATAAACTATATTCAATATCAATAAAACTTTTATCAGATTCTTTCTCATTGCTACTTAGAAATTACATTTGTTGATTTTTCAGGTTCGTGGGTTTCTTGTTTTCTTTCTCCTGCTTCTTTTACAGCATCCCTACCCTTTAATTGATTATTAATATCTTTTATTATATTCTGCCATTGATCATTATCTATAGACCTATGATTAGAGCCAGGAGAAAGAACATTAACTCCGTTAGTCTCATCTGAGAAATCCATAGTTCTATCGCTTATAAAATTAAGCGGGTCTGTATTTTGATAATAATTGATAGCATTTTCTACATTAGATGGAATGTTAGTATCTGTCCACCCAAATTTATCTGGATCACGAGCATCCAAAGTTATAAGTAAATCTATGGCGATACCTGAATTTTCTTTTGCAAACTCAATCAGATTATCAGCACCACCACTATGACCTACTAAAATTACTTTGCCGTCAGGATGGGCTTTTTGGAATGATATTACAGTTTCTTTTATCGTAGTTTTTGTACTGTTTGTAGCAGAAGAAGCAAAATGAACTATTTTTAAACCATTTCCTGTAGCAACAATATTAACTAATCCATCATCTGCTCCTATTTCTTGTGTGTGTTCTTTTTCTCTATCTACACCATCATATCCAAAATTTACTATTACTAAATTTTGTACTCCATCTTTCTCGGTAAAAGAAACACTTTCTAATCCTTCTAATTCAATATGTGCAATTACTTTATTTTCACTAAATGCATAAGGAGAGTTCCAAGGGAACTTACTTTCAAGTGGATCAGTAGCAAAAAACCTTCCCACACGTGGGTCGTGCATTCTAAAAGTATAATTTAAAGAATTTCCTTCCCCTTTAATCTCATCGTCTTTTTCTTGTCCTTGGAAGCCGTAACGGTATGAATCAGAGCTTGCATGTCTGTTAGGCAGTAACTGACCAAAAGG
>NZ_JBSEFI010000048.1:0-2283 GCF_053570605.1 Flavobacterium sp. U410
TCCTACTTTTACAGGAATTAGTAACGGAGGAGTAATTTGTTCCGGAAATACAGCAGACTTTTATTTGCAAGGAACTCCGGGAGCCAATGTTTTATACTCTGTAAATGGAGGTAGCAATGTTACAATCCCTTTAGATGCATCAGGTCAAGCTACAGTATCAGTACCAAACGCAAGTACAAATGTGACTTTAACGGTAATAAATATAGATAATGGTTGTGTGGTTGCAGTAAATCAATCCAATACAGTTACAGTAAATCCATTACCAACAATTATTAATGTGTCAAATAACGGTCCTGTGTGTGAAAATGGCTCCGGTCAATTTACAATTACAGGAACACCAAATACGCGAGTAAGTTATAGTTTAAATGGCGGTGTAATAACGACAGTAAACTTAAATGCTTCCGGTGAAGGTATTGTTCCGGTTTCAAGTGTTACTGCAAATCAAACAATACAATTAACAGAAATTAGAAATCTTGCTACGACTTGTTTCAGTACAGTAACTAATAGCAGTACGCTTATTGTTAATCCTTTACCAACAGCTAGTTTTACTATTCAGACGCCATCAGTTTGTAATAATGTAGCAGGTCAGATTGATTTTACAGGAACGCCAAATGCTATTATAACGATAACAGATGGTACAACAAATTATCAAGTAACTTTAGACTCAAGTGGAAATTATACCGGATGGCAAACACCTGCTTTATCATCCGATACTACATTTACTTTGGTTGATGTGACTTCTACAGCAGGTTGTACAAGATCCATAGGTAGTACAGGAGCTATTATAATAGCGCCAACCCCTAGAATTATAGGTTTAACATATTCTGAGGAATTGTGTAGTGGGGATTCATTAGATATTAATTTCACTACGGTTGATGCAGACGGATATTTATGGACTATTACCTTAATACCACCGGCTAGTGGCGGAACCTCATTTGTGTATAATGGAGATGAGACACAGAATATGAATCAGGTGATAGGATTACTTAACGATTATCAACAAGGTCAGGTATTAGTTTCAATTACCCCTACTTCTTCAAGTGGATTGTGTCAAGGACAAACGGTAAACATCGGAACAGATCCTAGTTACCCTGCGATTTATATCAATCCTGTGCCTCAGATAGATTTAGGGATATCTAGTGCAACAACGGCAGTATGTACAGGAGATACAATAAGCGTGACGGCCAATTCTTCTTATGCAGGATTGGGAGTGGCTTATCATTGGTATGCCGATTTAACAGGAGTAAGTACAAGTGGATCAATAAGTGGAATAAGTACCAATGGTGAAGTAATATTGCCGGTAGAGGTTACGAACACATCTCAAGCAGGTACAGTAACTTTTCATTTTACACCTGTGTTGGGTAATTGTACGGGAGCAGAAGAGACTATTACAATAACAGTGAATCCAAATCCGGTAAAACTTTTATTGGTATCGGGTAGTAGTTATGAAATATGTAGTGGTGATACTGTAGCATCGGGTATACCATCGATATCCTTAGAATCAGGTTCTGTTGCCGGTACAATAATTCACTGGCAGGCACAAGATATTTACAATGTTGATGGCGCTGACGTAACAGTGGAATATCAATCAAGTGTATCTCCTGTAAATGTAACAGATATCTTGAGTGTGGTGGATAATAGTGAACAAGGCTATGTGACGTATAAGTTTTGGACAACCTTAGGAGACTGTATGGGAGTTTACCAATATTTAACAGTATATGTAAATCCGTTACCAGAGCCTGTATTAGAAGATTCTGCATTGTGTGTGGAACAGATAGGAGGAACAGTATTCCAAATTACCCATTTAAATGCCGGAGATTTTAGTGGAGGAAACTATCAATTTAGATGGTATAAAGTGGATACTGCCGGAGATGTTTTAATAGCAACATTTAACAATAATTCAAGTATAGAGATAGACGAGCCCGGAGATTATTATGTGGTAGTAAGTAACTTGAACACAACTTGTTCTTCAGTATCAAATACGGTTACGGTTTACGAAACAGTACCTGCAAACAGTATAACGACAACAGTTACGGATGCCTTTAGTGATAATGCAACAATTGCAATTACAATTACCGGAGGAACAAACGGAACGTATCTGTATCAGTTAGACGAAGGTTCTTTAGAGGATAGTAATATCTTTACAGGAGTTAGTGCAGGAGAACATTTAGTGACAGTGGTAGATACCCAAGGTTGTACATTCTTACAAGAAACAGTGATGGTTATCGATTATCCAAAGTATTTTACTCCTAATGGTGATGGAATTAATGATACCTGGAATAT
>NZ_JBSEFI010000049.1:0-1751 GCF_053570605.1 Flavobacterium sp. U410
ATACTTATTTAAAATTTTTAGGTGTTAAAATGGAGCGTTTTCTTTTTGTTTTTTAGAGGCTTTATACTGTCTTGCACCACGCCGGTAAGGGTTTGGGAGAAGGAGAATTGACAAAATAATAAAAACAATACAAGAATTTTTTTTAGCATCTTAAATTAAAAATTTGGTGTTTTAGAAGCAATCTCATTGAATTCTTCTTGAGTTACCAATTTTCCTTCATTAGGTTTTTTTATTATTATATTTTGTTTATTTAAGTCTATTTTAACTGCTCCATAAGTAGTATTTCTTTCTTGAAGTTCTAAAATTAACCCTGGCAACCCATAATATCCTTTTGGACCAAAACTATATGGAATAGCCGGGCAATACCAAGCTATTATTGGGTATTTAAACTCTCCTTTTTTATTTTTAACAACCAACTCAGAAACAGCTTTGTAGCATAAATAACCTTGAATAGTTTTGGTTTCATTTTCTAATTTCCAATCTGTTTTTCTAGTATAATTAATAATAAACTTCCCTAAATGGTTATCAATTTGCTTGATATTATTGTTTGAATGAAGATCTATAAAATATTTATTTGTTGCCTCAGTAAATGCTTTTGCAAAATTTATCTCCTCAGTGTTTATACCGTCATTGACTTTAAACAAAGAAATATCTTTATTTATAGTTAAACTAAAAGAAATATCTTTTGCTCCAGTTTGTGCTTTTTCATAAAATCCTTTTAAGGTTTCATTTTTAGAAAACCCTTCATCAAAACCTAAATAAATATTATAAGTTATTTCCCCTGAATCATTTTGACTCAACATTCTTAACGATAGGAAAAGGAAAAAAAGTGTTTTTTTCATTTTATATTATAAATCATCTAGTTTTTAGGCTATTTTTATTTTGTTTCTTTTGCCTCTTTTATTAAAAGCTCCATTTTTTGGGCATCAAACTCTTCAATATTTAAAGGCATTTGCAAACTTTCAATCTTCTCATTTATAAATATCTTAGTTGCAATCCAAGTTTTGTAAGTTTCACTAAGTTCTAAAACTAATCCTGGCAAAGTACCACCATATCTGAGCGGTGAATATTTTAATGGAATTTCAGGGCAGTACCACGCAATAATAGGAAATTCACGATCCTTTCCATTCCAATAAAATTTATAGGTTGTTGTAGCTTTATAGCAAGTATAACCACTTATTATTTTAGACTCATTATGAAATGTCCATTCATAATCTATTGAACTATGTTTCAAAAGTCTTAAACCATCATAAAACATTGCATATTCAAAAATTGAATCTTTTTTTGAATTTGTAAAATATGTATCATTATAACCAAAAGCACTTCTTGTAAGTCTTTCATAAATAGGATCAAATTCTTCAGATGAAAGATAATCATTTGAAGAAAATTTAGATATACTATCATTGAACTCTAACTTAAATTCTAAATTATGTGCAATAATTTCACAGTTATAATATTTTTGATAAAGATGTATGTTTTCTTGTTTAAGTTCATCTGTAGCTCTTTTTACATTATAAAACGTTTTGTAAACAATTTTCCCTGATTTTATTTGGGATTTTCCAAAAAAACAAAAATGCAACAGTACTATTAAAAATATTTTTTTCATAAAAAACGATTTAAACTGCTGCAGAATTCTGCAGCAGTTTTATTATTTAATATCCTGGAAACGGTGCATCACAACCATTACTTGTGTAACAAACATTCATATTGTGTCTCCAATCACTTAAATCTCTATCATTTCCATCGTCCAG
>NZ_JBSEFI010000050.1:0-1418 GCF_053570605.1 Flavobacterium sp. U410
CGAAAAACTTTGAGATACATTAGTTATTTTTGCCTGTAAAATTACAACCGTTTGTCCTGAAGAGTCTAAAGATGTTATTTTACGGAGAATTAAATACCCAAATCTATCAGAAATATTATCCATTATGCTTATCACTAGCCTGTTTTCATTTGAACCACAAGTAGAGCAGATCCATCTGCGATAGTTTTTATCAACAAGTATATTGCCAAAAATATTATGTTGATGTTGATTTATATACGCTAGATCAATTTCATCTAGTGTATTAACGATTTCAGTTCCGTTTTCAATGTATTGGTATTCTCCTATGATCAGATCTTCATAATACCTTCCATTAAATTGCTGTATTTTTTTGACTAATTCTATTTTTAATTGAGTGGAACCATTGGTGTAAACAAAAGTACCTTCAAAAGCGTCCAGTAAATTGTTTGTGTCTTTGTAATAAGCATTAGCTATTTTATTTCCATCATCATCTAATAAATCAATAATAGGGCTTTGACCAAAGGTTAAAGAAGTTAATAATAGTGTTAGTATATATGCTGTTTTTTTCATCATTCTATATTTTTTAGTTACACGGAATATTTTGTACATTATTAGTAGTTTGATTGAGCTCTAGTCTGTCCCAGTTGTCTAAAGCGCTATTCGCTTTGTAAAGAGAAACATTTGTATTAAGTATTTGTTCTAAAAATGCTCTTTCATAATTTTTTGTTCCATTTTTATCTTCAGCAATAAATTTTTGTTCAAGTTCTGCGTCTATAGATGCAGCTATTTGTTTTTTGGTCATTCCATTATTAAAAGGATTGTTTAAAATCATATCAACAATATCGGCTGTTGAACTGTTGAATACTATAGCATACGTTTGATAATTACCCGTACCATCTAAATCACAAGTTAACAAAAATGTTGCCAAACCTTCATTATGTGAATCTATCTCCGAATTTATGCTGTGCAGTACATAGATGTCGCTCCAAGAAAACATAGGAAATGTTACAAAGGTAGGATGGGTATGAATTGCAACATATAAACCTGGAATAGTTGTCGCAGTAGGAATACCTATTAAAGCTGTAGACGTGGGAGGGAGTATTGCTCTTGAATAGTTCCCTGATGCATCTTTAGTTATTACTGCTCCTTTTTCTCCATTTGGGTTTATGGCAATATCCGTTTCTAAGTGATTTTGAATAATATCTTTTAAGGATGGAGTAATGGGAACATTAAACAAATCTTTCAGTTTTGAGCAGGGATCTGTAGGGTCTATCACTTGTTCCAACTCCGGAACAGGTACCGTTACCACGCCACCGCAACCTTTACAGGTTTTCGGGTCTACCAAGCCGTCATCATAATCCTCATCGCCCGGTGTTCCGCCGGTGTTTCCGCCACCGCTACTATCCGATCCTGAATCGCCGGTTCCGCTGTTACCACCG
>NZ_JBSEFI010000051.1:0-1294 GCF_053570605.1 Flavobacterium sp. U410
CCTTTTATCAATAAAACTATATGTTATAATTCCTAAAGCGAAAATCACAATAATTTTTATAATTTTCATATTCTACGGCCTCATATAAACTATAATTTTACCTTGTCCTTCTGTTAGTAAAGATAATGTATGATTGTTATCTTCATAAACTCCACTTAGTATATAATTACAAAAGGAATCTCCTTCAGGGTAAATATATTTTAAAACTAATTTATTCCCATTATTATCGGAGGAAGAAGGTATTATTCCATTACATTCGTTAGAAATAATATAATTATATGTTGACTCTAGAGTGTTATCAATATATATGTTGACAACACCATTTGGTAAAAACTCAATTTTATCACTTGGGCTGTTCTCCATAATCCAAATTCCTAAAATTCTTTGTTCTGGTGTTTGAAGTTTAAGATTATTAGTTAATATTTTACCGTTAATAGTTACTGCTATAAGAACAGAAACTATAATTAAAAGTGTTTTTAACGTTTTCATATTTTATTGACAGTTTATTGTTTCCATTGCTTGGTTAAAATAATTTTTTCTTTTATTTAATCCTACCATATCAGGATTAATTCTACTTGTAACTTTAGAAACAGTTGTATCAGAGTTGATCGTTATTTTATCTAAGACTCTAACTTTAAAAAACCACATGCCACTTAATATGGAATGCATTTGTATATTTTCTAAATTGCTAGGTTGATAATATGACCATCCATATCCTATGCTGTTTAAATATTCTACATAAGCATCATAGTTTCCTTTCCAAGTGAGTTGAATTATTCCTCTCCCTTTATATAAGGATCCATCTCCACTGGCTTCATTTCCATTGCCATACTGACAACAATAGACTAAATTAGCTAATGCTGTTGGGTTATTTAAATAAGGAGTTGGATCTATGGCGTTTGGATTTGAATCCTTAAAAATATAATATATCTCTTTAAGTCTTTCAGCTGTTGTATAGTTTAAATTTTCAGTTGCATTTAATGTTGTAAAACCACCTGTTTCAGCTCCAGTTTGCGCTAAAAAATGGCATAATTTTTCTTTGGTATCAATTCCAAAGGCTGCGCCGTAATCATTTATATAATTTGCTAAAGTTTGTCTGATAGTAAGTGAAGCGTTAGGAAAAATCTCTAATAATTTTTCCGGAGATGTATTACAATCATCTTCTTCCACTTGTTCCAACTCCGGAACAGGTACCGTCACCACGCCACCGCAACCTTTACAGGTTTTCGGGTCTACCAAGCCGTCATCATAATCCTCATCGCCCGGTGTTCCGCCGGTGTTTCCGCCGCCGCCG
>NZ_JBSEFI010000052.1:0-1045 GCF_053570605.1 Flavobacterium sp. U410
TCTTGAACTTTTTTGTACGTTTTACAATCGTATTCTCAAAAATGGGTGCTTTGCACTATAACTATAACCCGTTGTGCATTTTAAATAATACTGACTTTTAAGTTATTGATATTTCGGTTAAAATATGTCTTGTTTATAAACTGCACAACAGTTAAAGCCGTTATTTTAGCTAATAATCTGGTTTTAAACCCTTCAAAAGTTTTGGCATAATTCCTTCGTATCATAAATTGGTCACAAAGTTGTGAAAATAGCGTTTCAATCCGCTTTCGCTGTTTTTTGAATAAATGAAACTGTGGTTTGTAGTCCTTTTGATTGATTCTTTTGGGAGTTTCCAGTTCTATGTTAGCATAATTGAATAAATCTATTTGGACTTCAGACGACAAATATCCTTTATCTCCAAGCAATGTACAATCCGATAATTGTTCTCTGATGTCTTTTAAATAATGGATGTCGTGCACAGAAGCAGGACTCAAATCTATACTTTGGAAAACGCCATTTACAGAGCAAACTGCATGGAGTTTATATCCATAGAAATGCATTTGTTGAGAAGCACAAAAACCTCTGTTTGGATAGCAATATTCGGCATCTTTACAGATTTTCGAAGTACCACTTCTGGAAAGTTTACAGACCTCCATAGGCATACTGTCAATGATGAAAAACTTCTCAAACTCATTAAAACTTCTAACTATTTTCATTCGTAAATCATTGATGCTATTTGCTAATCTACGTTTGCGACGATTATAAACGCTTCGCTCTATCTTACATTTTATTGTTTTTGGAATTTGGCGAAAAAGATGATTTTCGCTATCAATGCCCATATACTCAGCAGTTAATGCCAGACTTATCAATTCTAAATCTTTCAATTTGGGAACTCGTCTTTGATAAAACAGAAGGTTTTCATTTGATATTTTTCTCAAAACTTCCAAAATTCTTTCGTAATTTGCACTTAAGTTGTTCATTGTAAATAAATTATAGCTAATTCAATTTACTGATTTTCAATCAAATGAACAACTTTTTATCATTTTAGTTCATAATGCACAACGGG
>NZ_JBSEFI010000053.1:0-985 GCF_053570605.1 Flavobacterium sp. U410
TATCTGATTCTCCGCAAACACACCTAATATTTTTAGTATATTAGCGCTCAAAAAGCAGGGATTATGAACATATTCAGTTTTACGGCTCATTTCGGTTCGGAGGAAGATTGTCGTTTGCATTTCAAGGAGCAGCGTGATAAGGAAGGGGTTGTCTGCAAGCGATGCGGGGGCACTTCCCATTATTGGTTACAGGGTAAATGGAGTTATGAATGCAAAGGTTGCCGTTTCCGCACCTCGTTGCGCAGCGGTACGATCATGGAGAGCTCCAAGCTGCCGTTTCTGGTGTGGTACAAAACGATGTTCCTGATGAGTTGCACAAAAAAGGGATTCTCCACCAACGAACTCCAGAAGCAATTAGGATTGAAGCGTTACGAACCGGTATGGGCGATGGTACACAAACTCCGCAGGGCGATGGGCAACCGGGATGCAAGGTATACACTGGAAGGGATGATAGAACTGGATGAGGGTTACTTTTCGGTGGCCAGTAAGGAAATCGAGCGAGGCAAGGGTACACGTGGCCGGGGAGCCGAGGGAAAGCAGAACGTTGCGGTGATGGCCGAAAGCACCCCGTTGGAAGATATCGAAACGGGCAAAAAGGAGAAGCATGTGCGTTATTTCAAGGCCAGGGTACTGGATAGCCATCAAAGTGAAGGAATCAACGGCGTGGTCAGGGACTGCATGGAGGATGATGCCATCGTATTTTCGGACAAAAGCACTTCTTACGTTGACATCTCCGATCTGGTGGAATTGCACGTCACCGAGAAATCAGACGCCAAAACCACCAAGGAAACACTCAAATGGGTGCATATCGCAATCAGTAATGCAAAACGGACATTGCTGGGCAACTACCATAAAATCAAAAGGAAATACTTACAGTTGTATCTCAACGAGTTTATTTACAAATTAAACAGACGGTATTTTGGAGACAAACTCTTTGACAGACTAGTAATTGCGAATATAACAGGTGCATAAACGGATAATCAGA
>NZ_JBSEFI010000054.1:0-956 GCF_053570605.1 Flavobacterium sp. U410
CGGAATACAAGGAGATGGTAAAATAGGAATGTTAACAAGTATAGGGCTTAGTACCAACATGCTGGAAATACAAGAAAATGAAACTTATATTTTGACTCTACCAACAGAAGAAAACGCAGCTTCAGGAGCGGGAGGAATAACACAAAATATTAGTACTGGTACATTTGTTTGGACAAATCAAGAAGATACAGGTGAGTTAACCATAACCAAATTAGATTTTACCAATCATATAGTATCGGGAACTTTTTGGTTTAACATTACAAATCCATATACAGGAGAAAGAATAGAAATCCGAGAAGGACGTTTTGATACTTTATTTACAGAATAACGATAAAACAAATTATAGAATCAATGAAAAAAATAGTATTATTAGTATTAGCAGCTTTTACTTTAGGCTGCTGCAATAAAGATGATGACAGTAATGCTTCTTTACCGCCAGCAACACAAACCGGTGCAGGAACGTTTGCCTGTTATGTAAATGGAGAAGCTTTTATAGACACCAGTGGAGGCTGGTTTAACTGTTTTTACCAATATGTAGATGGAGAGTATTATTTTTCTATTAGTGGATATGATGAAAATTTAACTCCAATATCTATTAGCTTAGGTACAAGAAAAAAAACTATTTCTCAGGGGGAAGTCTTAGAATTATTAGAAGATATAAATGGAAATGCCATAGGGGGAGCTTTTTTTAAAACGAGTTCTACAGATGGTTTGAGTTCAAATACAGATTCTCAATACACAGGCGAACTGACCATAACCAAATTAGATTTTACCAATCATATAGTATCAGGTACTTTTTGGTTTGATGTACAACATCCTGTTACAGGAGAAAGAATAGAAATTCGAGAAGGACGTTTTGATACTTTATTTACAGAATAACGATAAAACAAATTATAGAATCAATGAAAAAACACTTTCTTTTACTTATGTCAATTTTTACACTAAGCTGCTGCAAT
>NZ_JBSEFI010000055.1:0-768 GCF_053570605.1 Flavobacterium sp. U410
AACCTATACTTACAGTATTAATGGTGCAGGATCTTGCGCTCCGGCAAGTGCTGATGTAGTAGTAACGGTTTCAAATCCTGTTAGTGCAGGAACAGATGGTAGTGTATCTGTTTGTTCAACAGGAAATACAGTTAATTTATTTGATTATTTGGGAGGAACACCTGATATAAACGGAACTTGGTCACCAGCATTAACTAGTGGAACAGGAGTATTTGATCCAAGTTTAGATGTAGCAGGTACATATACTTATACAGTTAATAATGGATCTTGTACGCCTGATACTGCCGAAGTAATAGTTTCTGTAACAAATATTGGTGTTCCAACAGCCTCTGTAACTCAACCAACTTGTGCTAATCCTACAGGAGTTTTAGAAGTATTAACCCCTCTAGATCCGAATTATGAATATAGTTTAGACGGAATCACATTTCAAAGTTCAGTTGAATTTACAGCTTTAGAACCAAATAGTAGTTACTATGTTTATGTCAGAAATACTATTAATGGTTGTCAAGAGGTTTCATCAATCATGTATGATGTTAATGATTTACCGACAGCACCTATAGTTTCCGTAATATCTAGTTGTCAGGGAGTACAATATGTGGCTACAGTTTTTTCAGATAAAGAAAATTCTACCTACCAATGGTTTAATGCTAGTGGAGATGTTATTGGATCAACGAAATCAGTTCAATTAACGGCTACAGGAGATTATGAAGTTGAGGTTACAGCAAATGGATGTATTTCAACGGTTAACTTTTCTGTTAATGATATTTA
>NZ_JBSEFI010000056.1:0-687 GCF_053570605.1 Flavobacterium sp. U410
GGTATCATCCGGCAACTGTGGGTTAAAAAAGCCCGGACCGCCTTCCAAGGTTTCCCAGGTGGCATAACCGTCGCCGTCATCGTCCACGTCTAAATAATTCGGTATGCCATCGCCGTCGGTATCCAAAGCATCGTTAGGTTCGTGGTTGTTGTCGTTGTCCGGCATTTCGTTAGCAGTCAAAATTCCGTCACCGTCATCATCCACATCTAAATAATCCGGTATGCCGTCGCCATCAGTATCTGTAAAAACGATCTGTCCGTTTTCAATACTTACTTCGTAAATATCCAGCAAGCCGTCGCCATCGGTATCATTTGGACATATACCAAAAGTATAATAGTCCGAAGCGTTAGCATCAGGCGTTTGTTCTATGGCAATACTACCGGTTACTGTTGTTCCGTGATAGTATACTACTCCTTGATCTTGTGTATTAAAAACAACAGCATTAGCTTCTCTGGTTAACGTACCCGATAAGGTGCTGTCAAAATCAAAGTGACCTACTACATCTTCATTGGTTACGGAATTGTTCACGTTCTGCACCGCATCGCTAAAACTATAGTCCAGATGACACAACGAGGCGGTTGCTGCATCGTCATACTCGTTTATTGTACTGCCGTCGTCATTATACTGTCCGCCCAGTGTATTGACCGGTGCCGGAATGTTCATAAGCAATCCGCCTGAAAGGGTTGA
>NZ_JBSEFI010000057.1:0-628 GCF_053570605.1 Flavobacterium sp. U410
TAACCCGTTGGGTGAAATTATTTAAGGTAAATTAAAAACGATTAGATATTGGTCAAGACACTGCAAAGCAGTATCTTGAAGTCGCTAAACAACCAATATCGATGTCAAATATAGTTAAAAATTATTTTAAGGTTTTAGAAGTTATAAGTTCTTTGAATTATGATTCAGTATCTAAATCAAGAGTTGGAAGAAGTGGCAAGATGTCTGATTTAGAGATAATAGCACTTAGTCTAACAGCTGAATTCATGTCTATTGATAGTGAGAATTCACTTTTTAAACAGATTAGTTCCGGTATGATTCCTAACTTAATTGAACGTAGTCAATTCAATAAAAGAAGAAGAAAACTGTTTTTGTTTTCTGAAGAAATCAGAACCAAATTAGCCAACCGATTCTTGGAGTTCGAAAACTATTTTATTGTTGACAGTATGCCGTTGGAAATCTGTAAATTTTCTCGTCACAGCAGAATTAAAATCTGTAAAGATGAATTTGAGACAGCTCCTTCTAAAGGTTTTTGTGCTTCACAAAACAGTTGGTTTTATGGTTATAAGCTTCATGGGGTTTGTTCTGTATCAGGAGTTTTTCATTCTTTAGATATTACAAAAGCAGAAGTTCATGATGTTCATTTTTT
>NZ_JBSEFI010000058.1:0-605 GCF_053570605.1 Flavobacterium sp. U410
GATTAAAAAGTCATTAAGATCTGTAAATGAAGATTCATCATAAATTACCTGATTGGTAATCAAATCTGTTACTTTCAGTTTGCCGGCTACAAAGTCTTTATAAAAATAAATACCGTTAGCGAACTGGGATAGACTACTCTGAAACAAAACAAAAGTAAACGTATACTTTTTATTGTTAGCCGTTCCTTCCCATGTGCCTAACCAAAACGGAAACTCATTATCCAAGTCTTTAAAATAAGCTCCATTCACTGCATCATAAGTTTTAGTTTTATAAGGAACAATAGCGGTTATTGTCTGGCATTTTACATTCAGACTTATCAAGAACAAAAAAATAATTTTAAATATTGTTTTCATAATTTTCTTTTTTTAGTTACATGGTGTTCTTTCTAATTTCTTTTTATTCAAAGTCTTTCGAGTCCATTTTATATTATAGTTACTAATATCTGTTTCATTCTCTACCTCTCCTTCAAACAAAGCTACTTTATCCTCAAGTCCCATTCCTGACAGAGCCTTTAAAAACATTTTTTGCAACTGCTCTTTTCTGCCACTTGCTGTAGAATACTCTCTTAAAATAGCTCTTGCATCATTTTCATAATATTTATTTC
>NZ_JBSEFI010000059.1:0-600 GCF_053570605.1 Flavobacterium sp. U410
AGATGAGAGATTATGAAAAAAAAGCAAAAAATATTTTAAGAGAATATTCTACAGCAAGTGGTAGAAAAGAGCAGTTGCAAAAAATGTTTTTAAAGGCTCTGTCAGGAATGGGACTTGAGGATAAAGTGGCTTTGTTTGAAGGAGAGGTAGAGAATGAAACGGATATTAATAACTATAATATAAAATGGACTCGAAAGACTTTGAACAAAAATAAATTAGAAAGAACACCATGCAACTAGAAAAAATAGAATTATGAAAACAGTATTTAAAATTATTTTTTTGTTATTGATAAGTCTGAATGTAAAATGCCAGACGGTAACTACTATTGTTCCTTACAGAACACTTGATTATCCTAGCGGAGCTTATTTGAAAGATCTAGATAACGAGTTCCCATTTTGGTTAGGCACATGGGAAGGAACGGCTAACAATAAAAAGTATACGTTTACTTTTATTTTGTTTCAACAGCAAAAGACAACTTATCCCAGTGGGTTTTATTTTTATGGAGATTTTGTAGCCGGCAAACTGAAAGTAACAGATTTGATTACCAATCAGGTAATTTATGATGAATCTTCATTTACAGATCTTAATGACTTTTTAATT
>NZ_JBSEFI010000060.1:0-536 GCF_053570605.1 Flavobacterium sp. U410
CAGCATATTCAAGTAGCTTTTATTGCTTGATCATTGTGAACTCGCCCTGAGGTAATGAAAAATCAGGAGGGTTAGGGTTATCCGAAAAAGTTCGAGAAACATTTGTTATCTTTGCTTGTAAGGTTACAACCGTTTGCCCTGAAGGGGCTAAAGATGTCATTTTACGGAGAATTAGATATCCAAATCTATCAGAAATATTATCCATTATACCTAATGTTAGTCTATTTTCATTTGAACCGCAAGCAAGACATATCCATCTAGGATAGTTTTTATCAACAAGCATATTTCCAAAAATATTATGTTGATGTTGATTTATATACGTTAGATCAATGTCATCTAGTGTATTAACTATTTCAGTTCCGTTTTCAATGTATTGGTATTCCCCAATAATTAAATCTTCATAATACCTGCCATTAAATTGCTGTACTTTTTTGACTAATTTTATTTTTAATTGAGTGAAACCATTGGTGTAAACAAAAGTACCTTCAAAAGCATCCAATAGATTGTTTACGTCTTTATAATATGCTCCAGATAAC
>NZ_JBSEFI010000061.1:0-533 GCF_053570605.1 Flavobacterium sp. U410
TTTATCTGGAGCATATTATAAAGACGTAAACGATCTATTGGATGCTTTTGAAGGAACGTACGTCTACAGCAATGGCAATACAACTTTTAAAATAGTGCTGAAAAAAAAAGTAATGCAGTACAACAGGGAATATTATGAAGATCTGATCATAGGAGAATATGAATATACAGTCAATGGTCTTATAGTCATGAATACCCTTCCGGAAATTGATATTGTCTATGACAATCAAATTTTGCATAATATAGATGGAAATTTCATTATTGATTATAATGAATTTATAATGTGGAAATGCCCGGAATGTCCTCCTAACGAAATACGTTTAATGTTGACAATAAAAGATGTTTCTACAAACCGGTTAGCGGATATGTTTTTAAGGCGAACTACTAATGTTTTCGGGCAGGAGATCATGAAAGTAAAAATTGCTAATGTAAATAGAGTAAATTATCATTTAGGAGAGTCTCTTCCTCCTGATTTTTCATTACCTCAGGGCGAGTTCACAATGATCAAGCAATAAAAGCTACTTGAATATGCTT